>LNDT01000027.1 GCA_001464715.1 Bdellovibrionales bacterium Ga0074137 | reverse complement strand
TCGACGGTGAGACGGAAAAACGCATCACGTTCGACAACCATCAATATTTCAAACCCCATTGGTCGCCAGCGTTTGACTAGAAAAATTCCGAGCCTCGAAGAGTTTTCGGCGATTGAAATTCTCGAGGCCAAGGCTTGGCCCGCAGTGTCGCGCTACTTGGAAATCATCGAACGCGCGGACCTTGCTGGTTCGAAAATCTCCGCCGGTTCATTAGAACGAAAAATTATCGAACTAAAAATTCAACGTCACCGGGCGTGGCTTGAGTGTGCCCTTTCACTGTTTCACGAAAGAGCGACGGACGCTGAAATCTGTCTTCATTGGAGTCAGGCCGCCGATCGTCACGTCAAAATAGCTTTCGAACTTTCGGGGCTCGCTAAGTCAAGTATCAGCGTCTTTGCCCTCGGAAAACTTGGTGCCGAAGAGCTCAATCTATCCAGCGACATCGATCTCATGTTGATCGGAGCTGATGGAATCGAAGCTCCCCGGCGCGAAGCTCAAGAATTTATTCGGATACTTAATCAAGCCGACGAATGGGGCTTCTGTCACCGCGTCGATCTGGCACTTCGGCCCGGGGGAAACTCGGCCGCGCTGATTCCAACGGTTTCACAGTTTGAAAACCACTACGGGTATCACGGCGAAACCTGGGAGCGCTTAGCTTTTGTCAGGTTCCGTCATATCATCGGCGGGAATTCAGAACTCCGGGACCAGGTCACCGGCTTTGCGCGCGGCTTTTCTTACAGGCGTCACTTGGACTACTCAATCATCGATGAACTGCGTTTTCTCATTCACAGAATCCGCAATGAAAACGCTTCGACATCGCCCAATGAATTTCACTTGAAACTTCACCCGGGTGGCATTCGAGACATCGAACTTTTTGTTCATGCCCTACAGACCATTCACGGTGGTCGTCGAAAGAACCTTCAGACACACAGCACCTCCGAAGCGCTGAATCGGCTCGTGGAAGCCCAAGTCTTACCGTTAGCCGATGCCACAGAACTTGATACGACGTACTGGTACTACCGGAATCTGGAAAATAGGCTTCAGTGCGAAAACGATGAACAGACTTACAAAATCACGAACCCCCTCTATATTGCTGAAATAGTTCGGACTGCAAAGCGTGTGATCCAAATCTCGGAAGCGACGTTTCCCCAAGTGGTTTCTGCTGAGGTTCCAACGCCTGAAGATCTCGCCGCACGCGGCTTTGATGAAACGATTGCACGCGAGTCTCTTCAGGAAATTTTTGAGACTCGCATCTTGTCCAAAAAGTCCGAGCGCGACGAAAGAGAAAAAAATCTTTTCCTTTCGGGATTCTTGAACTCACTCGTCGCAAGCGGCGGCGACCTCAATTTGGGCCTCGGACTTTTGGTGGATTTCATAAAAATGACTCGCGCGAAAGCGACGCTGTTTTCCATGCTCAATCGTGAACCCGTGCTGGTGCATCAACTGGCGACACTTTTCGGTGTTTCACCCTGGGCGGGACAAATACTTTGTTCGCGGCCTGAACTTCTTGATGCATTCATCCTTCGCCAAGAAGCCACCGACATTCTTTCCCTTGAAACCGAGCAGGCTCTCGATGCGCTGTCGGAGCGTCGGATGATGGGTGAGATCATTTCAACGCTCCATTTTCTTGAATCCAAAGACCTTGAGGCCTGCATCCAAAATCTAACTCAGTTAGCAGATTCCATCGCGTCAGACCTCATGTTGATGACCGCAAAAGAAATAAATTGCGAACCCATCGGTATTGTCGCCCTTGGAAAATGGGGCGGCCGTGAGCTTGGCTTGCGTTCTGATCTCGACTTCGTTTTTATTACGACCACACCGCCGACAACCGATCAGCAGCGCCTCGCGCGGCGTTTTCTAAATCGAATGACCGAGTCGCATCGAGGCGGCTCCATTTACTCGGTCGACTTGCGCCTGCGCCCCAGCGGTCACGCGGGGCCGATTCTAATTCACTCTGAACAACTGATTGAGCACCTTAAAACTTCAGCCGCTGCGTGGGAGCGACAAAGTTGGCTCAGGGCCCGCTCGCTCGTCACACTTCCACATCCACTGACGGATGACGTACGAACGACAATTCTCGATCGCGGACTAAGTTCCGATGAAAGTGCAGAGCTTGCCGACATTGCGAAAAAACTTTTTAAGCCCATTCCTTTGGACCTCTCCAAAGGACAGATTGATCTCAAGTTGGTCCAAGGCGGTTTGGCGCCGATCGAGTTCGCTGCACAGATTGAGGTCCTTCGTTCTGGACCAACGACGAGTCCCTCCCACCGGAATCTTCTTGAGACGTCCACACGCGGCATGTTTCACTTTCTAGAGGGGTTTGAAGCTGCGGCGAGCCCACGAAGGAAATTGTTGGAGCAATTGCAAGCGACCCACATTTGGTTGCGGCGCTCGGAACAATGGATTCGTGTGACCGGCGATGTTTCGGGCTCCAATTTGAGTCTTGGTTCGAAGGATTTTCAGAGATTCGCGAAAACCTCTGGCGAGGCTCCGGATAAATTTCCCGAAATCCTTCGCGCGAAGCTCATAGAGTCTTCGGAAAATTTGAAGACTCTCTTAGGTCGCTGAAGCGGAGGCATCTTGTCGCTACAACTCAAAATTTTCGCTGCGATGTTGTTGGTCACGGGATCTGAAAAGATTTTTGCTCAGTCGCCGCCTCCACCCGCAAGCCCCACTGCCCCGTTCGCCGTGCAGATGCCGAACGCACAGTCGCAGCCCGCGCAAGGAGCAACACCCGGCCCCACTCCCCAAGGAAATTCATTTGTGCCGATGGCGCTTCCACCGTCGTCGGGCGGAATGATGACAAATCCTTCGGTCCCTGCCGGACTTCCCAACACGTACAACCAGCCAGGCTCTCTTCCCATCAATTCCGAACCAACGCGTTCAGAAATCATTCCCTACAGTGCAGAGCCCGAGCTGAAATCCGTGCTCGTCGTAAAAACTTCGGAAGGCGAATTTAAAATCAGTCTAAGGTCCGACATCGCTCCAAAAAACGTCGCGAATTTTGTCGACCTCGCGTTGGGACAAAAAGAATTTATCGATGTTCGCACTGGCAAAAAAGTGAAGCGACCGTTTTACACCGGCCTCAACTGTCATCGTGTTTTGAAGGGTGTATTGATTCAGTGTGGTTGCCCTTTCGGCAATGGAACGGGCGGACCAGGGTTCGCGGTTCCTGACGAGAGAACGACAGCCATGCGATTTGATCGGCCCGGCGTCGTCGCCATGGCCCTCGGCCGAAAACGAAGTGACAAGGGCCTGACCTACGAAGAGAACTCGGCGGGAAGCCAATTTTTTATCAGCCTCGCTCCGCTTCCTGACTACAACGATCAGTTCACGGTGATCGGCCAAGTCACATCGGGCATGGACACACTTCGAAAAATCGCATCAACACCCACGGGTCCGACCGATCGGCCGCTCAAACGGGTGATCATATTTTCTGTCGATCCCGACATTCCAACAGTTCCGGCCCAACCAATGGTGGATCCGATGCTTCAATTGGCACCGTCTTCGACCTCACCTTCGACGACGCCGGCGACGCCCCCAAATCCGACCGATTTCGTGGATCCGTTCGCTATCCCACCGCCGCCAACAAGCCCATAAGAGTCCCCAAAGTGACCTTTAACGGCACTTTGGGCCCTGCGATCCTCAGCTAAGTCACCGAAACACTTGGTATTTACGGGGACCCAGGGCCCGCCCGCCGCTGCATCTATCTTGCACCATTCAACGGGCATGAATCCTACTTCAGATCTCATTGCGTCGATGCGACTCCATTTAAACACCAGTAAAACGGGCGTCGTTTCATTCGCGGTCGCAATTACTTTTATAGGATCATTGTCAGCCCAGATCTTTGGAACTCAGGCTTATGCAGCCGGTGAAACGGAAATCAAAGTGGACGCTTCTGCGGGAAAACCCGTCGACGTTTTTGAGTTCCGCGATCCTGAAACAAAAGAGCTCATTCGATTTCAGTATCAGCCAACGCCGATTTCAGAACTTCGAAAGATCAAGCCGTCTCAGATGCGAAAAATTCAGACTCAAGGAATTCCTCCCAAAGGCACCGCGATGGGCGCCGTGAAAAACATCGCGATGGATTTCCCCGCTGAATACGCGGCCTTTACATTGGCAATGGCCTTCAGTACGCAAATTCACGCTTCAAACACACCGACCTACGCGCGGGACTTCGTTGAACAAAACGCAAGTGCCGCGGGCATCGCAAGCTTCGCGGGTTTTATTGGAGCTAGCCGCGCCTCGCACGCCGTGCTTCAAGCCTATGGCCTTGCCTATGATCCGCGTCGTGCGGGTCTCGACTACCGCGTTCAGACGCCGTTCCGTCCCGGACAAGTCGTTCCTGTCGGCGTCATTAATGCTGATGGCACGCGAGGTTTCCGAAGCTTCGAAATCCCAGGCCGAAACGCTTGGGAAGATTCACGCGTCATCGCACAGCCGCAACCGCCAACTCGATTCCAACGCAACTTTGCTCCTCTGCTTGGTCCTATCGGCCTCTCGGCCGGTATGGTCGTCAGCAGTGCCATGCATGAACTCATGGCCGATCCGAATTTGCGAATTTGTGCAAAAGGAACGTATTCCCCCGGAAAGACCTCTGAGAAAGATAAAGCAGACGCTCAAGCGAAAGTCGACGCCGCGTGCGATCAGTTCTGGGAGGACTTTGCTCTCACCAAAAAAGCCGCGGACTACACTCCAGACGTTCTAGCGATGGCCTCCGCTTCATTGATCGACGCCTATTTCTTCAAAAAGGGAATCATCGGCGGAACCAAATGGGCCACAAAAAAATCGTTCGGTAAGGCCATTCAAAAATCCGGCGTTGTCTTGGGTCAAAGCGTCGTCACCGGCGGCCTTGAAGCCCGCGCTGTTCGCGCTGGTTCTGAAAAATACATTCCTTGGGTTCTTCGGGGACTGCGCGTAGGCAACTACATCGGCTCGATTGGCACCGGTCCCGTCGGCAAATTCGCGATGACCGTTGGCAACATTTTCGTCTTCATGGAAATCGTCCACCCCATCACTCCGCTGATCAAAAAGCCGTTCGAGCGAAGCCGCCAAGGTAACGACATTACTAAGCGCATCGGCGACGTTCTTTACGAGATTGATCGCGCGGAAAAAAACAAATGGTCGTGGTCGCCTCGGCCCGATGCGGATTTCTGTAATCTTTCGACGATGTACGAAACCGACGCGCAGGGCTCGCCAACACCCTACTCGACATGTTTTGTCCCCGAGCAACCGTCGCCCGATTTTCTGTTAAAGAAAATGGCCGAGCGCCAAGCGAAATGGCGCGAGTTCGTACTTCAAGATGCTTATCTGTCGCACACCAGCTGGCAAAACTATGTCGCAAAATTTGCGACGATGTACGCCAACGCGTCCGCTTTTTACGAGCAGATCGTTTCGCACATCAACTATCAGCGCTTCGATCCGCGCGCCAAAAAAGATGTCAGCTACCTTTTCCAAGCGGATCCATTTGCTGGTCTTTACACTGATCCAGAATCTCGAGATTCCGCGACCGGGCAAGCTGCCGTGGCGCAAGCTCGTGCGTGGCTTGAAACTTATCTTGAAGGCCAAAGGCTCAAAGCCAGAACATCTGGCTTTCAAACTCGTTCGACCGAGCGCGACTCTCTTCCAAAAATTTTGGCTGGTCTTCAGGCCGTTGATCCGAAAGTCAGTTTGAAATCCCTGGGCGCGCCAGAGTCTCGAGTCCTCGATGTAAGTCGAATGACTGCGGCCCAGAAAGCCGAATTTGAAACTCGCGTGCGTCAGCGTCTTCTTTCCGAAGGCATCACTGAGCTTCGCCGAGTTTTGAAGCATGACTCGGTCTATACCGATGCAAATGTCGCCTTCCGCTCGCCAATGTACGAGCGAATGGCGCAAACAAATCCTTTCATGGCGCTTCGCCTGCGACTCGGCGATCCCCGCCCAATGGGTATCGGTCACAGCTTCATCGCAGCCGCCAACGATGACGGCTCGGTCATCGGCCAAGACTCAAAGACGAATCACCCAAGCGGTATCGGTCGCGCCAGTGCGAACTCAATGACCGAGTACCTCATGCTTTCGATGGTTTGTGGTCCCGAGATCGATCCTCGCTTCTCGCCCGGCCAAAAAGTTAAGATCTACCGCGAGCGATCGCTTTCAACGTTTGAGCGAATCCTCGATATGTTTGGTCTTGGCGGAAAAACGGCCAGCGCAAATGATGAGAACGTGCTCGTCGCCGTGAAAGATCACATTGAAGAATCAACCGGCGGTGACAAGAGCGGTTTAATTCCTAAGTTTAAAGAAGGCGCCATCGTCACCGAGTGGGCCGGCTATCAGGCCGAGTTCCGTCCGCCACGTCTCGTTGAGGGAATCTCTCCAGAAATCTGCCGGAACTTCGCCGACAATTCAAATCGCGACGGGTCCATGTTTGATCCGTTCGAAGCTAAATGGACCATTGGTGGCGTTCAGTACGACGGCATTATCGACATCGTTACGAAAAAAGCGCGCGCTGCGGTCGTAGGCTCGGAACTTCCACCCGAGAAAGTCGACGAAAACTGGAAGTCGCCCTTTGAAATCTGGTGGTCAGAAAAAGTCGATAAGCACGTGATCGACACCGTCGCACAGTTCCGCGCCGACTACCGACTGATTCTCAAGGAAAAGTACATTCCGGCTCTCACGAAGACCGGAGTCGACGGAGCCAAAACATACAACGGCCGATCGTTTAAATTGGGAGCCTTTGAAGCTCTTTATGACGAAGCCACCCTTTACATGTTGATTCTTGGAAAGACCTCAAAGGTCACCGAGAGCGCGGCCACGCGCAAGGCCTTCGATACTCTTACGACATCGGTCCTTCTCGAGTTCAAAAACGTGGCTGGCATTATTGCCGACCTCGATTTTGTTGAACAAAAGGGCGTCATAGCTTCTGCCGCCTACGAGCTGAAACGTAAGGAACTTGAGGCGCGCCTCGGCGAACTCGAGACTTTCGTAAAGGCCCGTGAGGAAAAGACGAAGGCGACTCCGGATGCCGTGAAAATCAACCAGCAGGCGATGAAAAATATGACAGGTCTTTTGGGCGAAATGGACTCCTATTGGGGGGTCGTCCGCGGCATACAAGTTGAAGGCTTGTAGGCGATCAGAAAGACATGAAAAAATCGCTTATAACGAATTCACTGTTTCTGAGGAACGAACGAGAAAGATGGTTTGAAAGCTGAAGTTTAAGGCGTTTTGAGCGATACTCCAAACTTTGCGACGAACCCACGACCGATTTTGAGTTTGAATTTAAATTTGAAGTTTTAAAGTTTTAGAAAACGAATATTCGAGAAAATCTCGAGGAGGCCGAATGAAAAAGAACCTAATCCTTGCTGCCGCTGTAGCAATGGCTGCAAGCCAGTTTCAGATGATCGATGCCGCTCACGCCAACAAACCAGGTGGTCGCGAAGGAAAGCCTGAAGGCGTTCGCGCTCAGGAAGTTCGCGGCGCTAAAAGAGCTGCTGAAACAGCTGGCCGCGCCGGTGCTGACGCTGGTTCGACTCGTTCGGTTTTGGCCGATGTGAAGTCGGCTCGTCTTGATGCTCGCCTGACTCCAAACGAGATGTCTCGCTTAGGTGAAAACATGAAGAATGCCGAAGTTGCAACGGCCGTTAAAGAAGCTGTTGCTCAGTCTAAAAACGAAGCGACTCGCGAACTCGCGTTGGCTCGGATTGAGGGCCTTGCTCGCTTGGATATGAAGAACTTCAAAACAGGTGTTGCTGCTGATGCTCTTGCTTTGATGTCGGCTGACGCTCGTATCGAGCAGGCTTACACGAGCCTTTTGATCGACGCTGGTAAGATCGCTGAAAGCTGGACTCCAGAGCTTCGCGAGAACCTCACGTTCCTCCTTCAGAAAACAAACGAACTGAAGGCTAGCGGCCGTACGACAGTAGAGGCGATGAAAGAAGCCAACCAGATGCTTGAAAAACCAAAAGCTGAGGGCGGCCGTGCTGTTCGTCTGAATCTCGAAGACATCAGCAAGTTCTGCAAAAAAGCGTAAGAATAGTTTCGTCGCGGATTCCTAGCGGAATCACAGCAGAAACATCCATAGAACGGGCGAACCACAGGGTTCGCCCTTTTCTTTTAGAGCCTCTTGGGTAAAGTGAAGCGATGGAGCCTCTTCTAGATCTCGATCGCGACACATTTGTCGCGATCAACACAGGAATGACCAATACTGTTCTCGATGACGTCATGCCCGTGTGGACCGAACTTCATAAAGAGCCCGTCTTCTGGGCCGTCATCGCAATGTTCGTTCTGTTCCAAATTTTGAGACAACCACGTGATCTAAATTCGATGAAGTCCAAAGCGCGAGCTTGGCTTATCGGCGCGTTGATTCTTGGCGCTTCGATGGGACTCGCTGACCTCGTCGCTTACCGGGGTGTAAAAATCTGGGTTGAGCGACCTCGGCCCGAAGCGGCCGGAGTTCCCGTTGAACTCCGTACGCATTCTCATTCTGGATGGTCATTTCCGTCAAACCACGCGGCCAATAATTTTGCCCTCGCGCGAACAGTGCAGATTCTTGCACCGACGTGGACGATACCGGCTTACGCTTTCGCGGCAACGGTCGCTTTTTCCAGAGTCTACGTCGGGGTTCACTATCCGCTCGACGTTGTCTTCGGCGGACTTATCGGATTTCTATGTGCGAGCTTCGTCGCCTTCTTTGTTCGCAAGATTCAACAACGCATGGATAAGACTCACAAGTAAAACCCATGATCAAGCCTTAGAAGTGGCGAATATTTTTTTCGCGAGAAAATGAAAGATCCATCGTCGTTAGCCGCAATCGCCCACACAAGAAATTTGAAAGCGAGCGATAAAACTTCACAGCCACGGCCGGGTGTTTTTCAAAATAAGCACGGAGAGCTGAAAAATCGATTTTCACGATCTCTGACTTTTCTGCGGCAATGATTGTCGTTGATCGCGGTTCACCATCAAGAAATGACATTTCTCCGAAATGAGACCCCGTCCCCAGTTGCGCAATGTCGACACCGTCAGACTGACCCGAGCGACGAATTCGAACAGAACCGTATTTAATCAGAAACAGCGATACGGCGGCGTCGCCTTCAGCGAAAATCTCGTCTCCAATATTGAAGGTCTCAACCTGAGCAAGTTCGTTCAACTGGTCGACTTCCGCCGCGGTGAAGTCTTTGAACAGATAAACATTCTTTAATAGCTGAGCGCCCATCGAACCTCCAAAATTTTCAGTGACTCAAGCAGGATAAAGAAGACGGCACGTCGATGTCGAGCATAGAGTCTTAGGACGACCAGTGTTCGGAGGAGATAGTTATATGAAAGTACTTGTAACAGGTGCGACCGGATTTCTTGGCCATTGGATGACGCGAAGACTCCTCGACGAAGGTTTTGAAGTCCGGGCTCTTGTTCGTTCGAAACACAAACTCGATGACTTACAAGATTTGAAAGTCGAAGTCGCCGAAGGTGACGTTACCAATCTTCAAAGCTTGGTCGAAGCCTGTCGGGGTGTCGGTGGCGTGTTTCATCTTGCTGGTTTGATCGCTTACTCGAGAGCGCAGCGAGCCGCGATGGAAGAGGTCAATGTTCAAGGCACAAAAAATGTTATCTCGGCGATTAAGAAAACCGGCCAGGCTCGTCTCCTTCATCTGAGTTCAGTGACTGCGGTCGGTGCCGGATTTACGCCTCAAGAGATCCTCACGGAAAATTCAAAATACAATATTCACCATCTGAACCTCGGCTACTTCGAAACTAAACACGATGCTGAACTTGCTGTCTTCGAGGCCGTCCGAAAAGGACTTTTGGACGCCGTCGCTATCAATCCGTCGACGATTTATGGACCCGGCGATGCGAAAAAAGGAAGTCGTGGGGCTCAATTGAAAGTGGCCCGCGGTCAGTTTCCGTTCTATCCACCTGGCGGCGTCAATATTGTTCACGTCGAAGATGTCGTCGATTTGTGCGTGCGTGCGTTTCGCCATGGAACGTCTGGCGAACGTACCATCGCTTGCGGCGAGAATTTGACGATCAAAGATACTTTCGAGCGGATCGCTAATATCGCGGGCGTAAAACCTCCGACCTGGGCCCTGCCACGGGCCGCACTTTTCGGATTGGGAAAATTTGGAGACGCACTCGAGCTTATTGGAAAAAAGGGACCCATCAATACTGAGAATGCTTGGACAGCCGTTTTGTACCATTGGTTTAAACATGAAAAAGCCACTCGTGAATTTGGTTTTCAACCGCGGCCGGCGCAGGAAGCCCTTGAAGCAAGTCTTCGCTGGAGTCGCGACAACGGCTATCTCGCGAAGCGGTAGCAGACCTCAAAAAACATCTCGCCGTGATCGGCGCCTAAACTGGCTTATTGATAGCCGAGGGCGCCGACATCATCGAGCGTCGGAAAGCCAAAAGCAGAAGTGTCGCCACATACGGAATGATCTGCACAATTGAATTCGGTATTGCTAAATCGAAAATAGATTTTCCCTGAAGCATCGTCTGTACAGCGTCCGCCACTGCAAACAGCAAACACGCGAGACCTGTTTGAACGGGACGCCAACCGCCAAAGATAATCGCAGCCAACGCGATGAAGCCTCGGCCTCCGGCCATTTCGCGAATGTATCCGCTCCCCTGACAAAGACTTAAGTTCACGCCGCCAATTCCAACAACCAATCCGCAAAGAGTTGATGCCTGAATTCGCACCCAACCGGCACTCACGCCTTGAACCGTTAAAGCTTCAGGCCGATCACCCGCGGCCTTCAGGCGAAGACCCCATCGCGTCGACTGAAGTGCCCACCACAAAATTCCACCGACGAGAACTGCGGCTAAGAAAAAGGAAATGTCAGATGTAAAACGCGCATCGCGCTGAAGCTGTGGCGTGCCGCCCGTGACACCAAACCAAGCACGACACACCGTTGGTATTAACCCGGCGATCAGCATATTGAAGGCGATCCCGATAACGATATGGTCCGCGCGAGACTTCACCGAAGTCCATCCGAACACAGCACCACCCAATCCACCGGCGACAATTCCAGCCCCCAAACCGACCCAGGCGTTTTGAGTTAGAGCAACAGTCGCCGCAGCAACAAACGCCGACAATAGAAGTTGTCCCTCAAGAGCCACGTTCGCCAAACCTGACCGCTCAGAAATAAGACCACCGTAAGCCGCAAACAAAAGCGGAACACTGACGCGCATGACACTTTCGACGAAAGCGATAAGTAGTTCCATTACGTCGCCTCACGCTTTCGACGCTCAAGCCAAGTCCTTAAACCTGCTTCGATCACGGGACGTGCTGCGACGGCCATAACGATCAAAGCCTGGATCACTCCAGCCAGATCGCGTGAAATTTTATCGGTATCGATATCCAAATCCAGCGAACCTTTTTGTAGACCACCGAATAAGAGAGCGGCAACAATGACGCCCCACGGATTTCCACGCCCCAACAGTGCGACGGCAATTCCGATGAATCCCGCTCCCGCCGAAAATCCTTCACGCGCCTTGTGCATGTAACCAAGAACCACCGATGCGCCCGCAAGCCCGGCAAGGCCTCCTGAAATGGCTAAAGCCCGCATTGTTTCACGGTCGATGCTGAGGCCAGATCGTCGAGCAAATTCAGGTGCTCCTCCGGACCACCGTAAATTCATCCCAAGGCGAGTCCTTCGAATGACAAAGTCAGCGACAGCCGCAAACACCAACGCGAAAACAAAAGCGACATTTAGAGGACTTGTTCCGCCGATGAGACTCAACTGTGAAAGTTCGAACCCTGGCCCGATGGGCAGAGTTTCAGGATTCTGTGAGCTTGGATTTCTGAAGATATTCAAAATAAAAAGTCCGGCGATTCCGTAGCTCACAAAGTTCATCAAGATGGATCCCAAAACTTCATGGACCCCGCGACGAACCTTGAACCAAGCGACAATCCAGCCGGCCGAAGCTCCGGCGCCAAAACCTGCGAAGAGCGCCAGGGGCCACGCGACCGCAGCGGGAAGACCCGACGCCAAAATGCCAACCGCCGCCATTGCGACGCCACCCAAAGTCATTTGTCCTTCGGCACCGATATTAAAAAGTCCGGCCTTGAGCGCCCACGAAACCGCCAGGCCAGTAAAAATCAGGGGAGTCGCATAATAGAGCGAGTATCCAAGAGACGTCGCAGAGCCAACAGCGCCGCGAATCAGAACAGTGGCGACCAACGAAGGACTTTCTCCAAGAACAGCGGCGAGAAGAAGAGCCGCGGAAAATCCCAGAAGAACGGCGCCTAAGGTCACGAACCACGAAATGTTTTTCGTTACAAAATTCACAGCGACACTTCCGTCTGCTTTCGCGAAGATTGTTCGCTCGCGGTCATCGGTGAGGCGCTCGTCATCGCGGCCCCGATTGCAGTTCTATCAAAAGCACCCCGCGCTGTATCTGTCGCGCGGATGAATTCGCCCGTCTTGCGACCGGCACACAGAACGAAAATGCGGTCTGACAATGTCATCAGTTCATCCAGTTCACTCGAGATAACCAAGATGGCCGCACCGCCCTCTCGGGCCTCAAGCAAACGTTCATAGATCAGGCGG
The DNA here is from genome assembly GCA_001464715.1 of Bdellovibrionales bacterium Ga0074137. GTDB lineage: Bacteria > Bdellovibrionota > Bdellovibrionia > Bdellovibrionales > JAMPXM01. Next base: position 81,248 of record LNDT01000027.1, on the reverse strand, counting down.
ATCGAAAGAAAGTCGACCCCACGAGTGGGTTGATGTACGACGATCAACCTCGGCGTTCGCCCCAGAAGTTCACGAGCGAAAATTAATTTCTGCTGATTTCCTCCCGAAAGGCGATCCACAGATATTTCAAGCGATGGAAATCGAACATCGAAGGACTTGAGCCAATTGGAGACGGCGGTCGTCCAAACTTTCGATTGCAGCAGGCCATTTTTAAAAAAGCTTTTCGTCGAATCGACGCCAAGTCCCGTATTCAACTGAACGGACTCATTCATCCAGAGGCTCTGCGTGTGTCGATCTTCAGAGACAAGCGCTAAGCCCGCGTTCCTTAATCTTTCGATTCGCTTGGCCGCAGCATCGGACGATTGTGAACCCGGGATCACATCTCCGAGAACCGTGATCTCTCCAGAAAATGAAACAAGACCCAAACTGGCCGCGACGACTTCGGCCTGACCTGACCCATCAATTCCTGCGATGCCGACGATTTCACCCGACCGGACTTCGAATGAGAGATTGTTCAAGACGTGCGATGTTTTTTTGACGGATACGTTTTCAAACTTCAATCGGGCTTCGCCCGGGTTCCTTTTCGATAGGTCCGAAAGGGGCGGAAGATTTGTTCCCACCATCGCACGAACGACGTCTTCAACTTTGGTCTGATGAACTTCTCCGCTGGCAATACTGCGCCCGGCGCGCAACACGAACCAGGTGTCGCAATGTTCGAAAACCTCACCCAGCTTATGGGTAATCACAAAAACCGTTCGACCCTGTTTTTTAAGCTCTTTCAAAATCGAGAAGAGTCCCGAAATTTCCTGCGGCGCCAAAACAGCCGTCGGCTCATCAAGGACTAAAATGTCAGCCTTACGTGCGATCAGCTTTAGAATTTCAACTTTTTGTTTTTCCCCGACAGATAGGTCAGAGACCTGGCGATTCCAATCAAGACTCAAATCGGCAGAGGGAAGTTCCGCTTCAAGTAGTTGAATGGCACGTTCACGGTCTAAAACTCCAAACGCGGAACAAGCTTCAGCCCCCAGCATAATGTTGTCGATCACCGACAGTGATTCGACCAGCGTGAAGTGCTGTTGAACCATACCAAGTCCCGCGTCCATCGAGTCCGCGGGGGATCGCCAATGTCTTTCGGTACCTTTGACGCGAATTTTTCCTTCGGTCGGCCCATAAAGGCCGAACAAAAGTTTCATCAAAGTCGATTTGCCGGCGCCGTTTTCACCAAGAATGGCGTGAATTCTTCCGGCCGAAAAATTTCCGGTGACGTGGTCGACGGCACGGCACGAACCAAAGCTCTTGCCGATACCGATAAATTCAACGGCCTCCGTCGGTCCGGAAATCACTTTGTGCCGCTCGTTGGTTGCGTTTTGTAGAAATCAGGAACGACGATTTTTCCGGAAATAATCTGCTCGCGGACTTCATCAAGTTTTTTCATATGGGGCGCGACGAGCGCTTCATTGTTAGCGTCGACAGCCATATCCACGCCCTTGTCTTTCAGACCGAAAGAATTGGGCCCCGGTTTGAATCGTCCTTCAACTTCTGACCGAATCACTTCATAAACTGCGTTGTCCACGCGTTTCAGCATGCTCGTAAGAACGCGGCCTGGTTTAATTCCGTTTTGGTTTGAATCTACACCGATCGCGAAAACTTTCTTTTCTTCGACGGCATCGAAAACGCCCATTCCTGAAGCGCCCGCCGCGTGAAAAATGATATCTGCGCCTTGTCCGATCTGTGAAAGAGCAAGCTCCTTCCCCTTACTTGGGTTCGCCCACGCCGACGCCGTGATTCCGACAAAGTTGCTAAAAACTTTCGCTTTTGGGTTTGCCGCAATAACGCCTGCCTCGTAGGCCATAAGAAAACGCCGAATCATCGCGATTTCCATGCCGCCAACAAAGCCGACTTTTCCCGTTTTTGTTACAAGGCCGGCCAAGTAGCCAACAAGGTAACTACCCTCGTGCTCTTCAAACATGAAGCTCGTTACGTTGGGTCCTTCGACAACTCCATCAATGACGGCGAAGTGTGTTTTAGGAAATTGTGCCGCGACTTTCTTCATCGGATCTGTTTGAGCAAATCCAATTCCGATCACCAGCGGCATGCCGCGTTCTGCGAACGTCCTCATCGCGGGTTCAAAAGCGGCGTCATCGGGACTTTCGACATCTTTTATCACGACGCCAAATTCTTTAGCGGCACGTTCGGCCCCCGCGACAGCGGCCGAATTGAAGGACTTGTCGTCCTTTCCACCTTTGTCGAGAACGAGTCCGATCGTAATTCCAGGACCCGCCAGTTTTTCTGACGAACTCCCAGGAGTCCCCGCTTCTTTTTTTGTGCAGGAGACGAGGGTTACAACGACCATCAGAGCGACCAGAATCGGCGCGACCAAATTCGGCGCGAAGCCTAAGCAACGAGCCCGCAGCGAGTGAAACAAATTCTGGCGCACAAAACCTCCGGACGATCGATGGGACATCGACATGTTTTTAACTGGCGGTAAATGACGGTATTGCCAGATATGTACCCTGATTTCGGCCATTTTTTCACCTTCAATCGTTTCAAACCGGTGTTTCAAACGGGAAGTTAAGGGTACTGTTGTCGAGACGACAAAAAGACCGGTAACAACTATCAGGTCATCTGGCCGGTCATCGGGCCGGTCATCCAGATTTGGCTTTAATCAGGAAGGACTCACGTGCGCAAAGCGGCCCCCATGGGTTGGTTTTTAATGGTACTGATCTGCAGTGGTGCCTTCATCGCTGCAGCTGCCGCAGGCTTTTTCGTTTTCATTCCCGATGCGAAGGATCTGGCTGGATGCCTCAAAACGAAGATGTACGGTGTTTCACTATGTAAAGATGACCCATCTTACGTGCGTCTTTCTTCGATTTCACAGGTCGCGAGGAACGCCGTCATTGTTTCGGAAGATGCTGCTTTTTGGGATCACAAAGGGATTGATTGGATTGAGCTACGACGAAGTTTTGAAACCAACATCGAAAAAGGTCGCCTCGCCCGCGGCGGCTCGACGATCACTCAACAGCTAGCCAAAAATGTCTACCTAACTCCAGAGAAAACTCTCTTGAGAAAAGTCCGCGAAGCCGTGATCGCCTTGCGAATCGAGCGCCTTTACAAAAAGGAATTGATCCTTGAGAAATACCTCAACGTCGTCGAGTTCGACAAAAACGTCTACGGCATCAAAGCCGCCGCTCGGCACTACTTCGGCGTCGCTCCTTCAGAGCTCACGGCGGCCCAAGGGGCATGGCTGGCGTTTCTTTTGCCGAATCCAAAAAAGTACGCGGTCAGTTTTCACTCGAAGAAAATGACTCCTTTTGCTTACCGACAGATGTCCCAAATCATCGATCGCCTCGCGCGCTTTAAGCGCATCGACACTGAAACTCGTGCCCTGGCTTTACAGCAGGCACGAACTCTCTTCGGTCAAACGGCCGTAACCATTGATGAGAGCTACGACGAGTCCCTCGCCGAAGAGCTTAATGAAGCCCTTTCGGAAGAGGCTATCGATTCCCGGCGTCCACCGCCGGCCGATCGCCTGGAGAGCGAACTTGCAACGGAAACCGAAGTCGCTCCCATTGAGCAGATCGAACCTAGCGACACCTCTGCGACGGAAACAGAAAACTAACACGCCGCAAAGACTACCTTCTTGCCTTCAAAGTGCCTCATCGCTTAACCCCTCTCCTAACAGGGGGGATTTGATGAAATCACTTTTCGCGGCATTACTTTTCGTGAGTTTTTTGGGCACGACCTTGAACGCCGAAGCTCGCGGTCCGTATCTTCCTTCGGATTCAAATCTTGTTCTTCCGGGCGAACTTTTGGCCCGCGGCGGCCTCAGCGAGGATTGCGATCAATGGGGAAACGAACCCTGTAACGATCCGTACCACGAGCACGTTTTGATTCAGAAACCGGCGGTCTTTGAACTCGGCGTTGTCGGCTACTTGTGCGAACTCATCGACGACGGCGCTTACGGCGCACTTTCATGTCAGCAGGCTGACTACAACAGCACGTCGCGGATCTTTACGACCTGCTTTAAAGAAGGTTCAGCTCCGAATCTCACCACCGACTTCTATTTCGGAAACTGGGTTTGCCGGTAACTATTTCGTTCCGCGAGATCTTTCATCGCGTGTTTTAAGTTTGGGTGCTTCATTTTGTAACCGGCGCCCAACATTCGTTCGGGCACCACCCGACGGCTCTTCATCAGCAGTTCAGTCTCAGTTTTTTTGAAGAAGGCACCGATCTCAAGCATCCATTCGGTGGCATTGAGTCCAAAACGAACTCCCAGTGATTCACGAAGAGCGCGCATGAATTTGGCGTTCGGCTGCGGGTCAGGACTTGCAACGTTGACGACGCCGTCGAGCTCGGTGTGTGCAATTATCCAGTCGATCATTCCGACGAAGTCATCGAGATGAATCCAAGAAACGTACTGAGTTCCATCCCCTGCGCGGCCGCCCAAACCTTGTTTGGCAATGCTGCAAAACGCTTCGTAAACACCGCCGCGACCCTGGCCAAAAACCATCGCAGTTCTCAGCGCAATTTGGCGAACGCCATCACGCCGATGCCTGAAAAACTCTTGCTCCCATGCTTTCGCGATTTCCACAGAAAATCCTTTTCCAATCTGCCCCGACGCTTCGGTTTGTTCGCAGTCGATCGCATGACGATAGATTGTCGCGGTACTCGAGTTCATCCAAACTTTCGGAGGCTCGGTGCAGGCACGAACCGCTTCCCCGAGAACACGCGTACTTTGGACACGCGACTCCATCATTTCTTTTCGATTTGTCGGAGTGTAGCGGCAGTTCACGGTTCGACCCGCGAGGTTAATCAGAGCCACTGTATTTTCGAGTTCCCTTGTCCACGGACCCAACGACTTTCCATCCCAAAGCCCGATGCGCTCGCCTGGTAGCGCATCAAAGGTTTTGCGAGAGAGTGTCACGACTTCAAAACCGTCATTGAGAAAGTGCTGCGCCAGAGCTCGGCCGAGATAACCCGCGCCGCCAGCGAGGATGATCTTTTTCACAAGTAATCCCTTCGATCGCGCAGATACAGAAAAGTCGCCAGTGTCGGATACCAAGCGAAGACCGCCCCGATCAGTGCGGCAAACCCTCCAAAAATCATGTAGCCTACGAACCCAAGACCGACTGTTTTAAAACTGAGTGCCTCTGACTCAGACAGCATCATCGCAAAGACAACTCCGGCAGCAATTAGCAGCATCGTTAGGTAGGAGATCACGAAACTCCCCACGACGGCTTGTCGGTCCAGAGTCCACCGAATGAGCGGCTTTGGAACAAGAAATCCCAACAAGTATCCGGCCGCTGCGGCAAGGATGACGGCTCCGATGTGGCCAACGAGCCCCACACTCTGAAAATCCAAACTGACCGCATAAACCCCACTGGTAACAGCTGCGAGAATTCGAACACTTTGACTGGGAAGCGAGTACCTATCCATATGTTAGTCCTTTCAATGACTTAAGTCACATTTTTGAACGCATTTAAATTCTATCATCTTTTTTAAACACGTTCAAATTGTTTTACCGGCGTGCTATAAACGGTACATGGCGAAAAAATCCAAGTCTGAGGTGACGGCAGAAAGACTCTACACGATCTCAATGGAGCACTTCTTAAATAAGGGGTTTGATCAAACCACGATGCGGGACCTTGCGACAGCGGCCGAGCTTTCGCCCGGTGCATTTTATTATCATTTCCCGAATAAGGAAGCGGTCATCCAACAGTTTTATCAACGTTCTTTCGAGACGTTTGAAGCGGAATGCCGAGCGGTTTTTGCGTCGACGGAAAAATTCGAAGATCGCTTAACAGGAGTTTTAAAGGCTCGCCTTTCGACCTTCGAGGATTCGCGCGAACTTCTGATTGTACTCTCAAGAAGCGCCGTCGATCCGCGATCACCACTCTCCCCGTTCTCGGACGGGCAAAAGGAAATCCGCGAAGCGACAATTCAGATTTTTCGCGAAATGATCCAGACGAGTGATCTGAAATGTGAGAAACGCCTTCGACCCTACTTGCCCGAACTCTTCTGGATGTATCTTATGGGCATCATGTTGTTCTGGATTTTTGACGAATCTCAGAACCAGGAGAAGACGGACGCCCTGTTGCAACAACTCACCCGGCAAATCGTAAGGCTCGTTCGCTTCACGCGGATTCCTCTCAGCGGCACGGTGCTTACACCGCTGATCAAGACACTCGACTTCATTCGACCGCTAGAGCCTAAGAAAGAATCCACAATTTGACTCAAAAAAGAAGCGACCCGAAGTGGGGTCGCTTTTTTCGGACATCGAATTTTGGAGGTCCCTTTATCAATCCGCGGCTGCTGTTTTCTTACGTTTGTGCGGATCAAGTTCCCGAACGCGGATTCGAATCGACTGGGGAGTTATCTCGATAACTTCCTCGTCTGTGATCCACTCCATCGCCTCTTCAAGAGTCTTGAGCTTAACGGTCGTAAGCTTGACCGCTTCATCCGTACCCGAGGCGCGAACGTTCGTGAGTTTTTTCTCGCGGCAAACATTCACCGTGAGATCGTTCTCTTTGGCGTTTTCGCCGACAACCATGCCGTCGTAAACTTCGGTCCCTGGATGAATAAAGATCTTTCCGCGCTCTTCAAGATACCAGAGAGCGTAGGGAGTCGACTTGCCTTTGCGATCCGAAATCATCGCTCCGTTTTTACGGAATGAGATGTCGCCTTTATATTCGTCCCAGCCTGCGAAATTGGTGTTGAGCAAGCCTGTACCGCGAGTGTCTGTGAGAAACTCAGAGCGATAGCCGATCAGACCACGCGCTGGAATGTAGAACTCGATACGGACACGGCCCGAACCCTTGTTCACCATGTTCGTCATAACGCCACGGCGCATCCCCATCTTTTCAGAGACGATACCCGTGTAGGCTTCGGCCACGTCGACAACCGCGTTCTCCATCGGCTCCATTTTCTTACCGTTTTCGTTTTTGAAAATGACCGTGGGTTTACCGATTTTGCACTCGTAACCTTCGCGACGCATCTGCTCGACCAAAACGCCCAGCTGAAGTTCGCCGCGACCCAAGAGTTTGAAAGTCTCAGGACGATCTGTTTGCTCGAGACGAATCGCAACGTTGGTTTTGATTTCGCGCTCGAGACGCTCGAGAATTTTTCGAGACGTGACGTTTTTGCCTTCAAGACCTGCGAAAGGCGAATCGTTCACCGAAAGCATCATCGCAACCGTTGGCTCTTCGACGATGATTCGCGGAAGCGGTTTCGGATTCGTCGGCGACATAATGGTGTCGCCGATATCGATGTTTTCAAAACCTGCGACAATGGCGATATCGCCCGCGACGAGTTCTTTCACCGGGACCTGCTTCATACCATCATAAGCGTAGAGCGCCGAGATCTTGCCTTTTTTGTTACCTTCGGCCGTCGAAAGCAAAGCTTCGTCATTCACGCGAAGAACGCCGTTCAAAACGCGGCCGATGCCGAGACGACCGACGAACGCGTTCCATCCCAGGTTCGAACACATCACTTGAAGCGGTTCTTCCGACTTACCCTTTGGTGGATCAACCTTATTGATGATCATGTCGTAGAGAATTTCGAGATTATCTTTTTTGACTTTCGGATCGTCGGTCGCCCAACCCTCACGCGCGACCGCGTAAACGACTGGGAAATCGGCTTGTTTTTCAGTTGCATCAAGATCGATGAACAAGTCGAAGACTTCGTTCAAAACTTCTTCCACGCGCGAGTCAGGACGATCAATCTTGTTGATGCACAAGATGACGTTCTTGTTTTGCTCAAGCGCCTTCTTTAAAACGAAACGTGTTTGCGGAAGTGGACCTTCCGATGCGTCGACCAGAAGAACGCAGCCATCGACCATGTTGAGGATACGTTCAACTTCGCCGCCGAAGTCACTGTGCCCCGGTGTATCGACGATATTTATTTTGTGACCTTTGTAAATAAACGAAGCGTTCTTCGCCGCGATTGTAATACCGCGTTCGCGTTCGAGATCCATCGAGTCCATGACTCGCTCTTCAACGTGCTCGTTTGTACGGTACATACCGCTTTGACGAAGCAAGTGATCAACGAGTGTCGTTTTGCCGTGATCGACGTGCGCGATGATGGCGATGTTTCGAATTTTTTCTGCCGTGATTTGTTCCATGCGAGCTTTCCGTTTCGTTCTTAGTAACTCAAAAACCGTATTCAGTGTTCAGTATCTCAATCACTAGCCGTGCCCCCCCATGAGAAAGGACTCATGGCTGGTGTCCGACTGCACGATCGAAGCAATGCTGCGGAAGTAGTCAAAGACGGCCGCGAGCGTGGCCTCCAAAGACTCATGCTGAAAGATGGTCCTCCGAAATTGCGAGGCGCCAGGATACCCGGTCGAATACCACGAAGCAAATTTCTTAATCTGCAGCATGATAAATCGCTCGGGAGGATAGCTAGGGCCGCCGTCGACGGCTACAGCCTTAAAGGCCTGGTGCAATCGCTCAAAGAGGAGGCTGAAGTCTTTTTCTACCGCCGGAACCTGCCCTTGGGCCCAAAGCCCCATGGATTGCTTGAAGATCCATGGGTTTTTTAGGCATCCACGACCGATCATGACTCCATCGACTCCGGTTTCGTGAATCCGACGCACAGCTGTCTCTGCGGAAAGTATGTCGCCGTTCCCCAGAATGGGGAGTTTCGCCTTGGATTTTACCTCAGCGATAAAATCCCAGTCGGCCAAACCCGAATAACCTGCAGCTCGCGTGCGTCCGTGAATCGCTACCCATGAAAGACCCTGGTCATAAGCGATCTGGGCCACATCGGAGGCATTTCGAGATTCATGATCCCAACCTGTTCGAATCTTAACAGTGACCGGAATCGAAACCGCGCCTTTGACGGCGCGGAAGACTTTTTCAACCGCAACAAGGTCCTTCAAAATGGCCGAACCGGCACCTTTTTTCACCACTTTCGGAACTGGGCATCCAAAATTGAGATCGACGAAGTCCGCGCCGCGCTCCTCGGAAACTTTCGCTGCGCGCGCAAGAATTTCAGGCGTCTCGCCAAACAATTGAATTCCAATGGGCCGCTGAGCCTCGTCGTACTCCATCAGCTGCAAGGTTTTGCGGCTCGCGTATTCAATTCCATGCGCCGAGACGAGTTCCGTGATGACAGCACCACAACCGAGTTCCCGCATAACCGTACGAAAAGCACAGTCTGTGATTCCCGCCATCGGCGCGAGCACAAACGGATTTCGCTTCAGCTCTTCTGCGAGATTGATAAATGGACGTTTAACTTCGGTCATTGGCACGGCGAGTTGTAGCTCGAGAACGCCGCATTTCGCAAGGTCGCTCGGCGGTTTCACATAGGAAAACGACCCGTTTTAAGCTTGATCGTGCCAGTCCCTGCCGCGACGATAGCACCGTGGATCGATTTTCGCTTAAAACTCTTTCAGGCGCGCACGCGGATCAAGTGTCGAAATTACGAATCGACGCCTACGCTCGGCGCTATGGCAGCAAAGTCGATGTCTCACGTCTCGCGTGGAACGAAAGTGATGAAAGATATCTAAATATCGGACTCATCGGCCAAAGTGACGGTGAATTGGTATCTATCATTCGACTCGCATTTCTAAAAAAGCCCCTCGATTTTTATAAAGTCGTTCTGCTGGCACATGATGCTTCAAAATTCGAGCTTCCTCTCGTTGTTATCGGACGAGTCGCGACGGCAAGCGCCTTCGAAGGGAAAGGTCTTCACGGGATTCTTCGATGGGCGGGTCTCAAAATTTCAAAACAAGCCGGCGCGAAATCGGTTGTCGGCGCGATGGAAGAGGGCTCACTGCGACTCAAACAGATGACCGAAATTGGCTACGAACTTCTGACCTTCGACGAAAAATGGGGCGGATATTTAAAAAACGAGAAACCGATCGTCGTCGGAATTCTTTACGCTGATCACAGGCTTGACCGTGGTTGCGAAATTCTTGCGGAGAGGTTTCAGGAGCGAAAAATTTTGTTCGACGATCAAATTGACTATGCCGCCGCCGCCGAAAAACTTCGTTCCGCCAAATCTGCCGAAGCCTAGCTAAAAGCTACAGATTTCGCTCAGCTTCTGAATTCGCCAACGCCTTATTTGTCGCCGTGACCGCTTCAAGTAGTCGCACGTGGTACTCTCCAACATGCTTTGCAAATCTCTCGGAGACTCGGGCCGTCCACATCCCAATATTTGCCGAATCCGTCGCAATAACTGATATTTCTTCGCGAGAAAATCCGAGCGTGCGTAAGTGCGGATAAAACCAAATCGTCCTCAACAAGCCCGGCTTCTTAAAGACGCGCCAAGCTTGTGACATCGCGGCAGCAATGTCCGCCGCTTCAGTCGAATTCATATGTTCGTGCTCCCAGTAGTGGGGCTTGAACGACACTTTCGTAAACCCATGTTTCTCGGGATCGCGCGAATAGGCGGCATAGTCAAAAACGACGCGATCAAGGTTGGAGCTGTAGGGCATCAACCCCAAGGGGCCGAACGTCACAAGATCAAAAACGTCTTCTTTGATCAACCACTCCAAGGTTTCTTCAAGTGAAGTGCGAGTCTCGCCCGGAAGGCCGATGATGAATGAACCTTCCGACAAACATTGTCCACGGTACTTGTCGCGAAACTTTATTAAGAAATCTTTCACTTTATCGGGCGGAGTTCCCTTGCCCGCGCGGCGCGCGACGTCACCATCAAAAGATTCAATCCCCCAGTAAAGACCTCGGGCCCCTGAAGCGATCATTAAATCAAGCGTGTGCGGAAAGGCCACCGCAACATCCACCCGCGCGTACGCCGTCCACTCAATCTTAAATGGCAGCGACAAAAAGAGATTGCAGTAGGCTTCGACCTTTTTCGGATGGTCATTGAAACAATCATCACAAAAAGTGTACGCCGTCGTTCCAAAAAGTTCGTAATTGCGAATCAGTTCGCCGCGCAAAACGTCGAGCGGCTTTTTAATGCTCTGTTTTTTTTCATAGTGGCAGAACTTGCAGTTAAAAACACATCCACGAGCCAATTCCAGCGGCAGAGCTTCTTGATACCCGACCGAATCCTCGGCAGTGAAAATCATTTCGGGACAAGTTTTGTCGGTCAGGTCCCGCGCATTATCCACGACGCGCTGACCGTTAAGCTCACGAGTCGCCAACGGCACACCATGAGCGATGTGATTCATCACTTCAACCACAGCCCTGTCGCCCGCGCCCAAAACAACAAAATCGATATCGTCATAAAATTCGGGACGCCAAATAGCGAACTGACTTTTTACCCCACCCAAAACAATTTTGGCCGACGGAGCCTTGTCCTTCAAAAGCCGTCGAAGCTTCGCCGTCCAAGCCTTCAGAGCCGCACCATCCGGCAAAAAAAGCTCCCCAGAATAATACCGATCAAGTCCGGTGGACCGATGAGTGCGCGGTTCCAAAGTAGCGACAAAAGGGGCAAGAAAAGTCGAAGAAATCCCAATCATCTTAGTCTCAGGAGAAATCATCCGACCAAGATATTCAAAAAACACCTCGTCCGAAGAAAACCGAGTGAAGTAGTCAAGAACAGTAGCCCGATAACCCGCCCCACGGAGCGCAGTCACAATAGCATAAGGCCCCATATACCGAGGATTTCCCACCTCGCCATAAAGCACAGTGTCCGAAAGAATAATCGCATCAAGCCCCACATCCGAAGGCTATCACCCCCACACCCAAACTCATCAAAACAAAAAAGCGACTGACGAAGTCAGAAGCGGCCGATCGACGAAGTCGCAGGAGCGGCCTGACAAAGTCAGCAGCCCAACCAACCGATCGACGAAGTCGGAGGCCCACGGGAAAAAAAATGGTGGCCAGGCCGTGCGATGCGGGAAAACGCGCCAGTGGCGCGTTTTCGCGCGTCGCATGCGGAAGCGGTCGCGTACGACGAAGTCGGGAGCGATCCGCGCCCGCCTAGGACTTGAGGGCTCGATGCCCTCAAGTCCGCCCGTCCCTGGAACGAAAAGCGAAGACGAAGTCGCAAAACCTCGCGCAAAACCGAAAATTGAAACGAAGAAAAAATGGTGGCCAGGGACGGAATCGAACCGCCGACACATGGATTTTCAATCCATTGCTCTACCGACTGAGCTACCTGGCCGAACAAGCTGAAAACTGCTGTTCAAGAGGCGCTAGGGCTATCGCACCCGCGAAGGCCCTGTCAAATAACTAAACTTTGCCCAAGGCCTGCGCTAAATCGCCCATTAAATCATCAACATCTTCTATTCCGACGCTGAGACGTACAAGGCTATCATCGATTCCCAGTGTTTTTCGTACATCCGCAGGAACCGAGGCGTGAGTCATAATGGCCGGATGCTCAATGAGCGATTCAACACCACCCAAACTCTCTGCCAGGGCAAAAATCTTTACATTCTCCAAAAGCGCGCGCGCTCCTGAAAGACCGCCCTTCACGTAGAATGTGATCATTCCGCCAAAGCCCGACATTTGTTCTTTAGCCAATCCATGTTGTGCATGGGATGCGAGACCAGGATAGATGACTTTTTCGACCTTCGAGTGCTTCTCTAGGTAGCGAGCGACCGCGCCAGCTCCTTCTTCATGGGCTTTCATTCGCACAGCCAAAGTTTTCAAAGACCGCATCGCTAAAAATGAATCAAACGCGCCCTGAATTCCGCCCATCGAATTGGATAAGAACTGAATTTTTTCTGCCAGAGCGTCATCCGACGTGACCAAAGCCCCACCAACAATGTCGCTATGACCATTGATGTACTTCGTCGTCGAGTGAACGACGATCGTCGCACCCAGTTCCAGCGGTCGCTGAAAGTAGGGACTCATGAATGTGTTATCGACGACGGTCATGATTCCCTTGGCCGCAGCAAGTGCGCTGAGCTTTCGGATGTCGACCAACTTCAGCGTGGGATTCGTCGGAGTTTCAAGCCACAACATCTTCGTGTTCGGCTTAATCGCTTTCGAGAAGTTCTCTAGATTTGTCAGATCGACAAAACTGAAGTCGATGCCGTTGTGACGAATAACTTTGTCCATCAGGCGGAAAGAGCCACCGTACATATCGTCACCAGCAATCACGTGGTCGCCCGACTTCACCAAATGCAGAATCGTCGTCGAAGCGGCGCAACCCGAGGCGAACGCGAAACCATGTTTCCCACCTTCAAGATTCGCGAGGCAGGCTTCATACGCTTTTCGAGTGGGATTGTGTGTTCGGCTGTATTCATAACCGCTGTGCACGCCTGGTGAGCTCTGTACATACGTCGACGACAGGTAAACGGGGGTCATAATTGCGCCGGTCGTTGGATCCGGAGCCTGTCCCGCATGGATGGCTCGGGTTTCAAACTTGTAGTTTTTCGACGACCAATTTTTTTCTAAAGCCACGGCACTCTCCTTCAACTCACTTAAATTCTCTAAGATCTAATTCAGCTTTTTCTCTTTGAGCCATGCATCGTTGTAGGCCTTGCTCAAATACGAGCGCCCACCATCTGGAAGAACAACCAGAATCTTTGACGGCTTTGTCAGCGTTTTAGAATACTTCACGGCCGCCGCGAACGCAGATCCGCACGAGGGACCGATCAACAAACCCTCTTTCGCCGCGAGATCGCGACACGCTTGAAACGACTCTTTGTCGTCAACTTGAACAAAATCGTCCATGTATTGGAAATGAACATTGTCGGGAAGCATATCTTCGCCAATGCCTTCGACAAGGTAGGACGCCGGAGGTGTTCGCACCTCTTTGTGATAAAAGAGATCATAAAGAATACTGCCATGCGGATCTGCGCACACGTTCTTAATGGCCGGATTCTTTTCTTTCAAGTAACGCCCGACACCCGATAGCGTTCCGCCCGTTCCGATACCGGCAACAAATACGTCGATCTTGCCGTCCATCTGTTTCCAGATTTCTGGCCCTGTGACCTCGTAATGAACCCGCACATTGGCGGGATTATTATACTGATTCGCAAGGTATGCGCCCGGCGTTTCTTCGACGATCCGTCGAGCGACACTGTAATGTGAGTTCGGATCTTCGGGGGCAAGACCGGTCGGAGTCATTACGACTTTTGCGCCGTAAGCCCGTAAGACCGCGCGTTTTTCTTCGCTGATCTTCTCGGGCATAACAAAAACACATTTGTAGCCCTTCAATAGACCGACAAGTCCGAGCCCCACGCCAGTATTTCCAGAGGTCGCTTCGACGATGGTGCCGCCAGGCTTCAGCTGCCCTGACTTTTCGGCCTCTTCAATGATCGACAACGCAATGCGATCCTTGATGCTTCCACCGGGGTTGAAATACTCGATTTTACCAAAGAACTCGTGTGGGCTGTCGGGGACGCAGCGGCTAAGACGAACGATTGGTGTATTGCCGATCGCCGAAAGTATATTTTCGTGTATCATATTAAAACTCCCGTCGGATTTGAAAACGGGGTTCGGGTTCTCGTTCATCACGTCTAATTCAGACTATGACAACTCCGCCTCTGGGGGACGAACCGCCTTGGTGCGTTTTCCTTCACTGCCGACCGCGTCGTCATGACACTCTAGAAGTCGAAGCGCAAGGCGGAGTTGTTCTGTTGGATCAAGAACTACAGGGTGACCAAGAGCCGCGAGGCGCTTCGCCACATCCTTTGAGTCAGCGACCCCTGAAAGAAGCTCATCAATAATAGGTTCAAGTTGCGAAAGATCTGTTGATGCCATTCGAAAACGTTAGCTCACCTTCAAACTGGGACTCAAGGGTAACGCAAGGCATCTCGCCCCTCGGCGTAGGCCAAATCAAGGTCTCGCGCGGCGATGGCCGCACGACAGACCGCCGATGTCGACTCATCAATTTTAGGCACGCGAGCGGCCTTCGAAGCATTTCTTCGACAATCTCGATCGAGCTCTCGAATGCGAAATTCCGAAGTGTTAGATTTTTCGACGAGCGCATAACACGCTGTTGGGGCCAACCCCTCGCGGCGCTGTATTTCGCAAGCTCGCCTCTGAAGCCCCATTTGCTGCGTTTGTGAAACGGTCCGACGTAGACTTTCAAGGTCGGGAGACTCAAGAATTGATCCGACGGTAAGCGCCCTCGATTCCGCCGGTAGCAGGGTCACACCAAGTCCACAAATTAGAAATATCCAGTGAATCATTTCAGTGCCTCCAGAAAATTCGAAGTAATGGGTCCAAGCAAAAGTATGAGAAATGCTGGAAACATGAAAAGCAGTAGAGGGATAAGCATCTTTAGCGGAAGACTTTCTACGTGAGCCTTCATGTCCAACTCCAACTGTTGCTCGATCTCAACTCTCAGCTCCTGAAGTCTCACTAAAATAGAGTGGCCTTCCATGCCAAAGATCAAAGTGTTGAAAAAGGACTGCCGCAAAAGCGATGCCTCTGAATCCGAGTGATCCCAGACCGCGTCATCATGTCCATTTGCCTCAATTCGCCGAAGTAAGATGAGAATTTGCGCTTCAAGGTCTCTTTCTTCGGGCAAAATCTCTTGATGATACAAAGTTCGGCGCTCAATCCACGTCAGCAGCACATCTCGCACAGCCTGGCCGCGCTCCAATCCCTCTTCAACTTGCATCAAACATCGCAAAACGGGATTCAAACCGACCATTTCACGCGCCCTCCACTGCGCCAAATGACAAATAGTCCGACAATAAAAATGGGAAGTGAGATCTGAAAAGGTGTTTTCGTCGCCATCCACCCGAAGGCCGTCACCGAAAAAGTTGAAATCAAAACGTAAATCACGCTCAAAACAATCGATTGAGCGCGCACTTGCGCCATCGCTTGTACGGACCTACGTCGGAATGCGCGCTCGGTTCGAACTCGCGCGCGCCACCTTTCAAGTTCGATAAGTTGAGAACGTGTCATCTGATCAACTCTTCGAAGCTCGTTCGCAATTTCCGCGAGACGAATCGACTTCAACTCCATCGCGATCGCGTTTTTTTGTGGTGAAAAAGACACAGACCGCGCGATCTCGTGCCATCGCGGACGAAGACTCGGTCGAATTTCATTCACCACAAGTTCAAGTGCGACCGCGAGCGATCGACCCTCTTTCATTCTCATCATGAGACGCGAAAGAACTTCGTCGAGTGATTCGACCACACAGCGATCTCTTCGTTTTGCTAGGAGAATTGCGAAAAAAAGACCGCCTGCGATGGGTCCGTGAATTTGAAACCAAATCAGAAATAAACTTGATGTCGTGTCCGGTGGGCCCACGAAAAACGAAAGAAGCGTGATCAAAACACTGCCGGTGCCAATTTTTGTCATGTCGAGAGCGCTGACGACTCGCGATTGAACAAAAAGAGTCGCAAGATGCGCGACGGACACAAGTCCGACGATCGAACACACGAGAATCATCATCTCAAAGACACTTTGCACTCGATCCTCCGACGAAATTCATCGCAAGAATCGGACTTCGACTGAATATCGATCGAACTTTTCTCAAAAGATCGTATTCAAGTTTATTTTTTCTATTGACGATAAAAGTTGTGAGGTTATCCTTTTCGTAAGGAAGTCTTCAGATCACGAAGTGAGTCGCACCGAGTGGTCAGCAAACAAAGAGAACTCATCCAGAAGGAGCGAGACAATGGCAAAGAAGAAAGCAACTAAGAAGGCAGCGAAGAAAACTACAAAAAAAGCTGCGAAGAAGAAAACGACTAAAAAAGCGAAGAAGTAGTTCTAGCTTTTCAGAAGTCAAACTTCGGAAACCCTCGACTTCGAGGGTTTTTTTTTGCCCGATTCAAACTGGCCTCAGGTCGCGATGATGACGGCGAAGCGACTCGAGCGCTGAAAGCACAAGCGCAGTAAGCCCAATTCCCAAGGTGTTCATGAGTCCTATCTCGTTCACTATGAGTGGCGCGAAAATCATCACGGCACCACTTGCTAATAGGTCCGCTGAAAAGACCAATGACGCCGACGAGTCGCTGAGATGACGGCCGGCTCCCCGAACGATTCCAAGAAATACGACCGACGATGACGCAGTCGCAAAAAGAATGAGGGCTCCGAGAAGGAGCACTCGAGCCTCAACAGCTTGATCAAATATCCACGGACTGGCCTTGGTACACAAAATGCCAAAGCAGGACCAAACTGCGACGCCGAGACCAGGAATCAAATAGAATGAAGCGAACTTTGAAAGTCGAAATCGTTCGAAAAGCAAAACTCCGAGAATCTGTCCCGACAATGAGGCGCAAAGAACCACGGCCAACGCCACCGTCGGATCCCCGAAAAAGAGTGAGCCCTTGAAAAGCGCGAAGGATTTTACAAGCGCAAACGATAGGCCCATCAACACCGTTCGCCCGAAGAAGGAGGCAAGGGTCGCGGCACGCACCTTTGTTTTCACGTAAAAACTGATGACGACGGCCAAGAGTGCCGCCAGGAGCATTCCGAACATGAGCCGGGCGTTGGAGTTAAGGATCTCTGACGAGTGAAGGATTTCAACATTGTCGAAGACATACGGCGCATCGTCTGTTCGCGGTGAACCTCTAATCCGAAATCTATCAAAGCTTTCTTTACCGTCAGTGATAAATTGCTCCAGGCTCGAGGCGGCACGTCGACCGACACCCAGAGCCGGTAAAAAATCAAATTCAGCCCTCGGACCTGCCGCTTGGACCACTCCGGAAAGCTCCGCCGTTGAAAACGCGCCTTTTTTGAAAATTGAAACCCTGTCATCCCATCCAAGAACGAAGTCCGGGGTTCCCATGGGCCGGATCGTCAAAAAGGAATTGCGTAGATCAGCCTTCGGATCCGTTTTCAAAACGGAGGCGACCTGGTAGGTCGGTCCACCCAAAAAAACAAGTGTGCCCCCTGGCCGAATGAGGTCGAGGGCTCGGCGAACACCTTCAAAGGTGTAAGCGTAGGACGTTGTCTGAAGAAAAATTCCCGGGTGACCGAAGGCACTCGACCCGCTCCACGAATATATAATCTGGTCGTAGAGCTCACCCTGCGCTTGCTCGATAAAAACCCTGGCATCTTCAATTCTGAGCTCATCCCCATAGGTTTCAAAGAACGACTGCAAGCTGTAGCGACCATCGTTGCGAGCTTCCTCGACGATCCTCGGGTTCAGTTCGATGCCCGTTATTTTTTCAACACTAGGATGAGCTTGCCGGTAGGAAAAGATCTCGCCCCCGGCCCCTGCGAAAAGAATCAGGACGCGTTGGGGCTTCAGCGAGGCTGGAATCGCGATGAACAGCGGAATGCTTTGTTTGCGGAAGTTCGAAAGGCCAACGCTCGAGACGCCGTTGCCGATGGTCAGAATCTCGCGGTCGCCATCAATGGCTTGGAAGCGAATTTTTTGAACCTTCGTGTAAGAGGTCCAGCTGTGCTCGAGCAATTCAAGTTTGTCATCGATCGAAGCTTTTGGGCGAACGACTTGTCCACCAGGTTCAAAAAGTGTTGGTAGAGACGCTGTCGAGACGACAACTAAAAAAAGACAGGCCAGCTGGGTTCGGGTCGCTTCTTTTCGGTAAGTGAAACACGTCGCAGTTCCAGCGGCGGCGAGCATGAAGGTGGCCGCCTTTATCCAAGAACCTGCGTCTAAAATAAATATTGAAGCCAGAACACCAAGAACAGCGCCGATGAGCTCGAAAGTGTACATACGCAGTACAGCTTGCGGGAAAGAGGAAAAAACTCTTCCCAGAAAGTAGCTATACACGCCGCCGGGTAAGCCCACCGCAAGCGCGATTGTCAAAAAATCAACGGTGTCCAAAATAGTGCGTCTGGCACCAGAATATTCCGTACCCAGAAACTGATTCTCGCGCGCTACGGTTTGGTCCAAAAATAATGAAATCGCGCAAAGCGAGACCAGCAGGACTAAAAAATAAAACGGCACACACTTCTCGGGCTTAGCCGTTTTCAAATCATCTGTTTTGCTTTGGCCATCTTTTATGTTTTGGATCCGCGAGACGAGGAAGCCGATACCGCCGAACAAAAAAGTGGCCGCTAAGATAAATGTCGAATCTCGGGCCGTCGTTGAAACCGAGAGCGTCGGTGCCAGCAAAATAATCCAGGCGAACTGCGCAACGCTCACCAGAGATAGGACGACTTCAATGTCGCCGAACCTTTTCCACACCGACATCAGAAGAGCTTCGCTTTAATGCCTTCTTTTTGAAGGAAGTTGCGAATCGCGGGCTCGTCGAGCTGTTCGAGACGCCACAAGAGCCGATGCAAAAGATCGAGCGTCTTTTGCGCCTCCGGGCCGCGCAGCTTAGAAGTAAGTATGATCGCGTCGTCCGTCATTTGTGCGACGTTCGTCACGATGCGAGTGAATTCTTTGTTCTTCGAGGATTTCTCGAGCAAAACGAGGGTTTTGTTGAGGTTACTGACCAAGGAATTCATTTTTTCAATGGTATCGACGATAGAACCTTCGTTCTTTTCCACCATTTCCAAGATTTTTCCGGCCAAACCGTAACTTTGGGAGATCAATTGATCGACGCGCGGCGGATCTTCACCGCGAACGAACGAACCTGGCTCGAGTTTCGGTGCCGCGCTCGAGCCGGGGCTCACTTCGACAAACTTTTCGCCGATCACTCCCGCCAAATTTATGAAAAAGCGCGAATCTGTCCTTACAGTCTCCCAAGCGTCTCGAGCGATCGAAAGAACCACGGTCAATTTGACCTCTTCGCCTGATGCCGTCTTTTGTTCTGGAGTAAATTCGATCGACTGGACTTTTCCGACCTTAATACCCATCACACGAACCGGTGAACCCACTTCCACGCCGCCAGCGTAGTTGTATCCGACGCGCACTTCGTAGGTGGAAGCGAAGGGGTTGAGCGCCCCTAAGTACCAAACGAAGCCGATAAGAAACGCGACGGCGATGAGAAAGAGACCACCGACCTTAGTTTCCGGAGAAAGTTTTTTCGCTTCTGACATTGCACCCACCTGACCCTAATAAAAGTAGCTGAACAAATATGAGAGAATAAAGTCGATAATTATAATTGCAATCGAGGTCGAGACGACCGCATTGGTCGTGGCAAGGCCGACGCCCTCAGCGCCGGCGCGACTCCTCAAACCCCAGTAACAAGCAAAAAGCGGGATGACGGCTCCAAACGCCGCTCCCTTGATCATCGCAAAGCACAAATCTTGACCGGTCACAAAAGGCCGGCTCATCGACATGAATAGACCTGCTGTCGAACCGAGTTTCAGAATTGAAACGCCCATTGCGGCGATGAGGCAGACGCAATTGGCGATAAGACTCATCGTCGCCCCAGCGATAATGCCGGCGATCAAGCGCGGAGCCACCAGAAATCGAATCGGCTCAAGGCCTAGCATTCGCAAAGCGTCGATCTGTTCTGTAATTTTCATCGAAGCGACTTCCGCAGCCATCCCCGCACCGGCGCGAGACGTGACCAAAAGGGCCATAACGACAGCGCCAAGTTCTCGAAGAATCAACATCGCCGCGAAGCCCGGGACCATCGCATCGTTTTGAATCAACAATCTCATGTGGAACGAAGCTTCAAGAATCGTCACCATCGCAGCGGCACACACACAAAGAACGATGATCCAAAGTCCTTCGACGGCGATAAAATGAATCTGTCGAACGATATCTCTCAATCGAAACGGCGGTCGAACGGCGGCGAACCAACTTTGTGCCGCGAAGCTCGAAAAATCGAGCGTTTTGACAAGGAGACCGGTCGCTAGGTTCAAAGTGCGTCCGCCCATCATAGAGCCGCCCCTGACTTAAAAACCGATAGACTGACTTCGACAATCGCATCCGCAATCAAACTGGTGCACCAATCCGCGACAACAAGCGAGACCATCGTCGCGACCGCGGTTTGAACGACGGCTCGACCGACACCGCGGGCGCCGCCAGTGGCGGTGTAACCTTTGTACGTGCATATCGCCGCAAGAACGATGGCGAACGCAATACACTTAAAAAGCCCCGTCGCTATCGACGGCCAACCGACAATCGTTGGAATGTGCCTAAGGTATTCGTCAGGATTGATCCCTGAGAAAAAGATTCCCAGGGTCACACCGCCGGCAATCGACATCAAAAGACCGGCTGCCAACAGAGCGAAGCTTGATACGATAATTGCGATCATCCTCGGAAGAATAAGCTCTTGAAACGGGTTTGCTCCGAGACACCGAATCGCATCGATCTGCTCAGTGACCCGCATCGTGCCAAGTTCCGCGGCTGTGTACGCGCCGACTTTTCCGCTCAGCATGAAAGCGATAAGAAGCGGGCCCACCTGGCGAACTGTTGCACTTGTGGAAAGTCCACCAAGATATCCCAGCGCGCCGTACATTTCGACCTGCATCGTGAACTGAACGGTCATAATCGCGCCAACAAAAAAACCGGCCATCGCCGTTGTCGGAAGACTTTGTATCGTCACTCGCCAAATCTGATGAAAGACCTCGCGCCGCGAGACGCCCTTTCGTCGCAAAACATCCATCGCTTCGAGACAGAATAAAAAGCAGCGTCCGATATCCGCAATCACGCCGTCACCTCGCGCGCTTTTGCTTCCACAAGAAAATCGACGACCAGAGGATGCGTGGATCTTAGAATTTCAGCAACGCTTCCTTGCGCGACGATGAGGCCCTGATCGAGAACGACAATCCGGTCGGCTATTTCCAACGCGCAGTCCATGTCGTGGCTCACAACGATAGCAGTGGTCTTAAGTTTTCTTGAAAGTTCTTGAATGAGACGATTGATTTGTTTTGTCGTTACGGGATCGAGCCCCGTCGTCGGTTCGTCAAAGAGAAGAACTTCGGGTCCAACCGCCACGGTCCGCGCCAAACTTACGCGCTTTTGCATACCGTAGGAAATTTGGGTCGGGAGCTTTGTTTCAAGCGACTCGAGATCCTGTCCGCCAAGCCCCACCATTTCCAGACATTCGTGAGCCCGCGGTCGCGCTTGATCCAGAGACAACCGCTCGTGCTTCATGAGGCCGTACGCGACGTTTTCTAGGACCGTGAGAGAATCAAAAAGTGCTGGGTGCTGAAAAACCATTCCGCAGCGCCGGCGAATTGGCAGATAGTCTTCTTCAGAAATGTCGGTGACGTCGATGCCACCAATTCGAATTCGCCCAGCATCAGCGCGCAAAAGTCCGACAAGAGTTTTTAACAAAACGGACTTTCCCGTTCCGGACGTTCCCAGAATGAAAACGATCTCACCTGCAGAAATTTTAAGATCGATACCTTTAAGTACCGTGCGTTCTCCAAATTTCTTAACGAGGCCTTCAAATTCTATCAACTTTGACCCTTCAAAAACTTGGCGACGCGAGGATCCGAATGATTCCGTGTTTCTTCAGCCGTCCCCGTAACGACAAGTTCACCACGAAAAACAAAAGCAAGGCGATCAGCGACTTGAAATGCACGGGCCGTCTCGTTGGCGACTACGACCACCGTCGATCGATCGCGCTGTTGAAGTTCCTTAATGAGACGGATAATCTTGCGGCTCGTGATCGGGTCTAGGCCTGCGGTTGGATCATCGTAAAGAATCAGCTCTGGCGCTAAAGAGAGCGCCCGCGCTATGGCGAGTCGCTTTTGCATTCCCCCACTTATTTCAGAGGGATAACGTGCCGCAGCTTCACTCAATCCAACGGCCTCAAGCAGCGAATGACTCGTGGCGTCCGACTGCGCGCGGCCCCGGCCCAAAGTTTCAACTTGCGGGAAGCTGACATTCTCAAGGGCCGTCAGTGAATCGAACAAAGCACCGCGCTGAAAAAGCATTCCCGTGCGCCGGCCCTGTTCACGACGTTCTTCTGTCGTCGCATCGCTTCGCTTTTTGCCACCGATAATAACTTCGCCCGCCGTCGGCTCCATCAGTCCCGCTATAACTTTAAGCAAAAGCGATTTGCCCTCACCGCTGGGACCCATTATGGCGAGAATTTCACCACGACCCACTGCAAGGTGAATGTCTTTAAGATATCGAACGCCGTCGATCGACAGCGAAACGCCAGCGAGTTGGATGAAGGGCTCGTTAATAGTCGCGCTTAGTCGCTGCATGTTTCTTCGAATAACCTTTTGCCCCTAGGCTAGGGCTGATCTATTCACATTGAACACTCTCATATGAACACTATAATTGAAGTCTTTCCGCTCCAATCGAAATTGCCAGCAAGTGAGGTCTCTCGTGGCGACGTACGACAAAGTTAAGGTCCCAAGCACCGGTCAGAAAATCAAAATCGGCTCGGGTGGCAAAATTGAATGCCCCGACCAACCGATTATCACATTCATCGAAGGCGACGGCGTCGGCCCAGATATTTGGAAAGCCTCGGTCGTAGTTTTCGATGCGGCTGTTCAAAAAGCGTACGGTGGAAAACGCAAAATCAATTGGTGCGAAGTTTATGCGGGCCAAAAAGCAACTCAGCTTTACGACGGAAACTTCTTCCCCGAAGAAACTTTGACGGCGATTAAAGAATTTGTCGTTTCGATCAAAGGCCCACTTGAGACTCCGGTTGGAAAAGGAATTCGGTCGCTGAACGTTGCCCTTCGCAAAGAACTCGACCTCTATTCATGTGTTCGCCCCGTGAAGTGGTACGCCGGAGTTCCCGCACCGGTGAAAGAGCCCGGAAAAGTAGACATGACGATCTTCCGTGAAAATATCGAAGACGTTTACGCCGGTGTCGAATTCCAGGCCGAATCCGCGGAAGCGAACGAGTTCATCGCGCTGGCGGCAAAACACGGTAAAAAGATTCGTGAAAAAAGCGCGATTGGCGTGAAGCCCATGTCCGCGTTTGGTTCGAAGCGCCTCATCAAGAAGGCGATCGAGTACGCGATCGCGAACAAACTTCCCAGCGTTACCCTTGTTCATAAGGGCAACATCATGAAGTTCACGGAAGGTGCCTTCAAGGATTGGGGCTACGAGATCGCAAAAGCCGAATTCGGCGACTACATCATCACAGAAGACGACGTTTACAAGAACCATGGCGGAAAAGCGCCGGCGGGTAAGATCGTCGTTAAAGATCGCATCGCGGATAGCATGTTCCAACAAGCTTTACTGCGTCCGGAAGAATACTCGGTTCTGGCTCTTCCAAACTTAAACGGCGACTACATGTCCGACGCTCTTGCGGCGCAGGTCGGTGGACTTGGTATTGCTCCGGGTGGAAACATCGGCGACGGTTTCGCGGTCTTTGAAGCGACTCACGGAACAGCCCCAAAGTACACGGGCCAAGACAAAGTGAATCCAGGTTCGGTGATTTTGTCGGGCGCGATGATGCTTGAGTACATCGGCTGGAAAGAAGCGGCGGCCTTGATCGAAAAAGGAATTGCCGACGCCATCAACGCGAAACGTGTGACCTACGACTTCGAACGACAGATGCAGGGTGCAACACTTCTCAAGTGTTCAGAGTTCGGCCAAGAAATCGTCAAGCGCATGTAGTTTTTGAGGCGGCTTTAGGCCGCCTTTTATTTTTAAGTTTTTAATTTAATCTCGCCGCAAACGTGCGGCGAGCAGCGAAGCTGGGGTGGGCCCCAGCGTAGCGACACAAGGAGATTTTATGGCTACTCACGTACGTAAAAAGATTGCTGTCATCGGTGCAGGTTTCGTTGGATCAACATGCGCTCACTGGGCAGCAGCAAAAGAATTAGGCGATGTTATTCTTCTCGACGTGAACGACGGCGCCGCTAAAGGCAAAGCCCTCGATCTGTACGAGTCGTCGCCAGTCGAACTTTTTGATTCGCGCATCACGGGCACTAATAACTATGCGGACATCGCAGGTTCTGACGTTGTCATCATCACAGCAGGTCTTCCACGCAAACCCGGTATGAGCCGCGACGATCTTTTGGCGACCAACGCTAAGATCATGAAAGAAGTTTGCTTGGGCGTAAAACAACACGCACCTCAGTCGGTTGTTATCGTCGTTTCAAACCCACTCGACGCGATGGCTTTCGTTGCGAAAGACGTTCTCGGATTCCCAGCGAATCGCGTCCTCGGCATGGCCGGCGTTCTTGACGGCGCACGCATGAAGACCTTTATCGCTGAAGAACTTAAAGTGTCGGTAAAAGACATCAATGCCTTCGTTCTTGGAGGCCACGGCGACACGATGGTTCCAATGCCACGTCACTGCTCGGTCGGCGGCGTTCCACTTCTCGAGATCATGTCGAAAGAAAAAGTCGATGCGATCGTCACACGAACACGCAATGGTGGCGCTGAAATCGTTGGTCTGTTGAAGACTGGATCGGCATTCTACGCACCGGCGGCTTCAGCGGTCCAGATGGCGGAAGCAATTTTGAAAGATCAAAAGCGCATCCTTCCTTGCGCGGCTTATCTTGAAGGTCAGTACGGCGTGAAAGGTCTCTTCGTTGGTGTTCTTTGCAAACTTGGCGGAAGTGGTCTTGAGCAAGTCATCGAGCTGAAGCTGAACGAAGACGAAAAGAAGGGTCTCGACAACTCGATCAAAGCGGTCACGGAACTCGTTGAAGCTCTCAAAAAGTTGGAGTTCTAGGCCGCAGGCCGGAAAGAAAATCAGCAATGAATATTCATGAGTATCAGGCGAAGGAAATCCTTCGAAAATACGGAGTTGCGACCCTTAAAGGTGTGATGGTCGAATCGCCCGACAAAGCTGTCGAAGCGGCTAAATCACTTGGCGGAACGATCCACGTTGTGAAAGCGCAAATCCATGCTGGTGGTCGCGGCAAAGGCGGCGGTGTTAAAGTCGCGAAGTCTTTGGATGAAGTTCGCGACTTCACTTCTAAAATGCTCGGCATGACTCTCGTCACGCATCAGACGGGACCTCAGGGCAAAGAAGTTCAGAAAGTTTACATCGAGCAAGGCTGCAATATTAAAAAAGAGTACTACGCAGCCGTGCTCTTGGATCGTGTCACGGGCCGAGTTGTCGTGATGGCGTCCGCTGAGGGCGGCGTGAACATCGAAGAAGTGGCCGAGAAAACTCCTGAAAAGCTGATCAAAGTTCAAGTCGACCCCTGCGTCGGTCTTCAGCCGTTTCAAGCGCGCCAGTTGGCGTTCGCGATCGGAATGAAAGACAAAGTCGCTGGCAAAACTGCGAAATTCTTGATGTCGCTCTACAAGGCTTACATCGACAAAGATTGTTCGATTGCGGAAATTAACCCGCTGGTTGAAACGGCCGAAGGCGAAGTGATTTGCCTCGATGCTAAAATGAATTTCGATTCGAACGCGATGTTCAAGCACCCAGACATTATGGAACTTCGCGATCTGACCGAAGAAGATCCTGCCGAAGTCGAAGCATCTAAGTTTGATCTCGCCTTCATTAAGCTCGATGGCAATATCGGCTGTTTGGTGAACGGTGCAGGTCTTGCGATGTCGACGATGGACATCATCAGTCTTCACGGCGGAACCCCAGCCAACTTCCTCGACGTCGGCGGTGGCGCGAACAAAGAGAAAGTCACCAACGCTTTCAAACTGATTCTCAAAGATCCGAACGTGAAAGGGATCTTCGTTAATATTTTTGGCGGCATTATGAAGTGCGACATCATTGCTGAAGGCGTGATCGCAGCTTCGAAAGAATTGGGACTTAAAGTTCCCCTCGTCGTGCGTCTCGAAGGAACGAACGTGGAACTTGGAAAAAAGATGCTCAAAGAGAGCGGCCTCAATATTATTCCTGCGGATGATCTCACCGACGGAGCAAAGAAAATCGTAGCGGCCGTTGGACCATCAAAAGGCACTGCGCCTGCGGCGAAGGGACACTAAGCCATGGCTATTATGATCGATCGAAATACGAAAGTTATTTGCCAGGGCTTCACGGGCGCACAAGGTACGTTCCACTCGGAACAAGCCGTCGCTTACGGAACGAAAATGGTGGGCGGAGTCACACCGGGAAAAGGTGGAACAAAACACATCGGTCTTCCCGTTTACGACACCGTCGCTGAAGCTGTTGAGCGCACAGGTGCGACAGCCTCGGTGATCTACGTTCCTCCTCCGTTTGCCGCCGACGCCATTATGGAAGCCGTCGACGCAGAACTTGATCTCGTCGTCTGCATCACTGAAGGCATTCCGGTTCTCGATATGGTCGCGGTCCGTCGCTACATGCAGGGCCGCAAGACTCGCCTCGTAGGTCCAAACTGCCCGGGCGTTATTACTCCGGGTCAGTGCAAGATCGGCATTATGCCTGGGCACATTCACTTGCCAGGACGTATTGGCGTGCTTTCACGTTCGGGAACATTGACGTACGAAGCCGTCGGTCAGCTGACTCGGCTTGGAATCGGCCAATCGACGTGTGTCGGTATCGGCGGAGACCCTGTGAACGGCACGAACTTCATCGACGTTCTTGAGATGTACAACCGTGATAAAGACACGGATGCAGTGATCATGATTGGTGAAATCGGCGGCACGGCGGAAGTCGATGCTGCGGACTACATCAAGCGTGAATTCAAAAAGCCGGTCACGGCGTTCATCGCAGGTTCTACTGCACCGGTCGGTAAACGCATGGGCCACGCCGGTGCGATTATCACGGGCGGAAAAGAAACTGCGGAAGCGAAGTTCGATGCTTTGAAGTCGGCCGGCTGCTCGATTTCGAAGTCGCCTGCAGACCTTGGTACAACACTGAAAGCGTCACTCCGCTAGACGTGTTCGACCGGCCACACGCTGGGCAGGCTGCGGTGTCGATTTTAAAAGAGACCTAGGAGAAATCCTAGGTCTTTTTTTTTAGTTCGCGTATGGCATTTCGAACGCGATCGTCGTGCACGCATCGATCTCTAAGGTCATTCGATAGGCCGAGTATTCAACGCCCGCAGTCTTGAACTTAACGTCCCAAACTTCGGTGCCACCCTCGGCGTGATTCAAGTCGATGAGATCTGTCTCATGTGTGACGGCAGAGACCGGCTTCACGTTCAGATTGAAAAGAGCCGATGCGGCTTCAACGGCAGACATACGGCAAAGAGTCGCTTTCGGTTCACCCGCCTCAGCGTTTGAGGTTACAAGGCTTCCCAGAGAGAGAACAGAAACGGCGATCAAGTTCAAAACGATTTTCATAAAGTATGTCCTCTTATTCTTTTCAATATTTAGTTTTATTCAGCCTACCAAAGGAGACCACCCTCTAGGTCTCGTTCAGGCAGGACTCAATCGTTAGGGAGAAGACCAAGAAAGCCTCTAAATGTTTCACGTAGTTCTCGTACTGCCAGCTGTTGCTCTAGGGAGAATGTACAGTAATCCGTTTTCTCAAGTCGCAAGGATCTTTCTGGTGCAGTCTACGCCGGCATTAAATCCATTTAATGAACTTGGGGGGTTAATTATGAAATCGTCAGCGTCCGTTCTTTTAGTAGCGCTTTGTCTTTCTGCAACCGCATTTGCCACAGCACCAGCGTCCACTCCGCTTGAAAGTGACCGTGTCGAACTTGCGCCAGGCCTTTTCGGAATTCTACACACAGAAAACTTTGAATATGTTTGCGACGTTGAAGCCCAGGAAGACGGCCAAACTATCAAATTCAAAAGTTTCCTCGACGTCGATTTCCCAGAGGGAGCGGGATACCGTTTCGCGGCTGGATTCCCGGGCGGAGGGTCGATGGCCGGTGTTTTCGCTGTCGAAATCGAAGTGACCGGCGTTCAGATTGCTCGATGCCCAGGTCTTTGCCTTTCGCTCAAGGTAAAAGCTGATGATGCTGGAGGTCAGATGTCGATCGACTTTATGGAAAATCCAGTGACGAAAGTGATTAGTGTTTCGAGTGTGGAAAATGGCGTCGTCACTCCTGCCGGGACCTGCGCACGGAACGAAGTTCCGTAAACGGCCAGTATCTAAATTGGGGTGAGCGTTGAATAGTCCGCCACCCACGTTTTCTGATCATAGAGATGATCCGTCCGCGTGCGGTACGTGGTCCCGTCGGCATCGATGAAAAGCGTTTCGCCAAGGCCCCCTCGAAACAAATAGCGATTTCCCGGTAGCATGTAGAGGTCGGAGACGAAGGCTGTCCGGTTGTACAGAACGATGAAAACCGACATCTCCATCCAGATATGCGCGCGGGTTTCACTATCGAGGTGTTTTGGCAGCGTTTTCATATAAGACAAAGCGCGCCGCCCGTGCTCGCGAGAGTACATCTCGACGCCTTTGAAGATTTCCAATAACTGAATGTCTGAAAGAACTGGCGTCGCTCTTTTTGGATAGCTTGGAGTCCACTGAATCGGAAATTCTGTGACCCCTGAAGAAGAAAAAAGCACCGAACAACGGGGTGCGATCGATGGACCACCTGTCTGCGCACCACTGGCGTGCGCGACAAATAGCACCGCAAAAACCGTCACCAATAAGCGTAAATTGGTCCTACAATGCAGCTTCAAACAGAGATCCTCACGTTAGGAACATTACAAATTCAAACGCCATTCACCCCACTGGGGCTGATTACTACCGAGTCGTCCAACCTGGCGAGTACGTATAACCCTCTTTTTCCATGGCGTCCGTCAAATCTGACAGAAGATCGTAACCCATCAATGTGCCTATCGAGGGCCGAACGAAGTCTTTCAGATCTACAACTTTCGGGCCACCTAAGTTGCGGTCAACAAACGCTTTTCCGAGGCCATTTAAGAACAACAATGATCCTACGATTTTCTCCGCTCGCGCATCGACCGGAAGACGACGCTCCCAAAGTTCCGCTGTGAAGAGCTTTGGGATATAGCCATTCGCTCTCAAAACGAGACCCGACGCGGCCGTCGAGTATTTCATCGACATGAGGCTCTCTCCAACTTTGAGAGCCGGCGCTTCGAGTCCATATGTCTTAAGCGCCTGATCAAGCACCGAGGTTCGGCTGGTTGCAAACGTTTGCTCCAAGGACTCTTTTGCTGCGCGAACAGCAGCCATCGCGAGGGACGCTTCGTTAATAAAATATGTCGTCGAGTGCTCCGCGCACAGATCAATTCGCGATTCTACATCCAGCGCCGCAACATTCTCACAGCCTGGTTTGCTTTTATCAATTTCGAGGATGACGAGGTTTGATGAAACCTTCGATTTTGAATTCGCGACGGGTTCGATAACAATCGCAGCGGCTGTCTCCAATTTGGAGTCTTCGACCACAATCACAGCACAACCGTCGATTTCAATCTGGTCGGTGATCGCTTTTTCGAGCTTCACTGAAGCGCTCGTCGCAGTGAACGCCATCATGTCGACCATTGCTTCGTTTTCCGGGCCTGATTTATCGACGAAAAAAGTTCCGACGATACTGCAATTGCGGCCTTGAGCTTCCGCGCCTGAAAAAAAAGCAGGTACCCATGCAAAAAGAAGAAGAGTGCCCAAAAGGATTCTGATCACTGCGAACTCCAATCGTTAGATTCCAAAATCGATTTGTTACTTATTTTGCGTTCAAAAGTTTGTTCGTCTGGTCGATGTAGGCACGTACGACGGCCGAGAGCATCGCCCGGTCAGCGTCGCTCTTCAGATAAAACGCGTCGGATACAATCGTCTGGCCGTCGATCGTGACAGATTCGGCAAGGTCTTGAGCGTTCAATTTAGCTTCGATGAGCTTGGGAACATCGTTTTTCAAAAGACCATCGCAGATCGCGCGGACTTTGCTCTCGGCAAACAGCTGAGCAATCTGAAAACCAGCGGCGCCATCGACTGCGAAGCTGCCTTTCGGTGTACGCACTGATGTCTTACTTTGCAGCGCCTCGTCCGCAGTCTCGTAAACATTGACTCGGAGAACCGGCGTGCCGCCAAAAATATGGAGGTCGCAGCGATTCGCAAATCCAACCACTGTCGACTTGGCCGCTTCCTCGTTCAAAGTTGTCGCGACCGCCGGCGAAACAGCGACCAAAAAAACGACCGAAAGAGCGACGACGGGCGCCGCGAGAGAAAAGCCAAAAAGTTTTACAAAATTCATCGTAAGCTCCTGCCAAATGGGGGAATAAATTAGGGTCTCGAGTTGAGGGGTATAGCACTCCATAACGCAATGCATACGCGCGGATCATCGGCGGAAGCTTGTTCAGCATAGTTTGCAATATATCAATGACTTAGCGAGACTCGGGTCGATGAGATTTACAGGAACCAAAGAAATCAAAGAGCACGTTCAGCGGCTTCTTACCGCCAAAGGCTCCCGGCTTTCTGGGGCCCGGGCCATTGATTTCCCCGCCGGAAACGGCGTGACCTCAACATCTCTCAAAAATCTAGGGGCCGACGTCTTGGCGGTCGATCTGATCCCCGAGCTCTTCCGCGCCGAGGGCGTCCCCGTGATCCGCGGTGACTTGAGCGGCCCGTTTCCATGTGCTTCCGACACCTTTGAGCTCGCTGTTTGCCAAGAGGGCATCGAGCACGTCGGCAATCAGGATCACGTTCTGAGAGAATTCGCGCGGATTTTAAGAACAGACGGCACTCTGATTCTGACGACGCCCAACTACTCGAATCTTAAAAGTAAAATGAGCTATCTGCTGTGCGAGTCCGAAGCCTTCGGCCGTATTATGCCGCCCAACGAAAAAGATTCGATCTGGCTGGCCCCGGTGGCTGCGGGCGAAGCGGCCCCGCGCCTTTATTTTGGTCATACATTTCTTACCGGCTTTTTTCGGCTTCGCTTGTTTGCTAAACTCGCCGGCTTCGAGCTTGTCAAAATCCACGAGTCGCGTGTGAATTCGACATCCCTTCTGCTCTTTCCTCTCTTTTACCCTTTCATTGTTTTATCGGCTCTTAAAACATCGCGTCGATTTCGTCGAAAATCCGGTGAGCACAAACTTTCATCCGAGCTATTTCGATGGATGATCGATCCGCGCCTTTTGTTAGAAAATCATTTGATTTTAGAGTTCAAGAAACTAGCTGGAGAAAGTGCTTCTGCTCTGACAGCTGGGTCCGTTTTGGGGACAAAAGCACGCACCGAAAACGTCGATCTCGGGTCGTTCCGTACGTAAAGCCTTCCCTCAGGGACATTCGCCTTTGATTGCTAGCCGATTTGCCGCTAGGAAGAGGATCTACAGAACAAGGAGCTTCAAACGTGGCAAAAGAAATCACATTCAGCATCATTAAGCCTAACGCCGTAAAAAAAGGTGCGATTGGCGATATCGTCGCTCACTTCGAAAAAAACGACCTCAAGATAGCAGCTGCGAAACTGACGGTTCTCTCTCGAAAGAAATGCGAAGAATTCTACGCTGAACACAAAGAGCGTCCTTTCTTCGGCGAACTTGTCGACTTTATGACTTCAGGTCCCGTGATGCTCATGGCTCTTTCGGGTGAAGGCGCTGTTTTGAAAAACCGCGACCTCATGGGCGCGACCGATCCGAAAAAAGCAGCTCCAGGAACTATCCGTGCAAAACACGGCGCGAACGTTGGCGAAAACGCCGTTCACGGCTCCGACAGTGCGGCGAGTGCTCAGCGCGAATTGGCTCTCTTTTTTGAGAAGTCTGAAATCGTCAACGACTAGTGTCCAAGAAGTCGGCTCCGTCAGTTTCCGTCGGCGATACGGTTGAAATCGAAACTCTTCGACTGGCTCGCGGCGGAAGCGCTGTGGGTCGCGCCTCCGATGGCCAAGTGGTTTTCGTTCGTGGCGCTGCGCCTCGGGAATTTGTTCGCGCGCAGATCACGGCCATTTCGGGCCGCTTTGTCGAAGCGAAAATGATCGAAGTTTTAAAACCGTCCGATGTTCGAGTCGTTCCACCGTGTCCGGTCGTGAATGAGTGTGGCGGCTGTCCTTGGCAGCATGTCGCTTACAATGAACAAGTCGTTCAAAAAGATGAAATCTTAAAAGATACGATGAAACGGGGACGCGCTTTCTCAAACGATGAGATGGCGAAGTTCGCGCCGTTTGTTCCAAGCGAAACATCGTTTCGCTACCGCTCGCGTGTGACACTTCAGTCTCGGCCCAAAGGCGGAACGCATGAGATCGGATACTTTAAACGCGAGACCCACGACTTTGTTCCAATCGTTGATTGTGAAATCGCTGATCCAAAATTGATTCCGTTCGCAAAAGAGCATATCGCCAAAGAAGTTTCTAAAGGCGCAAAGGTTCGCGAGCGTTTTCAAGTCGCCATCGATGAGCGCGGAAACCTCTCTATTGGCGGCGCCTTCACTCAAGTTCATCGCGAGCAAAATAAAGTCTTGCAAAAACTTGTGAGTGATCACGTGGTCGCACATGCCTTGGAAAAACGGCAGATCGTTCACTGGCACCTTTTGGATCTGTATGCAGGAAATGGAAATCTAACTTTCCCTATCGTTGAGGCCGTGCGGTCGGCACGACCACAAGGTGTGATTGAGGCTTCGGGCATCGAGCGATCGGTCGAGAGCGTTCGCGAGGCCATCGGAAATCCGCGCTCACAGCAGTGCAAGTTTTTTGCTGAGAGTGTCGATGCGTGGCTTGCTCGACAAAAGGCTGGTGCGGTCAGTCTCCTTACAAAAAAGGGCCTGCCCCTGGACGAAATTCTAGTCTTGGATCCACCGCGCGATGGTGTTGGAGCGACAGTGATGCCGATGATCGCTCGACGAAAGCCGAGTTTGATTGTTTATGTCAGCTGTGATCCCGCGACTTTGGCCCGAGATCTGGTGCGATTTCGAGAAGCAACAGACAAACAGAAAACGAAATACGAAATCATCGAAGCTCGCGGCATCGACCTTTTCCCACAGACAGACCACATCGAAGCCCTCGTCGTACTTCGACGAATTTCCAACACTGATAAATCACCAACGTCCTCTAGCCTAAAAAGCTAATTGATTTTGCCCCTTTAGCTGATTGCTGCTAGCGTTTTAGACGATGCTCCAACTTGCCCGGAATTTTTCTAATTTCAGTTCGTCGATTGTAAACCCTTTGGGTCTCCTTTTCCTGGGGTGCGTCGTGTTTTCGGCGGGCTGCGCAACAAAGTCGAATTTCAAAGCTGAAAAGGACGCCGCGCTCCATCTGCAAATTGGAACGACGTTGTTTTCGAACCGAAAGTACCCCGAGGCGCTGAGCGAACTTCTCATGGCCGAAAAGTTGGATCCAAAAAATCCGACGGTGCAAAATAATTTGGCTCTCACTTATTTCGTGCGGGATCGCTTTGATCTGGCCTTAAAACATATTGATCAGGCCATTGCTCTTCGTCCCGACTACACAGAGGCACGAAACAACCGTGCAAGAATTCTGATTGAACGCGGCGACTACAATGGCGCGATTAAAGAGGCTCGTCGGGTCACGAAAGATCTTACGTATCAATTTCCCATTCGAGGTTGGACGAATATTTCGCTCGCGCATTTCCGCAAGGGCGATTTCAAAAGCGCCAAAGAGACGGCAACTGAGGCCTTGAAGGTCGAACGCACAAACTGCTTTGCTCAAACGCTTCTTGGACGTTCACTGCTCGAGCTTGCGTCGACTGATTCAAGTAGTCGACTTCTCAAAGATGCCGCAGAAACTTTGGATCGCGCCGTTGTCGCTTGTCGCGTCAATGGCGAAGATGAGGCCGCTTACTTTGCGGGTCTCGCTCACTACAAGCTGGGAAAATCTGCGGCCGCGGTGGCGCGACTGCAAGAAGTTCTACGCGACTACCCCAATGGAAATTATGCGAAGAAAGCCGAGTCACTGCTCGAAATCATCAAGTAAATAAAGAAAGAGCACGATGAAGATTACTGGCCAAATTCTGAAAGAGAATCGAGAAAGAAAAGGAGCTTCGCTGAGCGAAGTTTCTTTGGCGACGAAAATCACCATCAAGACTTTGGCTTCCATCGAAAGCGGCGATCCAGCAACACTTCCACCAAAAACTTTTCTTCGCGGCTTTGTTCGTTCGTATGCGATTTATCTTGGTCTTGATGTTGAAGAGATTCTTCGAACATTTCACGAAGAAATGGGTTCCACGCTGAGTCGACCCACGCCGACGGGTCCCAATCCCTCTGAATTGAATGCGACCGCCACCGAGCTTGCATCAACGCCCGACACGACTCCGGCCCCCACAGAAAAAGTCAGCGCAACACCAACCGAAAGACGCGTCGAACGTGCCTCCAGAAAAATTGATGTTGAAGAGCGGCTGCGCGATGAGCCGAGTCTTATGACCAAGGGCGGAATCGTCGCAGGCATCTTTGTTCTAATTATCTTGATTGTATTCCTAAAGAACAAAATGGACAGCTATGAGTCCGAGCGCGCCTCGGGTCCCGCCGATCCGGCGTCGGTTGAAACAGCAGCGCCGTCGATTCCGGCTCCGCCGATCGAAGACAGCGAGAAGTCGGATGAATCTTCAGATGACGGTGGTGGCGCTGAACCTCAGACCGCGGAAAAAATCGTCGTAGCGCCGACCGCAACACCGACTCCAGCGCAGACGCCCACGGCGACACCGAAACCTACACCGACTCCAACGCCAACGCCCACAGCGACACCGAAACCTACACCGACTCCAACGCCGACGCCCACGGCGACGCCGAAACCTACACCGACTCCAACACCAGCGCCCACAGCGACGCCGAAGCCTACGCCGACTCCAACACCAGCGCCCACAGCGACGCCGAAGCCTACGCCGACTCCAACACCAGCGCCCACAGCGACGCCGGCTAAACCGGTTGGCAAGTCGACCGAGATTGTTATCGAAGCTCTGGATCAGGTGGATGTTGAAGTCGTCATCGATGGCGAAGCCTCGCGAACGATAAAGCTTCGTGCCGAACAAGTTCAGACGATCAAGGCGCAACGGAAAGCCGTCTTAAACTTCTCGAACGGCGGATCGGTGAATCTTATCGTCAACGGGGTTGATCGCGGTGTTCCGGGCGACCTTGGAAAGCCCGCCCGCGTGGAGCTTCCTTGATTGAGGATCGAAAAAATTGGTTCTTGGTTTTTTGGCTCGCGCTGCTGACCAAAGTTTTACTTGCGGCGGTGCTTCCGCTCTCTAATGACGAGGCCTATTACTGGGTGTGGAGTCACCATCTTCAATGGTCCTACTATGATCACCCGGCTGGAATCGCCTGGCTTTTATGGCTCGGACATTTTCTCGAACCACTGCGTGATCTAATTCCCGGTTACGATCTCAATGGAGTGATTCGCACGCCCGCCGTCATCGCCTCACATTTTAGCCTCCTCGTGTTCCGAAAAATTATCGGTACCTCGATTTCCGAACGGCAACACCTCGCGTGGCTGTCTGTTGTTCTCGTGTCTCCTTTTTTCGGCATTGGATCTTTGATTGTGACACCTGACTTGCCGCTGATTTTAACGTGGTCGCTTTCGCTGCTCGCATTTCAAAATTACCTGCAAGCAAACACCAAAACGTCGGCGCTCTTAGTGGGAGCCTCGTTGGGACTTGGATTTTGCGCCAAGTACCATATCGTAATTTTTGTTCCCATCGCCCTTCTCTACATCCTTCAACAAAAACGCTGGTCATCTCTTAAGCCTGGCTCGGTCGCCCTTATTATTCTTGGCGGCCTCATTTTCTCTGCGCCTGTCTGGGGATGGAACGCACAGAATGACTGGGTCTCGTTCCGATTTCAGCTGAGCCATGGTCTCGATCAGGAAGCGCAGTCCTTTGGAAAGATGGTGCAACAACTTCTCGACTACAGCGGAGCCCAGCTGGCTCTTCTATCGCCACTTGTGCTTCTGACTTTCTGGAAAAGAAATGAACCCGAGAAACTTCGCTTCCTGCGCTGGTTCGGATGGGGACCAGTTTTATTTTTCGTCGGAACAAGTTTAAAATCTCCGGTCGAGGCCAATTGGCCGATCGCAGGTCATCTCTCACTGCTCGTTCTTGCTTCGATCAACGATCAATCTAAGTTTCTGAGCCGTACCATGGTTGCAATCTGGAGTGTCGCCTCGCTTGTTGTCTTTTATCAGGCGCTAAATCCAAAGTCGGATTTCTTTGGCATTCCCGCGAAAGATTTAAAAACCAACGAGTTTGTTCGGTTCAAAGACCTTGAACCAATGGCGAAAGGCAATGAGAACTTTTTTGCCTCGTCTTATCAGATGGCGGGCGCCCTTTCGATTGCTAGTCGAAGAACAGTTCCAAAACTTTCAGGAATTAATCGCAAAGACTTCTTCGACACACACCCTTCTGGTCGGCCCCGAGGGGACTCTTTTGTGATTGCGCTCGAGGATAATTGGCCTTGGCCTTCGTGGATCAGCGACGAGCACTTCGTGGAATCCTCTCGAGAAACCATCGGGCGTTTCAATTTAGTGACGTTCGATAGAAAACGGCCCGTCGAGGTTGCACCTTGAAAAAAGTTATTTTTTTCATTTCGATGGCTCTTCTGCTTTTGACCTATGCTATTGCGCTTTCGCTTCGTGACACAGTGATGGTTCCTGAAACGTTGGACACGAAAAATCATCCAGGATTTTACGACTACCGAGGCGCTATCAACGTCCAAACGTCGCTGAGCCACGGTTTTCTTACACCGACAGAAACGATTCGCGCCGCTCAAGAGGCGAAACTTGATTTCGTGATTTTCAATGAACTGAATCGGTTCACCCCGGGCGGTTCACCCGAAGGATGGCAACGTCAGCTTTTGGTTATTAACGGCGGAAAATTTAGTTATCTCGAGTCCCGCATTCTTTCAATCGACCCCGAAAGACTCAAGGCCACGGAAAGTCTTGGCCAAGCTCAGACAGTGATCGCAGACTTGCTCTCGCGAGACGGCGACCGACTGGAAAAGCCGAGGACGTCAAAAGACTCACTTGTTCTGGGACAAGCCTCTAGAAATGGAACTGACTGGACCGGGGCCCACCCTTCCGGACTCTCGGGTCTCGAAGTTCTGAATCTGCGCCAATCCATTGCAAGAATGTGGGACGACGCGAGACTTTCGATGATTTGGAGCCTTCTCATTTACCCGTTCAATCCCGATCTTTCGCTTGTTCGTCTCTTCGCTGACCTTGATACATCGTTTGAAACCTGGGATCGGCTTTCGCGCGACAGATCTGTTTTCGGAATTTTGGGAACGGACGCCGGTCTTCCAAGTTACCTAATGGGGATTACTCTGCGCGCTCCAAGTTACGAAACTTATTTTAAGCTTGCGACAAACCACGTTTTGCTTCGGACAGAACTGACTGGCGATTACGAAAGTGATCGGAAAAAACTTTTGACCGCGATCACTGAAGGTCAGACTTACTTTGCTTTCGATGTTCTGGGACCCACAAAGGGATTCGCAACGTGGTTTGAGGATCGCCACGGGATTAAATCCTTGGGCTCAAGAGTGCGCTTCGATAGCAGTGCTCGCATGATGGTTCGGCTCCCTAAAAAACCCAACGTCCCCTTCGAAACAGCGATTCTTCGCGACGGCCTCAGTGTCATGACTTCAAATTCGACGGAAACTGAATTCAGAATTCTGACGCCAGGAGTTTACCGGATAGTTATTCGTCTTTTCGTAAGTCCCAGCCTTTTTGATGGCGGTCGATGGATCCCTTGGATCATTACAAATCCCGTTGTCGTAACAAAGTCCGAGCTTCAGTAAGTTTCTTCGGGCGCATGAAAGCTCCACGAAAAATCGTCATCGGGAATTTCGATCTGGCAGCTGAGACGCTCGTTCGGCGCAAAGTTTTTTTCGTCCGCAACATCCTTCTCGATGTCGTTTCGGGCAGGAACAAGACCGTTCGTTACTTCAAGAAAAACACGGCAGGTCCCGCACGTTCCCATGCCGCCACACGATGTCGATATATCCACCGAGTTTTCCACAGCCGTCTCGAGAAGTGTTTGACCGGGAATCGCCTTTAAACGACGCGATGAACCGAAAGAATCCACGAAGGTGAGCTCTTGGTGCTTCAGTTCCGGCTTGGATTTCGATAAGCCCATAGGATCAGTTTACAGAACTCAGGGGGATTTCGTCATGCGTTTCATAGCTTTTGATCTCGAGACGACAGGAACTCTACCCGGTGTGGATCAGATCGTTGAAATCGGAGCTGTTCTGTTCAATGAACAGGGCCAAGCCGAAACGATTTTCACCACTCTCATTCAACCTACGATCTCGATGCCTGAAGGCGCGTCGCGGGTCAATGGGATCACCGACGACATGCTGGTCGGTAAGCCAAGAATCGCTGACGTTTTAGAGCCCTTCGCCGAGTTTTGTGGCGACGAAATTCTGGTCGCCCACAATGCGCCCTTCGATGCGCAGTTTCTGACGGCCGATATTAAAAAATATGAGTCGTCGGCACCCACCGGGATTATTCTCGACTCATGCAATATGGCCAGAAAAGTCCTACCAGGATTGGCAAATTACAAACTTGGAACTCTGGTTCAACACCTCGGAATTGTAGCCACTGGATTTCACCGCGCTGAAGAAGACGCCAGCTACTGCGGCCAGCTTTTCTCAAAAATGGTCGCGCGTTTGTCACAGCATGGTCCGCCGTCGATCGCCACTTTGATTTCACTCACGGGAAAACCTGAGCTGCGATTTCCTCAGGTCGAAAAAAAGCCTAAGCAGCAAGGCCTCTTCGAAATGTCGACTTAGATAAAACGATTAAGATTTAGCTCGATGAGCGATAGGCATCCGACGACCGCGTCCAAAAGCGTGATCGCTGATTTTTAATATCGGTGGAGCTTGCCACCGTTTGAATTCGCTCTTGAGACTTGCCTGCAAGACGAACTTTTC
Organism: Bdellovibrionales bacterium Ga0074137; assembly: GCA_001464715.1. Classification (GTDB taxonomy): domain Bacteria; phylum Bdellovibrionota; class Bdellovibrionia; order Bdellovibrionales; family JAMPXM01. The sequence continues at coordinate 42,013 of LNDT01000027.1, read as the reverse complement.
AGTTTCCGTTTTCGCAGGCCCACGTCTTTCAATTACTTTTTCAACCGCAGCATCGAGTTCATCGTAGGGCGGAAGACTGTCCGAATCCTTTTGATCCGCGCGCAGTTCAGCACTGGGAGCTCGGTCGATAATTTCGGCGGGAATCGTTTTGCGTTCCTTATTGTACAGCTCGGCAAGTTTGTAGACCTCATTTTTAAGCAAATCGCCCAGCGGAGCGAGGCCTCCACACTGATCACCGTACAATGTCGAGTAGCCGGCCGCGTATTCAGATTTATTGCCCGTCGCCAACAGAAGGCTTGATTCCTTGTTCGCCAATGCCATCAGCAAAAGACCGCGAATTCTTGCCTGAAGATTCTCATGAACAAGTCCGAACGAAATTTCGCCGCTAGCGAATTCAAAACTTTCCTTGAGCACGTCGTAACTTTTGTTAATCGGCATCTCGAGGCACCGAATCGAAAGGTTTGAGGAAAGTTCCTTTGCCAAGATCAGACTTCGCGCGCTGCTGAAGGGGCCAGGCATCGCAACGGCTGTCACCGCTTCAGCGCCTAAAGCTTCGACCGCTAAACATGCGACAACCGCACTATCGATTCCACCACTCAGGCCAAAATGAACTCGCTTGAGACCTGTTTTGTAGGCAAAATCTCGAATCCCGGTGACCAAGGCTCGCCGAAGAATTTCGATCGAACCATCCGGAGGACTTTTCCGCACTCGCCGCGCTTTCGGCGAAGAGACGTCGGCCACAGATTTTGATTTGATTTCAAAAAATCCTAGGTCCTCAGTGAAGGCGGCCAATCCCCCGACGGGTTTTCCGTTTTTGTCGACGACGAGGGATCGTCCGTCGAAGACAACCTCGTCTTGAGCTCCGACCAGATTTACGTAGACGAGTGGTGCGCGGAAATACATCGCAGTTTCCCGAATAACGGCCGTGCGACTTTTTAGTTTCGACTTTGTAAAAGGCGATGCACTTAAATTTATGACAGCATCAATTCCCGACCGAGATAATTTGGCCATGGGATTCTTTGGATCTCCCCAACCCCAAATATCTTCACAGATAGAAATTTGAACCGCCAACTTCTTAGAATTGATTCGAAGTGTGGTTTTTCCATCTTTTAGCGAACCCGAAGCTAGATGCCGGCCCTCATCAAAAACATCATGCGCCGGCAAACGCTCTTTGTGAAAAAAGCGCGTCTTTTTTTTCTTCTCAATCAATGCGGCGGAATTGAAAAACCGTTTGGACGATAGCGGCTCGGCCATCTTCGACGATTTTCGGCGTGCACCGCCATCAACGCGAGTGACGCAACCGACAAGGCCCAAAATTCCGGACGGCCATTCTTTTTCTAATTTTTTTAATTCGGTCAACTGGTCGTCGACGATCGTCTCTCGCTCGAGGAGGTCGTTTGGCAAATAACCAAACAGCGCATGCTCTGGAAAAACGATAAGATCGCAACCTTCTGCAAAAGCGCGCCGTGTGAAGTCGAGAATTTTTTCTCGATTCGCAGAAAAATCGCCGAGGATGGAGTTCATTTGAGCTAACGCAATTCTCATCGTCACTAAACTAACGCGACAGTCGTAGAACGTTCAACTCTTCCGCTAAAGATCGTTCACCGAAACAATCGGAGCCAGCCGCAAATCCAAAGACTGATCTTCGCGGTTCTTCTCGAGACTGCTCAGTTTGATCCTTTTGCTGAAACCGTCGCGGTAGTGGTGCCAGTACTCAATCGACCGCTCTGGGTACTTCCAGCAGTAATAGCCGTCACCGGAATCAAAATCGACGATCCAATGCCCGTTCGGGAGACCGCCAAGTTTTTGAACTTTCGATTGCCACTGCTGAATGAGTTCGGCCGCTTCCGCTTCCAACGGTTCCGTCGCATCGATCTGATTTCCAGATTTAGCCGCTGTAACGGCTTCGATTTTCTGAATTAAAACTTGCACGCGTTCCGAGTAGCTTTTCGTCAAACGAAAGATGATCGGAAACAAGGTGCGAGCCTCGTCGAGATTGAAAACACTTTTTCGGTTGATGCCAATTATATCGCGTAAATCGAGCGTGCCCATCTCTTCATTCCCCCCAAAGAAACGGCCTAACGTGAGGACTGAATGACAGGTCTGGTTCCGCAATGGAACCAAAATCTGGCGCATTAACGTGTGTTGAAAAATAGAGTCTTGATGCTCTTGGTCACTGCTCGCCGCTTTTGGAAATCTGAAGTACCTGGCCGCCTAAAAATATAGCGATGGCGACAATGATGACGATGATGAGGAAAATTCGGAAAAGTCTTCCGAATTCAAGCCCCCCACTTTTTCCTTCGTCCAAATTAGCTGCGGGCTTCCGATCCGTATTCTCCACAGTTTTTCGCGGACGCAGTGAGTCACCTCGGTCCGCCGTTCGCGAAGTGGCTGAGGAGGCCGTAACCGGAGTCACCGCGGCCTTCTCTTCGCGACCGCCAGAATCACTTTCCATTTTAAAGGCCACTTTTGTTTGTGCACGACGAAGCTGATCTCTTGTTGCGCGAGAGCCGACAGAGCTTGAAGACGTTCCATCAGAACCCGAAGCGCCATCCTCTGAACCGCCGTCGGCTTGGCCAACGGCCGTCGATCGTTGTCGACCCAGATTTCGCAGACGACCCACAACAGATCCCGAGCCGCCCCCGCTGGACCGACTACTGCCGCCGACACTTTCAGAGGATCCTCCTCCGCCGCCACTGCTGGAACTGTCGCGCGCTTGGTTGCCGGATGAGCCGCTGTTGGCGCCGCTCCCCGAAGTTCCACCGCCGCCGCTTCCGCCGCCACTTCCTCCGCCGCTTCCAGAACCGCTGCCGCCCGATCCCGTCCCCGCGGAGCCTGGAACGTTGCGAACAAGTTCACGTCCGTTCGCAATTTCAAATCTGGCTTTACGATCACCACAGACGCTGGCGACCCCTGGCAGCTCTCCGGTTTCCAAAAGACAACGGTAGTAAGTGCCATACATGTCGGTCGTATATTTTTTGAAGGCTGTGTTGAAGCGGTAGATGGTTCCCAGGGCGATCAGCATTCCAATCACCAAAAGCAAAACCATTTCGAGCGACGCTTGTCCGCGATCGCCGATGGCCATCTTAAAGGCGCGCTGTCGTCTATTGAAAATCATCATGAAATATCATTTCAATTGAGGCAAACTTATCTCTATGGAACGTTTCGGCATGCAGTGGCTTAGAATGAAGCATTTCACGAGCGAAACGGGGCTTTTCGTGGCAGCAGCAATACTGGCTGTCGCTATTTTTCCGGTTCCCAAGGCTTTGTCTCAAAGTGAGACAAAGCGAGAAACAAAGTCCGAAGTTAAGTCCGAAGTTAAGTCCGAATCTTCGTCGGACGCCGTTTCTCGAACGCGACTTGCTGTCGATCTTGAACGGAAAAAAAACTACGTCGGCATGGTTGAGTTGCTCGAACCCCACAAGGCCCGTCTGGGTAAATCCGGGCTGGTGTTGTTGGCGCGCGGACTTGGAAAATCAAATCGTCCGGTCGATGCCATCGGAGCCCTTGAACTTGCGAACGCACGATTTCCAAAAGATGCGCAGCTGCAAACATTACTAGCGGCGGCTCTTGCAAAAGCGGACCGCAAAGAAGAGTCGATCGCTATGTATTACACCGCGAAAACGACAGGTGTAAAATATGTACCGGCCTACGACGGTCTTTTGAGCGAGCTCGTCAAAGGGGAATCGCGCCAAGAAGCGCGCGATCTGATTTCAGATATGATGAAGCGTTTTGGAAAAAAAGGCCGATGGGTCAGTCAGCTCTGTGAGCTTTACGCGCTTGATGCGTTTCTTGAAAAAGCTGTAGAAACCTGTCTCGAAGGGCTGCGCCGCGATCCCACGAATCCGATGAATGCCGTCCGCCTTGCAACGACCTACCGCGAGCAAGGGCAGCCAGAAAAAGCGCGAAAGATACTGGTCAAAACAGCTGGGAAAATTCGAAAGTCAGAACCTGTGCAAACGGCTCTCGGAGATTACTTTACAGAGAAGAAAAACTACGTGGATGCATTTCGCTGGTACAAGGCGGGTGTAAAAAATGATCCAAAAAGTTTCCAAGCTCAGCTGGGTCTTGCGCAAGCCGCTTTGGAGCTTCAGAAGATGGAAGAAAGTGTTACGGCGTTCACGGCGGCCTGTAAATTAAAACGCACCGCGATCCGTGAGTTTCAAAGTGGTCTTATTAAAATTCGAAACCGCGGCGACATCAAATGGCAGTCTCGTTTTGAAAGTGCCATTTCCGAAAGCTGCCAAGTTAGTTTTTAGATAAAAATCTAAATGAAAAACCGGCGGTAGTCCCCCACCAGAGGGACTTCGATCATAGGCAAAAGATCTGAACGTTTTTGTGATGCGGCCTCGGCACCTGATGCGAGCGTCGTGTCCAGTGCTAAGTAAGCGTAGGCTCCGGGAACGGTGCCCGTTCTTTTAATTCGGATCTCTAAAAGCTGATATCCTACTTTTTTAGAGAAAAAGTCGGCCGAACGAATCACCTGCGCGATGTCTGTCCCCTCGATAATTCCGACAGACCGAATCGACGGGTTGGGCTTATCGCCCAAAGAAAGCAGGGCTTTCAATGACGACTCCTGCACTCGGATAATTTCAAATTTGAAATCTATGGAACTATCGACGACTCCGCAGATCCAAGCGCCGCGAGCGGTGGCGGAAATATCAATCCAGCGGAAGCCCCCAGCTCCGGAGGAAGCGTCGTCCGGGATCGTTTGAGAGACTTTGCTCGCGAAAACGTGAGCGTCTGTCAGGGTCTCAAACTCACGCATGAAAAGCTGAACTTCGGTCTGTGACATCATGGTCCTGTTTCAGATTGAGACGCGAAAAAGTCAATCTTGGCGGCGGGTTCGATTCAAATCGCTTCAGTTCGACTCGAAAGAAGAAGCCCACAGGCCCCCTTGTGCGAATAGCGCATCGAATTGAGAATAGTGGTTGGTGGTTAGCGAACTCGGCCTTGGTCCAGAGACCGATGGAACTGTCGAAGCAGTCTCAACTCGTCTCGAACCAAGACCGATAAGTAACAACGAACTAAATGAAGGAGGGGGATCATATGTCTCTCAAAGCAAAAGCAGTAGCGATTTGGAAAGATGAGTCCGCACAGGGTGCAACAGAGTACATTTTGATTCTCGTAGCTGTTGTTACAGTTGCGTTCATTTTCAAAAGACAAATCACTCAGTTTGTAAACGATCGTATGTCGAACCTTGGCCAGGGCCTTGGAAAATTCGACGCAACCAGCGAAGGCTAATCGCCCGCGCTAAAGAGATAGGGGGCCATCATGACTTTGGAAGTCACACTTCTTCTGGGAATGTTCGCGTTCATTTTGGGCGGAGCATTCTTTGGAGAAAGTGGCCCGATGCAAGTGTTTAAAGACTCGGGGCCGCGACTTGGTGCACGTATCGAAAAACACGTGACGACAGGTCGTGGTTTTACTTGGGACGGTGAGCGCAACAGGTGGAGTGCGCCGGAATCGCGTGCTCCCACCGGAGAGCTTTGATGTGTTGAGTGGAATCATGGCCGTAAAAGTTGCAGCGTCTTTGATTGTTGCAACTGGCATTCTAATTTGGGCGGTGATCGAGGATTTGCGAAGTCGCAAATTCTCGAATCGCTCATTTGTAGCTGCGTCGGTCATTGCGGTGTTAACTGTTGTTGCGTCCAGTTTGGCGGCGCGATTGTCTGGCGGCGCTGGCGGCGAAGCGGCTTCTCTGTTTATTTCCGCAACGCTCGGCTTTGGTTCCGGTATCGTCTTTTTTCTTCCCCTTGTTCTCATCGGCGTCGTCGGTGCTGGCGACATGAAGCTTATGGCTGCTGTTGGAATTCTTATCGGCTGGCATGCTGTGCTTTGGACGGGCGTCTACGGACTCGTTTGGGGCGCGATTTTTGGCGTCGTGCAGATTATCGCCCGGCGGCAACTTGGGCTTTTGCGTGACAATCTCACGAACCTTGCGATCACGCGATCAAAAGGAAATTTGCAACTGCATCACATACCTTTCACAGCCCCTTTGCTTTTGGGGTGGCTCAGTCACTTAGTTTTGTCGGGAGCGTTCCGATGAAAAACTCGACAAGCCTCATCTTGAAAAACGCAGGCCAAGCTTCGATGGAAGCTGTTTTGATTCTTTTGGTCGTCACGATTGTTGCGATCAAAATTTCAAGCCTCGCCAAATCCGAAGGTCTTATGCGAAACGTCGTCGAAGGCCCGTGGAGTTCGATTCGCGGCATGGTCGAGAATGGCGTGTGGGTTCGGCATACAGATTCAAAATCAATGCATCCCAATCATCGAGCCAGACATCAATCGCGACAGGGGGATTCGACATGAAAAGTCGATATCATCTAGGCCGCGCGCTCCGCAATGAACGCGGAATTCTTACGCTCGACTTCATCTTTGCTCTGCTACTTGGCATGGGCTTCGCTATGGTTTTCTTTGCCCTAACGCTGACCCTTTCGTTGATGGAAGTGACTCAGTATATCTCGTTCGCCGTGGCGCGAACGGCGCTGGGAGCCCACGAGACCCGAGCCGAACAAAGCGCTCTAGGAAACAGAAAATACGCCGAGCTGCGCGATCGTCCGATTTTTAAAAATATCTTTGGCCGTGGATGGTTCCGCCTTCCTGCACAGCCGGACTATGGCAACCCCGAGAGCGGATTCAATGTCGAGTATGGATCTGATCCAAACGACGACAACGAAACTTTTTTTGGTGCAAGAATTCGCATCGAGGCAAGAATTCTGGATATCACCATCCCGCTTTTAGGAAGTTCAAAAACTCAGAGCGAAACTGGCTTCGCCAACGTGCAAACATTCCTAGGTCGCGAAGTAACGACCACGGAGTGCCGCGAACAGTTCAATCGCGCGCGTTGGACTTCGATCATCGCGCTTGATCCCGCTTACCAAAACGTAAATTCGACCGGAGCAAACCCCGCCGCCGCCGTCGGCCTCATAACGGACAACGGGTGCTAGCGATGAAAAGTCGAACAATCCTTTACAACGAAAAAGGCCTCGCAACGGTGGAAACGATTCCGCTTCTTGTGATTTTTATTATTCTGCTCGCCTATTCGTTCGGTTCGTTCGGCATTATTCACACCGGAATTCTCAATTCAATTGCAGCCCGCACTTACGCCTTCGAAACATTTCGTGGACGCGCGAACGTGACTTATTTCCGAGACAATGTTCGCGGCGAAGCCGCACCCGAACTTTATCACTTCGCTCGAAAAGGAAATCGGATTCACGGTATCCGGCAGGAAATTAAGCCGGGTGATCCCTCGCCAAATAATAGCGATTTTCGAGCGACCGAGCGCCCTCTTCGCGTCGGCCTTGGGGGGATACCCGCCGATGCATCCCGGTCGACGGCTTCAATTCACAATGAACGAGTTTTTACGGACGTTAATGAACAAGTGCAGACTCAAATCGGCGTTAGTCCGGCTTGGGTCATGACGCAATACGGACTTTGCCTCAACGCCCGCTGTGGCGGGAATCGATGAAGGACTAATTATGGGTGGCAACGAGACACGAACACTTTGGATTTCAATCGGCGTCGCAATGTTTGCGATCTTCATGCTTTACAGCTGGTCTGAAACGCAAAAAACAGAATTGGCGAAAAAGTACGGAACGACAAAGCGTGTTGTCGTGGCAGCCGCTGACATCGCTGAAATGGAAACGATCGATGAATCGAAACTTGAAGTCATCGATCAACCGCAAGACTTCATTCAACCGGAAGCCGTGACTGAGGCTGAAAGTGCCGTCGGTCAAGTTGCCGCTGTTCCAATTAAAAAAGGCGAACAGCTTCTGCAGACAAAACTACTTTTACCAGGCGCCGATACGGGGCTTTCTATGGAAGTATCTCCCGGAAAAAGAGCGATCACTCTTCCCATCGATGACATGCGAGGCGTATCGAAGCTTCTGAAGCCGGGCGACCGCATCGATATTATTGCAGCTTTAGACTACGGAAAAGGCGGCGATCAAAGACGCGAAGTGCGGACGATTCTTCAAGACGTTGTCATCTTGGCAACTGGACTCAACGTCATGAATAAAATCCCTCGCCGCTTTGAATTGGATGCCAACGGTAAAACTATCAACCGTATCAACCTCAGTGCGACGACGACCTTTACGACAATCACTGTTGAAGCAAAACCAGAAGAAGTGCAGCAGCTGGTCTACATTTTGGCGACCGCACCAGGAAGTCTGTTCACGACACTTCGACATCCGAATGATCGTTTGCAAGCACCAATTCGCACAACGCTCGTCGAGGATATCTTGCAGAAGCCCGTCTTGATGCGGACACCTGCCAGCGGATCAATGATGGCGGCACCAATTCCTGGCAGTGCTCAAGCGCAACAACCTTTGATTCGTCCGCCGCTGGGGCGGCCAGCACCAAAGGCGCCGCAGCGAACGGGTAATTTTAGAGATCTGTAAGAGCTTTTGATTTTTGGAACCGGGGGGTTCAATGAACGACGTAACTAAAATGAGAGGGGTTTTGACTTTTGTTGTCGCCTTCACGGTGACGCAGATGTCTTGGCTCGGTCTCAACGCGGCGTTCGCCCAAACAGCCACTCCGCCACCACTTGCCGTTCCTCCACCGGCCGACGAGCCAGAAAAAGAAGCGCTTGAGGCGACAAAAGCAGACCCACGTCGGCAGAAGACGATTGGACTTTTCATTGGTATCGAACATCAAGAAAAGTTGCCGTTCCTTCCGCGAGGAGCGAAATTCAAGGGCGATTACAAAAAAGTAGCGAAGCTTTCCCTCGATAGCGATCGCGCCATTCTTTTATTCCAAGCCACGCAAGAAGGTTTTGCGACCCTCACCGTCTATGACCGTGACGACAACCGGCTCTATGATTTTTCTCTTGATGTGAAAAAGAGTAACCTCACAAAAGTGGTTCGGGAAATGCGCGCGTTGCTCGCGGACATCGAAGGCATTACTGTTAAAATCATCAATAACCGCGTCGTTGTCGACGGTCAGGTTCTGCTTCCTCGCGACTTAAGCAGAATTATCTCCGTGATTGCTCAGTATGGCGAAACTCAAGCCTCAAGCTTGGTTACTTTAAGTCCCGTCGCCCAGCGAAAAATTGCACAGCTGATCGTGAATCACATCAATAACCCCGAAGTCACCGTGGACACGATCAACGACAAATTTATTTTGCAAGGCACCGTTTCAGACGCTCTTGAAAAGGCTCGCGCCGTCCAGATTGCCCAAATGTATGTTCCCGACATGATCAAAGAGGCCGGTGAAAAAGAAGGCACGATCATCAAGATCAAAAAGGAATTCGTCTTAGATCTGATTCGTGTTCGCGACGCGCCAGCGCGGGAACCCGCTAAAATTATTCAGATCGTCGTGCATTTTGTCGAGCTGTCAAAGAGCTACTCAAAAGGCTTCCGATTCCAGTTCACTCCGGAAATTAGCGATGGCTCGGGAATCACGCTCAGCAGCAGTTCAGGAAGCACGGGCGGTGTTGTTTCTTCCATCACGGCTGTAATTTCAAATCTCTTACCGAAACTCAACTGGGCCAAAGAACACGGTCATGCGCGCGTCCTTGAGAGCACGACGTTGCTGGTCACTGACGGTGGCGAGGGTACTATTTCGAATGAAACCGAAATTCCCTACACTGTTTTCTCACCCTCGACGAACAACGCAAGCTCCAGCAAATCGAAGATCGGACTCAGCGCTCAGATTGGTGCGAAAATAAATAATCCCCGTTCGGATGCGATCGAGATGGCAATGAACTTTGGTATGTCTCAGCTTGTCGATATGAGCGCCAACGGGCCGATCGTATCCACGAGTCTCGTCAAGACCAAGGTCACGGTCCGAAGCGGCCAAAGCGCGGCCATCGGTGGATTGATTCTGAATTCCAGCAATACGGCCTACAACAAGCTCCCGCAATCGGTCGAAAACCCGCTTATATCGCTTTACGCGTCCAAGCAGTTCACACGAAAGCAAAGCCAGTTCGTCGTGTTTGTAACTCCAGTTATAAAAGTGAGCGCGAGCCAGGGTTCAGAAAAAATCAAAGCGAAATTTAAGCTACGGGACTAAGCATTTCAGCCTCAGTTTTGTCCCATTTTGTGCCGATAGGCATTTGATGGCTGTGAATCCAAACTCATTTATTATCGGAGTGACCGGCGGTAAAGGCGGCATGGGTAAAAGCGTGTTCAGCGCTAACCTCGCACTCGCCTTCGCACTCGAGCTTAAACAACCGACATTACTCATCGATTTTGATTCGCAGAGCTGCGGCGACCAAAATTTTCTGCTCGGCGTTCGCGAAGTTAAAACTGTCGCCGAACTTGGCGCCTTCAACGGAACTATTTCACCACAGACAGTTTCAAGCGTCGCCAATGTTATTCCCGGAACAAATATGGCTTACATCGCCGCTGTTCGCGGTCGTGACGAGTCTCTGGGCGGAAACACCGAACAGATTATTCGGCAAATCGAGAATTTGACCAATGTCTTCCGATTCATTGTCCTCGATCTAGGAAACCAGATCGGGCCGATGCAGCTGGCCGCCATCGAAAAAACCACCGCACTTATTCTTGTGACCGCGCCTGAAGTTTTGGCCGTCAATCAAACCATGCGAATGATGACTGAACTGCTTGCGTCCAACCTCCCGACGGAGGTCGTTCAGATCGTTGTCAATAAAGCCGGCCCTGCGGGCCTTGCTCCGGCAAGTATCGGGCAATCGCTTCGAAAGACCGTGCTGGGAGTCATTCCGCAAGACGATGCCACAGTTCTTGGCTCGGTGGCGCGCTCGGCCCCGTTTGTTATCAGCGCTCCGAAATCAGCCGTTGCGGCCGCTCACTTTGATATCGTCCGGCGTCTCACCGGCGGTGTTCTGCAGCAGCTAAAAGCGGCTGCAAAACCACAAAAGTTGACCGCGAAGGACACACCAAAAGTCGAAGTAACTTCGGCAACGCCACAGCGCAAAGGCTTAAAGAATCTTGATCCACGAACCGCACTCAAGATGACGGTTCACAACGAACTTATTAAAGCGATGGATCTCAAAAAGGGTGTCACTGACACTCAGGGTGATCCCGACAAAGAGGCTGATCTTCGTCGTAAAACAAATGCTGTCATCGCGACGCTCGTCGACAAAGAAGGCCCTGGCCTTGGCCGCGACGATCGTGGAGCCGTGATCAAAGAAATTTTAGATGAAGCTCTTGGCCTTGGTGCTCTTGAAGATCTTTTGGAAGACCCCACCGTCTCCGAAATCATGGTGTGCGGCCACGAAAAGATCTACATCGAAAAAAATGGAATCGTTCAGCTGAGTCCCACAAAATTCACTTCGAACTTTCACTTACGAAAAGTCATCGAGCGCATCGTGGCGCCACTGGGTCGACAGATCAACGAATCTATTCCCTACGTCGATGCACGTCTGAAAGATGGCTCGCGTGTGAACGCTGTCGTCGAGCCCCTCGCCATTGACGGTCCCGCTGTTACGATTCGAAAATTCCGTAAAGGTACCATTAGCCCTGAGACCTACTACAAGGAATGGAATGCAGCGACTGGGAACATGATGGAGTTTCTGCGAATCTGCGTCGCCAATAAAATGAATGTCGTTATCTCTGGCGGTACTGGCTCGGGTAAAACGACACTACTCAATACAATATCTGCTTTCATTCCATCGAACGAACGCATTGTCACGATCGAGGACGCAGCCGAACTTCAGTTGAAGCAAGAGCACGTCGTTCGCCTCGAAACTCGTCCTGCCAATATGGAGGGGACTGGTGCGGTTACGATTCGTGATCTCGTAAAGAACTCGCTTCGTATGCGACCTGAACGAATTGTCGTCGGCGAATGTCGCGATGGTGCCGCTCTTGATATGCTGGGTGCGATGTCAACGGGTCATGACGGTTCAATGACTACCGTGCATGCAAACAATCCGAAAGAAGCGATCGGTCGGATTGAAAGTCTCTGCATGATGGCGGGATCCGGAATGCCCTCGTCTGCGATTCGCGAACAAATTGCCAACGCTGTGAATCTTATTGTTCAGATCCAGCGCCTGTCGGACGGCTCTCGTAAGCTTATCAGTATTTCCGAAGTTCAGGGGATGCAGGGCGACGTCGTGACTCAGCAAGAAGTCTTCAAGTTTGTCGAAAAAGGCTTTGATAAGAATCGAAAAATTATCGGTGAATTCCAGGCTACAGGCCTTGTTCCAAAATGTATCGAAAAATTTGAAAAGCGTGGCCTGATTATTCCAAAATCTCTTTTCTCGAACGCCCCTGCGCCAGCGGCTGCACCCGCTGCGCCGCCCGCCGCGGATCCGCGAAAAGTAAGTGGAGGATCACGATGAACGCGATCTTTGCCAACGACTGGGTGATGCTTCCTGCCATTGGTGGCTCGGCTTTTTTTGTCACCTACCTTTGGGCCGATAGAATTATTAATTGGCTTCACACCAGAAGCTTAGGACAGCGGGAAGAAGTTCTAAGACTCTTGGAACTCATGTTCGTTCAAACAGATCGCGCCAAAGTAACGATGATGATGCTTTCATCAAGCTTCGGTATTGGAGCTTTGATCTTCGTCATTGCTTGGCCCAATATAACGGCGGGTCTAATTTTCGGCGGCGTGGTGACCATTGCAATGTGGTCTGTTCCAAAACTCGTAATTCAATTTCTTTGGGCGCGCCGCTGTTCGCTCTTCGTCGATCAAATGATCGACGGCATGACGATGATGGCCAACGGCGTGAAGGCCGGACTGTCGGTTCAACAGTCAATGGAGCGGATTCAAAACAATCTTTCAAATCCCATCAGCCAAGAATTCGGTCTGGTTCTTTCTCAGATTCGAATCGGACGGAGTCTATCTGAAGCTTTGAATGATCTTGGGACGCGCATTCCCCGCCAAGATGTTCAGATGTTTGTAACGTCGGTAAATATCCTCCAGGAAACTGGCGGCAATATGGGCGAGACTTTCAAGACCATTGTCGAGGTCGTGCGAGAGCGACAGAAGGTCGAGAAAAAAATCGAAGCGCTGACCGCACAAGGCATGGCCCAAGGAACCATCATCGTTATGGTGCCTTTCGCACTGCTTGTCGTCTTCTGGGTGATTGATCCGAATTACATAGCGCCGCTGTTCAACACGACTCTAGGCCTGGTGGCCGTCGTAATCATGCTGGGCCTGCAAGTTATCGGTGGATACGCGATGCACAAACTCATTAAGATTAAAGTGTAGCGATTGAGATCAAGCTTTGAGCTTGGCGGCTATGGCCGTCTTGACGATTTTCTCGGGAGATAACGAAATGCGATTCAACTCAAAGAGTACACTGCTTTCGAAGATGGCCGCTCACGTGGCCACTTTTGCCGGCGCGGCTGCGCTACTTGGCTTTCCGAATTTAGCCAGTGCCACGGTCGATATGAAAAACGCAAACTACACTGAATCGTGGATCGACGTGCAGCTTGCTGGTTCTGGATATTCGCTGAAAGTTCAAAGAACCTACAACAGTCGGTCGGTTTTTAACGGCATGTTCGGCTTCGGTTGGTGTTCAGACTTTGAAACGAATATTGAAAAAACCCCTGAAGGAACTTTGAAGCTTCAAGAGTGTGGCGCAGGACAAGAAATCACTTACCGTGCGCAGTCTGCTTCTGGCGACAGCGTATCTAAAACAATCGACGCCATTGTTGCCTACTACAAAAGAACAAACCCAAACTCCGGCGATAGCTCGATCGCGACACTTCGCGAGCAACTTTTGAACAACGTCAGCCTTCGAAGTCGATGGGCGCGCCAAGCAAGCCTGAAAGAACCCGAGATCACCAAAGGGAGCGTTTTCGTTTCCGACAACCTCGAAGTCGAGAAGATCGAGTTCGACGGAATTCAGTACACACGAACTTTGGCCGACGGCTCATCGCAAAGGTTCACGAAAGAGGGCCGCCTGACAGCTCTCTACGATAAGAATGGAAACTTTTTGCGCTTTACTTACGCTGGCGAGCTGATGAAAGAAGCCATCGACAACAGCGGAAAAAAACTGACCTTCAGCTTTTTTCCCACCAAACGCGTGAAAGACATCACTGGCCCCGGCGGCATAAAAGTCGAGTACAAATACAATGGCGAAGATCTTCAGCAAGTTAAAAACATGTGGAAGAACACTTATACCTACGAGTACGACGATCTTCACAACCTCACCAAAGTCACTTTCCCTGACGATACTTTTAAAGCTCTTTCGTACAATCAGAAGAACGACTGGGTGACCTCGTTCACAGACCGCGCCGTCGCCGGCGTCGCTTGCAAAGAGTCTTACGAGTACAACTCGAACAAACAGAATCCGAAGGATCATTTCTGGTCGACGGCCGTAAAGAAGTGCGGAAATGAAATTAAAAACGAAGCACGCTTTGAATTTTGGCTCAAGACTCGTTCGGACGGTCGAAAGGTTCTGGCTCGCGTCCTAAACCGCTCGATGACCGACACTCTCGACGTTTCCTATCATCCGGAATACGGTCGACCGACATCAATCAAACGAAATTCTTTGACGACGTCGTATGACTACTACGCCAACGGCCTTGTGAAAGAAAAGTCGACCTCAACAACACGCCTGGTTTTTGAGTATAAGAACTCCTTTAACAAAGTTTCCAAAGTGAACACCGAGTTTTTCGACCTCAAAGGCAAGGTCGCCAAAAAGCGAGAGACTGTATTCAATTACGATTCTCGCGGGAACCTTGCCGACGCCAAAAATTCGGACGGACAAACAGTGCGGTTAACGTATGATCAACGAGGCCGAATCGCCTCGATCACCGATCAGGCGAAGAAAGAAGTTCAGATTAAGTACGAAGAGCGCACCGGTCGCCCTTCGCAGATCACCCGCCCAAAAGTCGGAACGATCGCCGTGACGTACAAACCAAATGGTGAAATAAATAAGGTTGAAAGTAACGACGGCGCCGCTGTAGCAACACAGGTCGCCAGCACATTTAACAATTTGCTGGATATTATTGCGCCCGCGACGTCAGAGATGAATTTATAGTTAATCGCCTCGGTCGATGATTCGATCGAGAAACGGAGAAACAGATGATCCTAAAACTACGTTCCATCGGCGCCATTCTTGGCCTCCTGATGATGATCTTTGCAGGAAGTGCTTCCGTCGAGGCCGCTGAATTCTATCAAGATGATCCTAAGTATAGTCAGGAGCAGCAGCGTCTTTCGAACACAAAGGTCATGAACGCCCAGGCGCTCACACCAGGCATTCCCTGCGAGACCGGCGCCTGCTTTAAGACCGCTGACGATACCAAGGGCCACAGTGCAGAGCCACTCATTGAGCCCGCTAAAGACAGCGCCCCGGCACCGGCCACAAAAACCAAAGGCGGAAAGACAGGCTCTTAAGCCTGAGCTCGCATAAAGGACCAAGACACCGTCTCAAAGTGAGACGGTGTCTAAGATCGAAACACCCGTAAGCCCCTCGTCGGCAAAGCCTCTTCTGGCCGCTTCAGGCAAAACCCCTACCTCTCACTAACACCATCGCAAGTACTTGAAATTACATCACTTCTGTCTGGCATATCAAATCGGTACATTCGGCACGAAGTTCGTATTGATACCTCATCAGGTATTAAAGGGAACCCAGCACATTGTGTGTTGGCGAAGGAGGAAACATGTTTTTGTCACTCAAGAATGGTTCGATGGTTTTGGCTGCAGTCTGCGCACTTTCATTCACGGCTACAGCTGAAGCAGCGGCAGTAAAATCGCTCACACAAAAACGACAAGCCGTTGAACTCGCCAACACCAAGCGAAGCGATCCCAACGACGAACGTACTCCTGCCGGAGCAATGCATAAAGCCGCAAAGAGCCAGGAATGCACGCAGGCCAATGCTTTGTCTCGATACGAGGTCGCGCTTGACGCAAAATCCAACGCTGGTGGAAAATCATCTGGCGGATCTGTCAAAGGCGCAAACGCTGTTCAGTAGCCGTTAGTCAAGATCGTGATCACGAGAGCGACTCCGTTCGGAGCGCTCTTGATTTTTTTCCGAAGGCGCTGAACCCATCTGCCGCTGAATCCAATCCCAGCTTGTATAACCGGCGCGAACCGCACCCCGTGCGATCGTCTGAAGCTCATCCCCCGCACGCGAGCGATAGATCCAGTTTTCCGTGTGACGCTCCAAAGTCGCCGATCCAACCTGCATTTGCAGAAGCATCATCAAGAGAACTGAAAAAAGAACGGTTTTTACGACAAAGAAGAATTCAGACATAGTCCCTCACGCAGTTTTGACTTGAACAGCTTGTTCGATCGCTGCGATCAAATCCGCTGCTTGAAATGGTTTTACAATGAAACTACAGCAACCTGCATCCAGCGCTTTCATTACAATTGTCTCGTGATCATTGGTCGAAAATCCAACAACTTTAATTTCAGGAAAGTCGCCCAGAATCTCGCGAGTCGCATCGATACCGCCTTTAAGTGGCAAGACAATGTCCATCAGAATCACATCAGGACGAAGCTCAGCCGCTAACCGCAGGGCCTCGACACCGTCTTCGGCTTCGCCCACGATTTCAATGTCACTCTTTGATAAAGAGTGACGAACGATTTCTCGAACAAAGGGGGCGTCGTCGACGAGGAGGAGACGAATCATGGGATCATTGTAGCTTGAAGAGACGCGAAACCGAGACGGAAATTAGGTTCAATTTCCCCAGTTATAGCCAAACTGGATGACAGTCGTGCCGACAGTCGCAGCAACACCCGATGGTGTCGCTCCACCGATAGGATCGGCTTGTGTGGCAGTGCCGGTGAAAAGATCCCGCTCGAGACGATGCTCGAGCTTTAAGAAAACCGCGTGTGCGGAATCAAACTGCCATCTCCGCTCGACAGAAGCCCCAACCTGATAGGCATTCACAGCCGTCCCTGACTGGGCGTTGGTCGCGGCCGGAGTTTCTTCGTGCTGAATCTTTGGTGATGCAGAAAATCCGACAACCCAGCTCGCGTTAGAGCTCGATTGGAACTCACCTTCGATAGAAACACGAACTCCATTGGACTTCGTATTCACTTTTGAAACCGTATCGCCACTCACCTTAAACTGCGTATCCAGAAACTCGATTCCGAAGGTGAGACTCGATTCTGAAAACTTTTTTCCAAGATAGATTCCAAATGCAGTGTCTGTTCTTGAAGCGCTGACTGCGGACACTCCATCGGCAACTTGTCCACCGAGAGACGAAAAGTACGAACCGCCGATGGCGAATTCGGGACTCAACCAAACTTTCGCGGCTGCCGCATACGCAGGACCAGCCATCGTCGCTTGTCGAAAACTATATCCACTCTCTGCGTTTTCATAAAAGTAGGCTGTCGCAATAGAGATTTCGAGAAGTCTTTCTTTCAGCGCGACGGGCTCGGCACTTTGGTCTGACTTCGTCGTCTCCGAAACCACCACAATACCGTCGTTGGCCGTCGGAAGAATAACAGTCGCGCCATCTTCGCTCTCAGTTGGTGACGTTGGCACAACGGATGTCGGACTTGGGTCCGCCGAACGCCGCGCGGACGGTGTTTGGGTTGACCGTACTTCCGACTTTGCTTCGGGTCGTGCTTCTGGTCTTGATTCTGGGCGCGGGCGAACCGTGTATCGACCTGAGTCCAGTCTTGAATCGGTGGTGCGCGACCGGGTCGTCGAATCCGATCGGGACGAATTCAAAAGAAGAGCCGAGCTCGGGTCGATCGCACTTTGTGCCCCTGCAGAAGCTGGCAAATTGGCTGCGAGCGCCAACGCCGCCAGCGCCAAAATTAGCAGATGTGAACTTCGAGATTTGCTCAAAAAGATCATGAACCATTATCGGCTTTCACTGCGCGGAGCTTGACGAGACCAGCGCCTAATCCTTGCGGGGAATACTTGTTTGAAAAGCATCTCACGGGCAGACTTATTGAAGTGAACACCGCCCGCACTCAATTGTATAAGTGTCCCGTCAGGATTATCTCACGGACCGTGGCCGCGGCGGGACTATGGACTTTGGTCCTTCTTAATCCGATCTCCAGTGAAGCTCAGACTTCCGACCGAGTACAACTTGGCGCTACCTATAAAAGTTCGGTGGACGAAAAACTGACGATCCGAAAAATGAGCGTTCTTCCTGGAAGCGACAATACCGACGGAATTTATGCGCGGCCCGTTGAAGAACACCTCATCGCTCTCGTAAAAAGCTCGCACCGCTGGGAATACTCGGATGCGAAGATCGCATCGATGCCACAAGCTCCTTTGGATCTTGAAGAGAAACCAGAACTCACTCAAAGTCTGCTGGCACCGCTTGGAACAGACGCCGCTATTCTTCCAATTATCACACGCGGCCCCCAGGGACTTTCCATTCGTCTGAATCTTTTCATGAAGGTCGATGGAAAAATAATTGCCCAGGAAATCTCTCGCGACAATCGTCGCTTTGAAATCTCGGAGGTCAAAGCGGTGGTGGGCGATATGTATCGCCGCCTCATTTCTACAATTCCCTATGACGGTCTCCTCCTGAGTCGGCAAGGAACGCGTGTCACGATGAACCTTGGCCGCGCCGACGGGATTCGGGTTGATCAAACAGTTTCGATTATCCAAATCATCGCAGAAACTCGACATCCAAAATTTGGATTTTTGATCTCCACAGAAAAAGAAATTCTTGGGCAAGTTAAAGTTCTTAAAGTCGATGAGACTTTAAGCTTCGGAGTCATCACAGCTGAAAAAGAGCGCGGTGCGATTCAGAAACTCGCAAAAATCGCCGGTGTTCGAGCGATTGAATATGGTGAAGCTCAAACACTCTCGCCCTCCGCCGCGGGCGATGTGCGTTCGCGACCAGATTCGGGAGTGGCCTTTGGCGATGGAGCCAAAGAGTGGCTTCCGGTGCGCTCTCCTGCGTTCGGACAAATCGGCCTTCGCGCCGGCCTGGGAAGTTACACCGGTAGCACCAATCTAACAGGTGTTGGTTCTTTAGACGCCAAGTCGGCTTTCTTTCCGCTCATCGCAATTTCTGGAGAGCTTTGGCTCAACCCCGAGTGGAGTATTCTGGCCGATGTCACACAAGGGATTATCTCGACGCCAAATCCGCGCGCTGGAGCAACACCGGGAGAACTTAGTCACGCGCTGAGCAAGTACTCGATGGCGCTTGGATACAACTTTCTTATTCGCGACGACTACTTCGGTCCAAAGTTTCAGCTCAAAACAGGATTTTCGTTCTATCGAATGTTCGTCGACGACTCTGTTCCGCAGGGTCTTACGACAGTGAACTACAATGGCTTTTTACTGGGCGTCGGTCTCTATTTTCCACTGTCTGATGATGGCCTCTGGGCCGTGGGCGGCGACTTCGCGATGACTCTCTTCTCAAAGTTGACCGAGTCCCCTGTCAGCTCAGGTGATTCGGCGAACAACACGATCAACGATTTTTCGATGTACCTCGAGCGGCGGATTGCCGTGAACGTAAAGGCCCGGGCCGGAGTCGATTTCTCGCTCTACAGCTCGAGCCTCTCAGGTGCGGGCACTCGAACCGAGCCCGCCACCAGCCTCTCGCAACGAACCATCGTCGTTAACGGCGGCATAATCTATCAGTTTTAGCGAACCTTCGGTTCGACCAGTTTTAGCGAACCTTCGGTTCGACCAGTTCTAAAATACTTCAAGGCGCATTTTTGGAAGTACGAGCTGGTAGCCGTAAGGCTCAAGACCACGTGCGGCCATTAAAGGCTTCAGCGTGTCGATGACATCCACTTTCACTGTGCCGGGAATTATGGCTTCACAAGGGTCGCCCTTCTCAGTGATGTCGACAACATTCATCGCCACCGTCTGAGTTGCCTCGTCGATCACGAACTCAACATCACCCCGATGGTCTGCGCAGCCGCCACCGACCATGTAGAGAACTTCTAGCATCCGCCCGTCGAAGCTGATCGAGCGAATCGTCACGCCCGTTTTTACTTCGGCCTGAGCCGCCACTGGCGACACCATAAGAGCGATTGTCGAAACTAAAAGAACAAACAGTGATTTCATGAATTCTCCCAAAAAAATGTAGGTCTAGAGAAACCCTTGGGACATCTGTCCGATTCTCTCAAGTACAAAGTCACATCGAAAAAAACACCCCGTTTCAAGACCGAGGCCTTTGAAAAATTAAACCCGCCGTCAGCAAAACACTCGAACCGCAAGTCGGCACTCGGACCAGCGAACTGTGTTTTGTTTTGAGACTGAGAGCCGCCTAATCCAACTTATTGCAGGCCGTACATGCCGTAACGGAGGCATCGATGTTCAATTCGCTAAAGTATGTTAAACAATTAGAGGGAGTGGGCCTCACCCGCAATCAAGCGGAAACCCACATCGAGATCATGACCGAAATCATCGAAACAAATCTTGCAACCTCTCAGGATCTAAAAGATCTAGGGCTCGACCTCGGCCAACGAATAAAGGACGTCCGCACCGAACTTTCGCAGGAAATAAAAGACCTCCGCACAGAGATGACTCAGGAGATCTCTAGTCTCCGCTCGGAAATGACTCAGGAGATCTCTGGTCTCCGCTCGGAAATGACTCAGGAAATCTCTGGTCTCCGCTCGGAAATGACTCAGGAAATCTCTGGTCTCCGCTCGGAAATGACCCAGCTAGAAAGCCGGCTCACCATAAAACTGGGCGCCATAGTCTCGGTGTCGATCGGCCTCGCCGTAACACTCTCAAAACTAGTTTAGAAAAAACGTCGAACCTCATAAGACGAACGCAAAAAAACCCAAGTCCTAAGACTCAGGTTTTTCAGCAACTCAGCAACTCCCAGCCGCCGCAGGCGGCCCCGGGGGGAGCGAGAGGAAGTTTCTTTTGGGCGTTCCGGTACTCCGGCCAGCCCAAAAGAATTACTTCCTCGAGCGCTACATCATATCCATGCCGCCCATGCCGCCGCCCATGCCACCAGGCATTCCGCCGCCGCCGCCAGCTTGCTCTTTCTTCGGAGCTTCCGCGATCATCGCTTCTGTCGTGAGCATCAGAGATGCAACCGACGCTGCGTTCTCGAGAGCCGAACGAACAACTTTAACTGGGTCGATAACGCCCGACTTCAAAAGATCTTCGTACTCTTCTGTGTAAGCGTTGAAACCGAAGCCAGCGCCTTTACCGTTGCGAACTTTGTCGAGAACGATGGCGCCGTCGAGACCCGCGTTGAACGCGATCTGACGAAGTGGCTCTTCACAAGCACGCTTGATGATCTGCGCGCCCCAACGTTCGAACTCGTTGAACTTCGAAGGATCGATAGCTTCAGAAGCTCGTACGAGAGCTGTTCCGCCGCCCGCAACGATACCTTCTTCGACAGCTGCGCGAGTCGCGTTCAATGCGTCTTCAACACGAGCTTTTTTCTCTTTCATTTCAACTTCTGAAGGAGCGCCGACGTGGATAACTGCAACGCCGCCAGCGAGCTTCGCGAGACGCTCTTTGAGTTTTTCTTTGTCGTAGTCCGAAGTTGTTTCTTCAACTTGAGCTTTGATCTGAGCAACACGCGCTGTGATATCGGCTTTTTTGCCTGAACCATCGATAACGATCGTGTTGTCTTTGTCGATCACGATGCGCTTTGCAACGCCGAGGTCAGCGAGAGTCGCCTGCTCGAGTTTGCGGCCCATCTCTTCAGAGATAACAGTTCCGCCAGTAAGGATCGCGATATCTTCGAGCATCGCTTTACGACGATCGCCGAAACCAGGAGCTTTTACAGCGCAAACGTGGAGTGTGCCACGAAGTTTGTTAACAACGAGAGTCGCGAGCGCTTCTCCATCAACGTCTTCCGCAACGATCAAAAGTGGACGGCCTTGTTTCGCAACGCCTTCCAGAACGCCGATCATATCTTTCATCGACGATACTTTTTTGTCGTAGATGAGGATGTAAGCGTTCTCGAGAACAGCTTCCATGCGCTCAGCGTTTGTTACGAAGTAAGGCGAGAGATAACCGCGGTCAAACTGCATGCCTTCAACAACATCGAGCTCTGTCATCGCTGTTTTTGATTCTTCAACAGTGATAACGCCTTCACGACCGACTTTCGCCATCGCTTCAGAAAGCATCTTGCCGATTTCTGGATCGTTGTTGGCCGAGATCGAACCGACTTGAGCGATTTCAGTTTCGCCTTTGACAGGTTTTGCCATTTTCTTCAACTCGTCACGAACGATGCCGACAGCTTTGTCGATGCCACGTTTCACTTGAGTTGGGTTGTGACCTGCTGTCACGATTTTCACGCCTTCGCGGAAGATCGCTTGAGCCAGAACAGTCGCTGTCGTGGTTCCGTCGCCGGCGTCGTCGTTTGTCTTCGACGCGACTTCCTTCACCATCTGAGCGCCCATGTTTTCGAATTTGTTTTCAATTTCGATTTCTTTCGCAACTGTCACGCCGTCTTTTGTGACGAGCGGAGCGCCGAAAGACTTTTCGATAACGACGTTGCGACCTTTTGGTCCGAGAGTCACTTTCACTGCATTTGCGAGAACGTTAACACCGCGAAGAATTGCTGCGCGCGCGTCCTCATTAAATCGAAGCTCTTTTGCCATTTTGAAATCCCCTTTGAGAATTTTGCTAAATTAATTCGTTAAAAATTTAAAACTGGTCGACTCAGTTCTTCGACCGTAGGTCGAGATCAATTGTCCGACCGCAGGTCGGCTCAATTAAATACGCCGAGAATGTCTTCTTCGCGCATCATGAGATACTCAGAGCCTTCAAGCTTCAACTCAGTGCCCGAGTATTTGCTGAAAAGAATTTTGTCGCCGACTTTAACTTCGAGAGAAAGTGTCTTTCCATCTTCAGTCACGCGACCTTTGCCTGTCGCAACAACTTCGCCGCGCTGAGGTTTTTCTTTTGCTGTGTCCGGAATGATGATTCCGCCCGCAGTTTTTTCTTCTTCCGCCATTCGGCGAACCAAAATACGATCATGTAACGGACGAACGTTCAGCTCTGCACGTGCCATAACGTCAACCTCCTATAAGAGTGATGTTAAAAGTGATGTGTCAAAATCCATTGTTTAAACGATACGAGTGGCAATATGGACGCACCCGAAAAAGAGTCAAGGTGACGCTTCGATATTTTCTAAAATCGTTGTGATACAAGTATGTTAATGCGCCGCAATAGGGGCCATCAGCGCGGTGATCGTAACAAGGGCGCGCTCGAGTCGCACCAAAGGTGCGCCACTCTAGAGCACCAAAGGTGCGCCACGCTAGATTAGAGAGGGCGCGGCGACAATCGCGGCGTCGGTGCCGACGAATTTTCGGCCATAGCCCCCGTTGGAGCCAGTCGCTGGTGCGACATCATTAGGTCTGCGATTTCCTCGGGCGACATTCGACGTGCCACATCGACTATGACATCGCGAGATTTAAAGCGAGAGAGGTAGATGGCGAGGTAGTCATTCACCGTAAGCTCTTGTGCGATCTCGAGATTCATCTTCGCTTGCTCAAAACGACTGCCGGCCTGTCGCACGCCAGGAGAACGCTGAATTTGATTTTCAAAAGTCAGGCGCTCAAGGACAAGCCGCGCTTCTTCAACTCGTAAGTTTTTCCAAGCCTGAAACGTCAATGCCGAAGGAAGTACTTCAAGATTTGCCACCGGCACCGCCCCGCCAGAAACGCCCCCAGAAACGCCCCCAGAAACGCCCCCAGAAACGCCCCCAGAAACACCCGACGGCGCCACCGGCGACTTGAAATTTTGAGCCTCCGCAGAGACTCCAACCAAAGCAATAGCTATCGAGAAAACCATCAGCATCAGAACTTGCACAAACACCTCACAGGTCACTCCGACCTGACTTCCCTAGTATCAACCCTTGTGCCGTCCACCTCGCCGCCAGGCCGAACCATGAAAAATTAGGAGTTACAGCGGGTTAGAGATAAGGCCTTTCGTGCGAGAAAACCTGAAAGAGCCCTTCAGCGGCGCTATTGCGGTGGCATTTTTTCAACGGTCCGTGGCCGGTTTGATGAGCCAACCCGTCTCCACTAGCGTCGCGGCAATCTTATCATTACGGAGCCTGAAGGAGATTTAATGAAAAGCGTGTGCCGAGGGCGAAGCCTTCTTGGTCTGAACATCGCCGCAATAGCGCTGATAAGTCTCATTTTCTCGACGGCGGAAGCTGCAAAATCGGTCAAGGATCGGTGGGACGAGTTTCACTCCGACCCCGTTCGCGCCATGAACAGTCCGCCACCGAAAACTCTGCGGCCTGGAAAATCGAAACCTGTTCAAGTTTTTTCTCCTCAGGAAGCGACATCGAGATCATTTGTTGAAAAGAAAAATCGCGCGCGGCTGGGCGACCTCAATCAGCCGATCTGCGACGAGCTCGGCGTTTGCCTTCGAGATATCATTGAAGGTCGCGCCGCCGCGAAACAAAATGTGTCCGATTTCTTTGATCAGACTGAATTCAAAAATAAGAAAATCATTTTGAAACTCGACGAGATGGAGGCTGTAAACCTCAAAGAAGCCGAGCTCGACGAAACTCCATGGTCCGACACTTACTGGCCGATCTACCAGGGACTTCTTGGTTCGCGGTTCGGTGACGGGAATTTTAAGCGGGCAGGAAATTGGAAAGGCCATTACGACTTTATCCTAAATAAAAGCCAGTCGCTGAAATCGATCGC
The DNA here is from genome assembly GCA_001464715.1 of Bdellovibrionales bacterium Ga0074137. Classification (GTDB taxonomy): domain Bacteria; phylum Bdellovibrionota; class Bdellovibrionia; order Bdellovibrionales; family JAMPXM01. The sequence continues at coordinate 17,562 of LNDT01000027.1, read as the reverse complement.
CGACAGCGGAAGTGCTCTTGCATTGGATCTTCTTTCCCCGTCAGAGAAATACGATCTCCTTATCGGTGACCTTACCGAGGGGCGCACCGTCTACGAGAACGGATACCTGACTCCCGTGATGTGGGAGGAAGGAAGTCTCTACTGGGACCGTTATAGCGAAGTTGAAGCATGGATGGGCATTTGCGATGGCTGGGCGAAGGCCTCTTTCCGAACGCCGCGGCCAACAAAAAGTATCGAGGTCGCCAGCGCCGACGGCACGAAGCAACTTAAATTTTATCCGTCCGACATCAAGGGCCTTACGAGCTACATGTGGGCTAAATCCCAATCAACGCCGTCTCGATTTATCGGTGGTCGCTGCAACGACAAAGAAGCGAAAGCCGATCCCGACACAGGACGCATTACGGACGAAGCTTGTTTCGATACAAACCCAGCGAACTGGCACCACATCGTGGTGAACCAGATTGGCGTGGCGAAAAAGAGCTTCGTGATGGATGCGACTTTTGATTACGAAGTTTGGAATCATCCTCTCACCGCTTACTCATATAGCTACTTCAACCCAGCGACAGGAGAAACCACCGACACCCTCGCCAGCGCGGTTATTGATGTCGCCTCGTTTAAGAACGATAAATTCAAAAAGTTCAGATCTAAAAAGACGGCCTATGTCGTCGGCATCAACATGGTTGTGACCTACGTTGTGGAAACCGAGCCCAGCCACAGTGATACCGACGGACCCGAGTACGATGCAACGTCGACAGCTGATTACATGTATGACCTGGAATTAGATAAGGACATGAATGTCATCGGCGGCGAGTGGTACACAAATCTTCATCCAGACTTTTTGTGGAGCCCCGTGGCGGATGCCCGCCCAAGTTCGGTCGGAGACTCTTTGGTCAAAGGATCGTGGAACGCGGACGAGCCACTCCCGAAATTTTGGCAAGACATTGCTATCCGCACAGCGCTTGAAAACAAACTTCCCGTCTTTGGAATTGTCGAAGCGCTGATCGAGAAATCGAACCGACCGTGAGCCATGTTCAACGCCAGACCGCACGCCTTTTCGCTTGCGGTCTTGTTTTGGTCACTTCCTTCATTTTTCAAACTGCTGCGTTCGCAAAAGATCCGTCTTGGTTTCCTTCCGCGTCTTGCCGCGACTCGTGGCGAGGCCGAGATCTTGCGCGGTTCGACTTCGCTGAAGATACGAAACAAACTGCCGTTGGAAACGAAGGTTATGCCAATTACCAGAAGCGGCTTTCAAAGACGAATGTGGACCGCACGAACTGCCGCAAAGAATGGACCGTTCTTGTCTACATGGCGGGCGATAATGACTTAAGTCCCTACGCACTTTGGGATATCGAAGAGATGGAAGGTCGCTTCGAAAGTGGGAACTTTGCCGGTTCAACACTGAAAACTGATCTCATCGTTCAACTCGACACCGCCGACACAACGGGCCTTCGGCGTCTTCACATTTTTCAACGCGACGACCGCGCTTACGCTCCTGCAAAATCAAAAGCAGATTTCGAGCATCGAACTGCCAGCGAGGTTGCGTCGCCGATCGCTCATTGGATTGACGAAACCGATTCAAGAGTTCAAGCGACCACTGCAAAACACCGCCTCAGAGACTTTCTCGAGTGGGGCGTGCGGACCTACCCTTCAGACAATTACATGGTCATCGTCTGGGGTCACGGTCAGGGGTGGAGCGCCGGGGGCCCGCACCAGCCGTTATTCGGTGGCATCATGGTGAACGCGGCCACCGGAAGATCTCTCTCAGTTTTGGACCTTAAGGATGTCCTCGACACGACGTCGACCGAGATTTTGGAAGGTCGGCCCATTGATGTTTACGCCAGTGATGCCTGCCTTATGCAGATGGCAGAAGTTGCTTTTGAAGTGGCTCCTTACACTCGGTTCATCTCGGGATCGGCACAGATACAATCATTTCTTGGGCTGCCTTACCGGCGATTGATGTACGAAATAAACTCGGGTCGCTTTCTCTCGGTCGGTGGTTCGGTCGGAAAAGCCGACGAGGCCTATCTCATTGCTAAAATGCTTCCGCTGTTAACAGAGCAGTCTCTTGATCCTGTTCACGGCCATCAAGGCCGTGCCGAGCCCACCGCCCGTAAGACCTTCACCATGAGTTCACTTTCAAGCGCAGCTCTTCAAGATTTACTAATTCCGGCAATGTCAGAGTTTTCCAAAGCGATGAGGGCCTACCTCAAAGAGGATGCGTTTCGTCGCCTCGATGTTTCTTTCGCGATGAAATACGCACCCACTTTTTTGGGCGGCGGAAAAGAGCTTGGAAGCTTTTTGTCGCTGGTTGAAATTGCGCGGAAAGAAAACGTCAAAAAGTCCGGAGCAGAGTCCGTCGGTTCACAAAACTTGCGCATCGCCATTGAAAGTGCGCGGAACGCCATTGAGCAAACTGTCGTCGAACGACGAATGGGGACTGACTACCAATCCCCAAACCAACCGTTTCACCTTCTCGGCCATCGCGGCCTCGGCGTCTGGATTCCCAATGGACCTGTCGAGTACAACGAGCGAGCCGCGGACTTCGCGGCCTCGGCCTTTAGCCGTGAAACTTCTTGGCCCTCGTGGCTTGAGCCCGCTCTTGGCCTACCTTAGCGACGTGACATTGATTTTGTCGATGTCTGATTATATATAATAGAGCTTGTCTATTGCCGCTGATCACCGGAGGTTTTGTAATGACGCTCACCCAACTTGGATACATCGTAGCCGTCGCCCAGCACCGCCACTTCGGGGCCGCCGCAGAATCGTGTTTTGTCACTCAGCCGACACTCTCGATGCAGATCCAAAAACTTGAAGAAGAACTGGGAATCGAGATTTTTGATCGCACTCATCAGCCCATTAAGACAACACCCCTCGGCGCCCAGCTGGTCGAACAAGCGCAGATCGTTCTTGCCGAAGCGGAGAAGATGAAAGCTCTTTCCGCTGACGAAACTGACACTATTGCTTCCACCATTCAGATCGGGATTATTCCAACATTGAGCCCGTCGCTGGCTCCGAAACTTGTTTCCGATTTCAGAAAGAATCATCCGCAAACGGAAATTTCTTTAGAGGAAATTCAAACCAAAGATCTCATGGCGAGAATTAAAGAAGGCTCCGTCGATGTCGGCGTTCTTGTGACTCCCTTGGACGATCCGCACATTATTGAGAGGCCGATTTTTTATGAGCCGTTTTGCCTCTACGTTTCGCCAGACCACGTTCTGACGAAAAAGAAGTTTGTCGACTCAGACGATCTACAGTTGAACGACCTGTGGCTTCTTTCCGAAGGCCACTGTTTCCGCGACCAGGCTCTGAAAATTTGTGGTGATCGCCGAAAGAATAAAGCGACCGGCAAAGCTTTTTTTGAAAGCGGTAGCTTAGAAACCCTTCGCAAAATGGTTGATCAAGACGGGGGCTATACGCTGATGCCGGCGCTTGCGGTCGCCGATATTGAGGAGTCGCGACGAAAGAAGCAAGTCAGAGAATTCAATTCTCCGATTCCAACTCGGGAAGTGAGTTTGGTTTACTCGCGTGTCTTTAAAAGGAAAGCGACCCTTGAAGCCATTGTGAAAGCGCTGCAGGCCGGCCTTCCGCCAACGTACCTGAAGCCGCAAATGGGCCGAACCGAGCGCATCCGAATTTCAGACTGACCAAGGCGCTCGCCTCTCGATTTTTATCAGGACATTAAAGTTTCTAGCCACGCGCGTTTTGTTGGTTCGACCGTTGCGACGTCGGTCATGAGGCTGTTTTTAAGTCCACCCTCGCGGCTGGCCGCATCTTCCGCGGGATTTGCTTTTAACAGCTCGGAAATCAAACGGACGGCTTTTTTGTTATTGAGCCTCATCGTTTCCAAAACCAACTGCAAAGTGACATGCTCGATCTCATCATCCCAGCAGTCATAGTCCGTTACAAAGCAGCACGGAACGTAACAAATCCCAGCTTCGCGAGCTAAGGCGAACTCGGGAAAATTCGTCATCCCGATAATATCAGCGCCCATACCGCGAAATGAATTCGACTCGGCTTTTGTTGAAAAGTACGGGCCCTCGATACAGACATAGGTTTTATCGAAGTGAATTTTGAAGTCGAACTTCGGGACCATTTTGCGAATAACCTCTGCGGCCCCACTCCAAGTCGGCTTTGCCAAGGAGACGTGACCCACCAATCCGTCACCAAGGAAAGTGTGCGCGCGAATACCCTTCGTTCGATCGATGTACTGCGAGGCCACGACCAAATCACCGGGCGGCAATTCTTTACGAAGACTGCCAACGGCCGAGACCGAGATTATCTTTTTAACGCCAAGCCTTTTCAAAGCAAAGATATTGGCGCGGTAATTAACTTCTCCAGGAAGTAGTTCGTGATGACGACCATGACGCGAAAGAAATATGACTTCTTTCCCGCCGAATTCAATGCGCCGTAGGCCGCTGGAGGCTTCTCCAAAGGGCGTCAACCGATCAAGATCCTCGATCTCTCGGATGCCATCAAAGTTTTCGAAACCCGATCCACCAATAATCGCCCACATCACTGACCCCGCTTTATTGTCGACCGAAATTCCTCAACAGAAAATAGGCCGCGGTTAAGAACAAATTTTGTCACCAGGTTCGCAGGTGTCACGTCAAACGACGGATTAAAAACTTCCGACGATTTCGGAGCCCACCGGTAAGTCTCGCGAGCGCCGACGAACCCGCGAACTTCGCCAGGAGCCCGTTGCTCGATTTCAATTTTTTCGCCCGAGGCGCAGTCCGGGTCCACGGTCGACATCGGAGCGACTGGATAAAAAGGAATGTCATGGTGTTTCGCCAACACCGCCAACGAGTACGTCCCGATCTTATTGGCGTAATCGCCGTTGGCGGCCACGCGGTCGGCCCCAGTGAAAACACTTTGAATTTTTCCTTGTCTCATCAGCGTCGCTGCCATGCTGTCGGTGATCAAAGTGTGCGGAATCCCGTGGCGCGCAAGCTCCCACGTCGTGAGTCTTGCGCCCTGAAGAAGCGGCCGTGTTTCGCAGGCATAAACATGAAATTTAATTCCGCGCTCGTGCGCACGAAGTAAGACTGCGAACGCGGTTCCGATTCCAACCGTCGCTAGACCTCCAGTATTACAAATCGTCAAAACGCCGTCGCCGGTCCGAATTAAGGGGGCACCGTTATCACCCATCTGATCGCACATCTCGACATCTTCATTAAAGATCGCGATCGCTTCGTCCAAAAGCGACCTTGATTCTGACAGCGCCACCAGCATGCGGTCCATCGCCCACATCAAATTCACAGCTGTCGGACGAGCCGCACGAAGTTCTGCGGCCGCACGTTTAAGTTTTTCAACTTTTTTAATGTCGACACTGTCCGTGTCCATCGCTATGCGCCGCTCTTCGACCACCAAGGCCAACGCCGCCGCGACGCCGATCAAGGGGGCCCCGCGAACCGCCAACGTCTTAATGAGCTGACACATCAACGCCGAATCGTCGACAGCGACCCATTTTTCTTCTTCCGGCAAATAACGCTGATCCAAAATTTCAAGAACGACGGCGCCGACACGCGTCTTGAAACGAAGCCCCGTAGAGTCAAGTTTGATCGGCCGAAGTTTCATATCGTGCGACCATCCATTTTACTTCGCATCTCTTGAAGGCGCGCGACCTCGTCGCCCGGAAGACTCGTGAGCCGTCCCAAGGACTTCGCGTGCGCCAGTGTAACGCTAGAATGTTCGAGCCGCTCTATCCCGTTGTAAGCTTCCGAAAGTGATTCACCCCAAGCAAGAGCCCCGTGCCGCGACAAAATCATAAGACGACACTCTGGAAGAAACGGAACCAAGTGATCACCCATCTGCTGCGTTCCGGGCTGCGCATAGGGGACAAAAGGAATTCGACCGGCCGCAAGGATCACTTCTGACAAGCAATCGCCCGGAAGTTCCGTAAGTTCAGGATGTGCGACGGTCCACGCTGTTGCGACGGGCGGATGGGCATGTACAACGGCAACCGCCTTAGGAGCATTTTTATAAACTGATAAGTGCATCAGACGCTCGGTGCTGGGCTTTCCTTCAAGAACACGGTTGTCGATCGTGATTCGGCAGATATCGTCGGGAACCAGATAACCTTTATGAACCCCGCTGGGCGTTATCAAAATATTATCCGTCGAGAGTCGCAGGCTGATATTTCCGTCCGCCGCCGCAAGCCAACCTCGGGCGTGAAGCCTTCGTCCAATTTCAACAATAGTTTCCCGCGCAGCTCGCTCACTTAAACTCGACATACCCAGCACACTACCCATAGGCTGGGGCTCATGACAAATCTTGACCCGAAGTTTCTTAAGCTGATAACCGACGTTCCCGATTTTCCCAAACCGGGCGTCACCTTTAAAGACATCTCGCCACTACTGGGGTCACCCCTCTTTCCTGAGCTCATTCAAGAAATGGCCGACCTGATTCGCGGTGGTGACTTCGATGCGATTGCGGGAATTGAATCGCGCGGATTTATTTTAGGAGCAGCCGTCGCACATGAAACGAACAGCGGTTTTGTTCCCGTCAGAAAAAAAGGAAAGCTTCCGCCACCCGTTTTTTCGCAAAGCTACCAACTCGAATACGGAACCGACAGCATTGAAGCAAAAGCTGGCCGCGGCCGCGTCGTTGTCATCGACGACGTGCTGGCGACGGGCGGAACACTGAATGCCGCCGCCGAAGTTCTGACAATCGCTGGCTACACCGTCGTCGACTTTGCCGTGCTCATGGATCTTAAGTTTCTAAACCAATTTAAATGGAAAAATCTCACAGCAAAATCGCTGATTCCGATCAAAGCGTAGTCGAAGCTACATTCCGCCACTCGACCAACGGCGAGAGATCCCTCTCGGCGGCACTCTGCTCTCGTCCTCATTTTCGCAAACGGTTATCTTAAGAAGGTAATCACTAAGTCATGAGGTTCTTATGAAAACTGTTTTTCAAAAGTGTTTGTGCGCGGCCGCGATGCTCTTTGTGGTGAGTTCCTTTTCAAGTTCGGCTTCGGCTCAAGCCGCCACCGGGACTCTGCCGTTCGGCGGCCCTTGGGGAGCTACTCCAGGCCAACCCTTTGGACCGATGGATACTAGGCAGATCACAGAGGCAGGTCCAATGGCTCTCGGCGTCTACGGCAACCCTTTCATCTATAACAACTTTCCCGGTTACGGAATAGGCATGATGACCTACCCAAGCAGGAGTATGGGAATGGTCGCTTCGGATCCCAAGCGACCCATCACCCCGCGGCTGACCGAGAGTATTCCTTCCGTGGAAGCGGAAGCAAAGCTCATACAACTGCAGCGCGATCAGATCGCAACCGAAGCGACAATTAACACTCTTCGCAGCCATGCAGCCGAACAATGGAAAAGCATATTTCTTAAAAGCACAGCACTTCTCGCCGCCGAAAACTCGGGCAAGCCCACCGCCTCGATCCAGGCCGATATTGCGAAGCTACAAAGAGAGAACAAACTCTTCACCGACGCCCTTAAGGACGCCAGCGAGAATCTTGAGAAAATAAAAAAGGACGAAACACTGCTTCGAAAAAGTCAGACCACCGACACCAGTAACGGATGGGTGATCGTCGACACGAAGGCCGAGAAAAAGGGGAACCAAGAACAACCTCTGGCGTGTGCTTCTGGTCAACGCCTCGTTTCTCGCTACAACCCCGGCCTCATTTCAAGTTTTGCCTGCTTGGATGCGAAGGGCTACATTATGAAAGAAACGTCTCAGCCAATTCTTCCCACGCGCCACACGAGCCCGACGACCACCGTTTACGAACGTGATGGAGAGAACCTAAAGTCCGTCACCACTCTCGATAAAGACGGAAAGCCCATGTACGAGCGCACTCTCTCTTCGAATCAAGAGACTCACAAATATTTCGACAAAGGCGCCGTTCAGTCGTCATGCACTTACTACGGCGACGAAGCGTCGCGTGCAAAGGGCGATGGTTACAATCGAACGAAAACCAATCGTTAGCCTCGGAAAATGAAGAACCAAAGCAGCAGTACGACGATGCCCGGCACACCTAAAAAGTAAAGTAAGATTGGAGCGGCCACTCGGCCGTTCGCGTTGAGAAGTGTTGCCGCTGCCTGAGTCGCTAACGCCGTCGTGATGATTTTCATTTCAATTTCTTCCTTGGTTAATTTTCGGTTTCTGATCGAATCCAGTTTCACATTGTGACGTTGCAATCGGAGCGCCGTGCGATGTGAGCCGGTCTCTGAAATAGAGCGGTTTGATCTCGATGAAGTGAGGCCGATGATGCTTGTGCGTTCAATCCGCACCCGCCTGAGGAAAAAAGTCCCGCAGCGAGCAGCCGCTGCGGGATCTAAAAAGATATCAGACGCGACTCTGATAAGGTGCCGAAGTAGATCCAATGGACCTAAAATGCTTGCAGGTTTGCACCGGTTTTAGCCTGCCAAGCCTCCCGCGGTTCCAGATGATTTCTTTGCCATCGCTTTCCGACTGATCTTTTTAGAAACCGAAGCAAAATGCTTACGGTCAGCCCCCGACAGAGCAAGTCAGAGGCCAGCATGCGCGGTCGAAAGGCGGCATGACCTTGGTCAATGGGACGTAAGTCTCACGTTGAGCGTTTTCCTTGAGTCTCCGATAAGCAAAAGCGTAATTTTCAGTTCAGGAGCATCGATGTCGAATTCCGCCAAGCAATCGAGTTTTTTTAGAGGGATCTACGAATTTGAGGACCCTTCCGGAACCCTCATTGCCGCGAAAGTTCCCGCGGCAGGCACCGTCGATCTTTATGCGGGGACCGCTGTGATCGTAAAGCCGAACCAGTGTGCGGTCTTTATCTATCAAGGCAAAATCGCGGATTTGTTTTTTTCTGGAACCCATCAAATCAAAACTGAAAGTGTTCCTATTTTAACGAAGCTCGCGAACTGGAAGTTTGGTTTTGAAAATCCGCTGCGCTGTGAGCTTGTGTTTGTCGCTGGCCATGCATTCACATCGCGCCGGTGGGGATCGCCTCAACCTATTCTTGTCAATTTTGATGGTGTTGGTGCCGTTCCGATACGCGCGTTCGGAAACTTCAATGTCGTCGTCACTGATCCCGCAAAGTTCTATACAAAACTTGTGGGAAGTCGAACGGCCTACAGCATCACCGATCTCGAAGAGTTTATCCAAGGCCAGATCGTTGAACTTCTTCCTGAGGCGTTCTCATCGTTCAAATCGCTAGCTGACCTCAGCAAATCTTATAGCGAACTTTCAAAGCATATCGAGCCCCGCCTGAATGAAGAGCTTAAAGACTACGGCGTCGCCGCCAAAAAGGTACAAGTGCTTTCGGCCCTTCCGTCCAAAGAAGTTATTGAAGCGATGGATGCTAAAGCGGCCATTCAAGTCATTGGGTCGCAAAAAGAATATCTCCTCTACAAAGCGGCCACCAGCTTAGGCCAAAGTAAAGACGGCGCATCGAACGATTCCATGCAAATGATGATGGGACTCATGCTCGGCAAAGGTCTTATCGGCGCCGACTACCACGAGAAGGAAGAGAAGGTCGCGCTTGAAGCAAAAAAAGTGTGCACGGCCTGTAACGCTCGGACGGATTCAAATTCGAAGTTCTGTTCCCAGTGCGGCAAGGGGCTCTTGTGAGTTTCGATATTGTTTGCTCTGGGTGCGGTGCCCCCAGCAGCCCGTCGGTCGGAATATGTCCGTTCTGCAAAAGCTTGATGGCAACGAGTGACGGTAAAAGCAAAAATCCGTCTATCGATTCGTTCATTAAACTTTACAACGAAGGCAAACTCGAACGCGCTTTGAGTTTTGGAACTGACCTCTACGCAGCACGACCCGAACTAAAAACCGATCTCATTTTTGTCATCGCTTTCGCAAAAGTACTCATCGAAGCCGAGGCACCCTCTAGCAAAATTCGAAGCCTCTTGGCCGAAGCCCACCTCGTTGCACCTGAAAACGCAGACGTTCTTGATTACTTAGAGATTGTGGAAACCAAAAACCGTCTTAAAAAAGGTCTCGGAGATGTCGGTAAGTTGGCCTTAAAAAATCTGATCCGGCGCTCACCGAAAAACGTGCACGCCCATTTTATTTTGGGAGCCCACCTCTTCTGGTCCGACGAAGAGTCAATGATGGCGATACCGCACTTAGAAACCTGCGTTCGTTTACATCCTAATTTTTTGAGAGCGTGGGGCTGCCTCGGTGCGATCTACAAAAAAATGGGCAATCCCCAACTCGCCCAAATGGCCTTCCTAAAATGCGCTGCCATCGAAACAAACCAATCCATGAAAGAGTTTTTCGAAAAACAGGCCAACCTCACCTAGCCACCCGATGCGCCTGTCCCAAGTGTTCCATCATTTTCCCCGAAAACGGTTCTACCTATTTCCAAATCCACGTTTTGATATTTTGTGCGTAATAAGCCCGAATTGGGCCTACCGGTAGGCAGAATTTTCTTTCGCACCAGACGCCACTTCCGTGAGGTCAATTATAGGTGACTGCCAAGTTAGGCATTAAAACTGCCTTAACTTCCGCAAATCGCATCGGTGGCTAACACCGATTCTGAAACTTTTGAGGATCGAATTATGAAGCTAACAAAGCTAGCCCTCGGTATTCTTGGTACCTCCGTTGCTCTCGCGTCAATGACCGCCTGTAACAGCGGCGGCGGAGGAGGAGGCGGATCAACGCCGGCAAAACAACAAACACATTCAGCAACGGACTGCCCCGACCTGGCTGGAAACTATGCTTCACCGGACGGAACGAAAAGTATGACGATCACGACGTCGCCGGTATCCGGCGGCATGACCTATAATCTGGGAGATGGCTCTGAACCATTAACGGCCGACGGCGGTTCTCACCAGATTCAAGACGCCAGCTACGTCGCCACTTGCGACAGCGGAAAAGTCACAACCGTCATTTCACAAAACGGTTCCGTTGTTCTGACCCTCAATCACACTCAGATCAATACCAAGGGCGATCTCAGAGTCGTTGCGACTGGCACCGACCCCTCTGATGAAACGTGGATCAAACAGTAAAGTTCTGAAGAATTTTAAACAATAGGTCAGAGCTCACCAATAGATTCTAGAAACTTACGGGCCTCATCGGGGCCCTTAAGTCTTACAAAATGAATGTGTGAATATTGAGAATCCATCCTGCGCTTTTCGTAGCGCTCACGAATTCGGTGAAAAGTTTTGAGTGTCCACAGGATGATCGACTTCCGACTCAAAAACGACTGCACAAACGATTCGCGATTGCCCGTCCCGGGCCAAAGTTCTTTGCGATAGATAGATCGGATGAGAGCGCGCCGAACCGCCTGGAAAATCGTTCGACGAAAGGAATAGTCGATCCAGATAACGGTCGTGACATCCTTCCACTTGATCGACAGAGTTCGATCATAGTTTCCGTCAAGCACCCACGTCGGCTGCGAAAGCGCCGAAGCAAGCTTCGGAAAAAAAACTTCGTCTCCAGGCTCTGTCCAATTCGGAAGCCAAAAAAGTCCATCCATTTCAACATAAGGATGCCCCAACCGCGCCGCCAATTTCTTAGCAAACGTAGTTTTACCCCCACCCGAAGTACCAACAACATTCACCCGAGCAAGCCGTTCTCTCGAGGGCGTCAAAATAGTTTCCATCGACTCCATCCAAAAATCATTCAACCCGCAAATCCAAAAAGTCATTTCGCCCCAAGCCGGAGGCACAACCGAGCAAGCAAAAGCGAGTCATTGAGCGACACAGAATCAGATGGAGGTTGTGCCCGCGCCAAAACACGCCAGCGGCGCGTTTTGGTGTGGAGCATTGCGGAAGCGGGTCGCGTAGGTCCAAAAAGACCGTAGCGATCCCCGACCGCCTAGGAACGTTCGGCTCAATGCCGAACGGACCGCCGTCCCTCCAAAGGAAGAATCGCAAGACCCACAAGACACGCGGGGGCACACCGGAAACTACGAAAAAAGAAATGGCTCAGATGGAGGGACTCGAACCCCCGACCCAGCGATTAACAGTCGCTTGCTCTACCAACTGAGCTACATCTGAACAAAAGAATGGGCGCACCGTGCGCGACCTCGTTGGAAGAGCCAAAATAGGGTTTAGCGGTCGCTGGTGTCAACCGGGAAGCCAGCAATTGATCGGAGTTCCACCAAAGCTTGCTCAAGATCCTGGGACCGAAATCGATCCGCAGGGTCCGAATCGCTGAATATTGTGGCCCCTGCGCGCGAAAGGCCCCAATGAGTGCCATCAATAAATTCAATTTTCACCAAGGGCTGAGGCTCATTGCTAGGTTCTAACGATTCTGTACCAGCAGCAGGAGCCGGGCCGACAACAAATTGGCAATGAAGCGAAAACCACTTCTCGATCGCCAAGTAATTGAGCGAGCGTCCCGCTGGTGTGCCCTCATTTTCAGCAGATGCTGTCTCCTCGGCGACCCAATCCAGCTTGAGTCCCTTTTTCAATTCAACAACGGCGCGGCCGTCGGGAAAACGAACCGCCGCAATTCGTGTTTTGCACAGGGTTCTTCGCGTCTCGCCTTCGGCCAAGGCTGCTCCTCCAGGCTGAAGACCCGGCTGGCCCGAGGCGCCCGGTTCAATCCCAAGCGCTTCGAAGACCGACTGCATGGTCTCTGGAGTGAGTCCGCGCATGGCGTAAAAGACTCCGACAAGAACGAGCCCAAGAATTCCGATTTTAAGGTACAAGCCTATTTTTCCCATTCGAAGATCGTAATCAGATGAGGGGATTCATTCAAGGAGCGTCACGTGCCGGCGAAGGACAAACCACTCAACAAACAGACCGACAATCCGAACGCTTTCAAACTTTGGATCAATAGAGACTCACTCACGCGCCTGGCAACCGAGATCAGTTCGGTCGAGCCTGATTTCGATCAGCGGGCCTTTCTCTCCATCGCACCTCAGCTTGATCCATTGGAACTTAAGGCTCGTGTGAAACTTATCAGTGAAGAACTTCGAAGGAGACTTCCCAAAGACGAAGCGAAAGCCATTCAATGCCTCGTTAAATCCGTCGAGCGCGGTCATCTTCAGGGTTTTGTGCTTTGGCCGGTCACACAGTTCATTGAGAGCTATGGGCTGAACCATCCCGCCCAATCTTTGGAGGCGCTAAGAAAAATCACCTCGCACTTCACGGGAGAGTTCGCCGTTCGACCGTTTCTGGCGGAGAAACCAGAACCAACGCTTCGATTTTTAATGTCGTGCGCGAGAAGTACAAATGTTCATGAACGCCGCTGGGCTTCGGAGGGCTCACGACCGAGGCTTCCATGGGGTCCAAAGCTGGATCTTTTTATCAAAGCCCCGCTTTCGACGCTTCCGATTCTTGAACGACTCAAATACGACGAAGAACTTTATGTAAGAAAAAGTGTCGCCAACCACTTGAACGACATTTCAAAAGACCATCCCGAGCTTGTTGTCGCCACGTTGAAGTCTTGGCTGAAAGAAACGCCACCAGACCACGCGGCGAAATTAAAATGGATCACCCGACACGCCTTAAGAACGATGATAAAAAAGGGTGATTCAAAAGCATTGAAGCTTATCGGAGTTAAAAAGAAGACGTCCGCGAAGGTCGGCCCGCTGAAACTTCAGAAATCGAAGTTCAAAGTGGGAGAGCATCTTGAGTTTTCTTTTGAGGTTCGCGCACAAAGCACCAGCACCGAGCGGTTAGTCATCGACTATCGCATCCACTTTGCGAAAGCCAACGGCGCCACATCGAAGAAAGTTTTTAAACTAAAGAACCTTGATCTTCTTCCGGGCGAAAAAAAACGAATAACGAAACGCCATCACTTGAAAAAAATCACGACAAGAAAGTACTATGACGGAACTCACTCGCTCGAACTGCAAGTGAATGGCGTAACGCACAGGAAAGTCGATTGGCACCTAAAGACTTAAGCCGACGCCGCCATCGTCCAAAGATCTTCAGTGCGTGCGAGGGAAAGAACGCCGCGGCCCGATTTTTTTGAGGCATACATAAGACGGTCAGCTTCTCGAATAAGTTTCTGACTTGAACTGAGTTCTTTCGGAGTTTTCGCGCCAATCAAGAGGCAGCCAAGGCTCGCCGAAATATCGATCATCTGACCATTGAGGTGTTTGATCGATTCGATCTTGTTCAAAATCTCTCGCCCTCGAAGCGCAAGGTCCTTCTCGGTCGAAATATCGTTTAAGACGACGACGAATTCATCGCCACCGACGCGCGCGACGATGTCTCCTGCGCGTACGGATTTTTTTACGATGCTCGCGACCTGTTGAAGCAAAAGATCGCCGCAGTCGTGACCCAAATTATCGTTCACGGGTTTAAACCCATCGAGATCGAAATAAATCATGCCCATCGCAAGATTCTCGGCCTTGTGATCCGCCACCATTTGCGGCAACTGGTCCTCGATGATGCGACGATTCACTAAGCCCGTCAGCGGATCTCGCGTCGCCAACTGCTTGAGCTTCTCTTTAATGGACGAAAGATCTCGCAGCAAATACCCCGTGTAGCTCGCAACAAGAATGAAAATGAGACCGATATCAAGACCCGATGGCGCCATAGATCCCCAGTAAGGACTAACTTTAAAAAGGATCAGCATTCCGAACGATGTGAAAAGTGACGCGACAAAAAGGTACTGCTCGCCAAAACGAAACCCATGTCCGATCGATATCCACGGATAGATAAAAAGAAAAGATGCGAACTTTTCGCGGCTAAACAATAAGAAGACCGTCGTCACAACGACGTCGTGGACCAATCCCACGATGACGCGCTCGTGGGCCAGGCGCGGGTGAAAGTACTGATGGATACTGAGGCCCATCGTAAAGATGAATGAGGCGACAAAGAGCCCCTGACAGATCAGATCATTCAGTGTGAGTTTTCCGAAGCGGATAAAGAAAATATTTAAGAGGGAAACAAACGCGAGAAGTATAGATACTACGATCAGCCGAGTGCTGGCCTGATCGAGTTCGGCATCGATCAGCTGCTGCTCGCTCGTTCCAAACAGTCTTCCCATTGAATTTTCCTCTGATTATCTATCGGTTGTCTCTCTATCGGTGACGCCGTCACGCAGGTCCAGGCTCTGGCACTGAGCCGGTGAAGACTTAACTATTCAAAGCGCTAGATCGACGGGGATTCTTTTAGATAAGCTCAAACTAATTCGAGTTGAGGCGATTCGTACAACAGTTCGACAGTCAAAATGAGACGCTTCCCAGCGCAAGCACAGATACGATGAGAGCTGCGATCGCCGGCAGACCCTGAACATAAAAAATTCGACGCCCCACAGTTGCGCCGCCATAGACGGCCGCTGCAATCACACAACTTAAAAAGAACACCGTCAGTTCATAGCCGACATCAGCTGAGGGGTGAGCCAACGACCACACCAATCCCGCGGCTAAGAAGCCGTTATAGAGGCCTTGATTCGCAGCCAGCGTCGCCGTTTCTTTCGCCCGGGCTTCGCTCATGCGAAATGTTTTGCGACCTTTAGGCTTTGTCCAAAGAAACATCTCAAGAATTAAAATATAAACATGAAGTCCCGCGACCAAGGCGACAAGAAGAAACTGGACGTGATTGAGCATGCTGACTCCGGCGGTATCTTGGTTCGAGCTTGATCAGACCGCGGCTTTCAGTAGCATGCAAGTTATGACGAAATCACTTTTGGCTCTTTTCCTTTTATTATGTAGCAGCGCCGACGCGAATCCCGAGAAAAATGGCTGGCTTCGGGAAAAAGTTAAAAGTCGTTGGATTCAAAAGCAATCGGCCCTCGCAGCCCCGACGGCCTCGAATGATGTCACTTCAAAAATCACGAAGGCCGGAGATTTAGTTTTTTCTTTTAAACACGATTCCGTAATGCGCTACTACAGAGTTCATATTCCAAAAGCGTACAACCCTGCTCAAGCGACGCCGCTGGTGCTGGCTCTTCATGGTGCCGGTGGTGACATGAACTATCCTGCCGAAGGTGATAACTATCGCCTCATTGCAAAATCGGAGTCCGCAGGATTCATCCTCGTACTTCCCAACGGCAGCAGTCATTTTAAATCCGGAAAGTTTGCGGCCTGGAACGCCGGAGCATGCTGCGCTTACGCGAGAGACAAGCAGACCAATGACGTCGATTTTCTTCGCGAGGTCATTCGGAATGTAAAAAACCAACTCAATATCGATTCGAATAAAGTCTTCGCAACTGGAATGTCGAACGGCGCAATGATGTCCTATCGACTGGCGTGTGAAATGCCCGAAACCATAAAGGCCATCGCGCCTGTCGCTGGAACCGATAATACGCTGGTCTGCGACCCGAAGAATGGAACACCCGTTCTGCATATTCACGCGAGAAACGATGAGAGTGTGCTTTTCGGAGGCGGCGCGGGACCGAGCTCCGTCGACAAAGCTCTCGTCACCGATTATAAATCTGTACCAGCCACCATCGAAAAATGGCGAACTATCAATAAGTGCAGGCCCACTACAAAAAAGATTCTAGAAAAAGACGGCGCGTTTTGTGAACTGACCACCGACTGCAAAAGTGGGGCGGCCGTGCAGCTTTGCGTGACGGAATCCGGCGGCCACACTTGGCCCGGCAGCTTAAAACCTGGCCGGCGCGGCGAAGCTCCTTCGACGGCCCTCTCCGCCACCGACCTCATGTGGGATTTTTTCTCGACACGATAAGCGAAGCCAAAATTGAAGACCCAATCAGTCCAGCGATGATAAGAAGCGACCAGTTAATGGGAAACTTCCCGCCGAAGGCTTCATTGAGCCAAACCATTTTCAGGCCAACGAACAGCAGCACAGACGCAAGACCGTATTTGATGTAGATAAACTTATCCATCACGCCCGCCAACATGAAGTACATCGACCGAAGCCCCAGAATCGCGAAGATGTTCGAAGTAAAAACTATCAAAGGCTCTTTTGTCAGAGCAAAAATCGCTGGTACCGAGTCGACAGCGAAGATGATGTCGCTGAGCTCTAAGAAGATGAGTGCCAAGAACAGCGGAGTTACATAAGTTAGTCCGTCTTTCTTAATAAAGAAGTTTTGACCCTCTATCTGCGGATGGACTCGGAAAATTTTCTTCAACTGTGCGACAACGAAGTTGTTCTCGAGGTCCTGGGGCTTTGTACCCGCAAAAAACATCTTCAGTCCCGTCAGGATCAACAGGCCGCCAAAAAAGATCACGACCATGTGATACTGCATCAAAATTGATCCCATCGCGATGAAGATGGCTCTGAAAAAAAGTGCTCCCAAAATTCCCCAGAACAAAACGCGGTGCTGGTACATTTTCGGAATTCCGAAGTAGGCAAAGACAACCGCGAATACGAAGATATTGTCGACGGCAAGTGACTTCTCAACGACGAAACCCGTTAGAAATTCTAGTGCGGATGTTTTCGCCTGCGCATCGGGATCGAACCCCGGAATCGAGGTGTATCGCTCGTCGGTCGAGAACCGATGCTTTGCGTACAAATAGAAGAGAGCGTTGAAAACAAAGGCTAAGCTGATCCAGATAGCAGTCCAAACCGACGCCTCTTTGAAGCTAACCTCATGGGCCTTTTTGTGAAAGACACCCAAATCCAGAGCCAACACGACCAAAACGAATGCCACAAAGGCCGCGTAAAACCACCAGTATTCATAAAACGGGAAGAGTATCATTTCGGAATTCTCCTTGAGTTGCTTCAAGAGACAATATCGGAAAAT
>LNDT01000026.1 GCA_001464715.1 Bdellovibrionales bacterium Ga0074137 | reverse complement strand
GAGTTCGTTTCCGAACATCATTTAACTCCTGCCTGACCGTGTTTCAACGGTCATTTGTTTGGGAGGGCAGAGAGATGCGCGGATTCAGCGGAGACTCGTTGATTAAAGGTGCCCGACACTAATGCCGGTTTATGAAGCCTCCTGATTCAGTTTCATTTTCTGTTGGCGTTCTTTGGGCTTCTCAGAATTATCCATCATTTGTTTGAGCTTCGTTTCGGCCTCTTGATCTTCGGTTCCTTTGTGCCGAGCCACTTTGACTCGCTTCAACAAATTCTCGAGATGCGTGACCCGATCGAAGTGGTCTTGCCGAATGCGGTCGATGTTTCGCTCAAAATAGTTTTCAGCGAAACACGTCACGATCCACGATAGTTGGTCGTGCTTGGTCAACCGACCACCCGTGAATCCGTCGTTAGTCCGTACGACCATACTGTTGAGGAGCGTCTCGGCCTCGAGCGACATTGTGACCTTCGCCATTTTTTGTTTTTCCATTTTATAGATCCTTCGGGTCGCCATAAAATAAGCCTACCCATATCAATAATGTTAGTCCATAACAAAATAGTTATGGTTAGCAGAACTCGAAACCTGGTTTAGATTTGGCGCATGGCAAAATTGTTATTGGCTGAAATGCTCAAGAAGAAGGGGCTGTCGAAACGACAGTTCGCAAAGAAGTTGGATAAAGAGTATCCCACTGTGTTTCGCTATTTCCGTGATGGGTATGATCCGAAGCTTTCGAGCCTTGAGGCCTGGGCGCGAGTGCTTGGCTGTCGCGTTCGCGACTTATATGAGGAACTTTAGTCGCAACTAAGTCGCTAAAAGCATTCGTGCTAGTTGAATTCCAGTAATCGCGCAAACCACGCCTAACGCGGGGGTGCCCACAAAGTATGTCGTCGCAAAGAGTAACTGTCCTTTTTCGATGAGTTGAAATGTTTGAAGAGAAAATGCTGACATAGTTGTAAAGCCTCCAAGAAGACCAACGGAGAGCATCACGAAAATGTCTTTCGAAATTAGTCCGCTTTCAGTGCCGATAACCGATATGACGCCGATCAAAAATGAGCCGGTGCAGTTGATCAGGAGGGTAGAGAGCGGAAAATCAGTAGTTAGCAGGGCGCCAATCTCTCGATCAACAATATAGCGTCCAACGACTCCGAGGGCTCCAAAGAAAGCTACTAAAAAAATTTGCATATCCTTTAAGTTATGATCGCATCCAATACGACATTCAATTGGAATATGACTGCTTTGCCAACAGCTACTCTCCTTCCCTGGCCCCCTCCTCTTTCTCTAATAAACTAAAATATTCAAAAATTTCTACTCCTCCCGCCTACTGGATACTCACCAGTTCCTGACCACTTCACCTCAAGATGTAATCGTAGAGGGGGAGTGGTCAGGAACGATCAGGTGCGGAGCCAGTAGGCGGCCGGATCTAATTTCTCAACGACTTCAGTACGTTGTCGCTCATTCGCCGTTTTCGTTTTCGCGCGCCAAGTGTCACACCTGTGACACTTCAGTTTTGACTGATGGATTCAGGGAATCGCGTTTGGCAGACGCAAGATCGTTGATTGAAAATCGAGTGTCCTCGCCCTCCCAAACGGCATTGAGACCATGCTGTCGGAGATCGGCCAGTGTGCAGAAATAGATTCCGTTACTGCGATTCGATGCTCTGACGAGCGCATTCGTTGCTCGTGCTTTCACGATCTGATGTCGAATAAGCATCTTGAGACATTCGTCTTTGCAGACGAAGAAGACGAATTCGAAGGACTTTGAAGTTAGCAGGGCTGCGACGATCTTGGAGTACCGAGCCTTCGCTTTCTGCGTTAGCTCGACCTCCAATGCCGTCGTCATTGATCCGCGCGAGGTCGAAAGCGTGAACATAGCATCCGGCACTTTCCATTCGTGATCGATTCCGCGCGCCGTGCTGACTCGACTTTTAGTGATGCGAGAGCGCAGCTCCGACTCCGCAATGAAGTTCGTAACGATCGGCGATGTCGATAGAATCTGCCGCGCCTCATTTACGATTTGGTCATGATCAAATTGTGTTTTGAAAGCGGGGCGCGAGTGTACTGCGTCGCCTGGCACAAAACGATTTCTCCTCGCGAATTTTACGCCTCTTCGGGTGAGTCGATAGCCGAGTGTCGTTTCGCCGTCACCTGTCAGCAGCTCGATGAGGCCGATGCGCTGAAGATGTCGAAGTCGCCGGTACAGATTGTATCCCTCCTTGAGTCCGATCAAGTTTCGGCTGATCTCTTCGCGACTGGCGAACCGGTTCATTGCAATGAGGCGAACGATTTCTTTGTCAGCGGTGCAAAGGCGCACGAGGTTCACGTTGCCAAAACTTGCAGGCAGCACGTTCAGTTGCTCCAGCGAGCCGGTTCGAGAATGATGTATTCGAAATGTGCCGGAATAAAGATGTTCCCTTTCACCTGGTCGTCGACGAAACGGACTTCTACTTTTGCTGGAACTAGTTTGGGAGGATTTCCATTGCCACCGACCTGCGCAGCTTTAAAAAGTCCGTCGGTCTTTCCTTTTTCGAACGCCGCAGACTCTTTTGCGACGGTCGTCTCGTGCATCAGGTATCCTGCCGCGCCACCAAGAACGGCACCGGCTGCTGCTCCTACGTACGCGTTCTTGATTCGACCGCGACCTTTCGGACCCGGATCAACCAGTGCCCCGATTCCGGCTCCTGCGGCCGCTCCAGTGCCGGCTCCTAGCATAACTGATTTCGTCGTCGTAGCACAGCCTGCGAGAGTTGCGAGTGCGGTGCAACCGCACACAAGTTTTAAAATTGTCCACATAAATGAAGCTCCAATTTTTTTATCGCTCATTAGAGGCGATGAACGTCGGTTTGATCGAATCGACCTGGAGGTTTCAGGAATGTTGCGTGTTCGAGAGAGCCTTTTGGAATCGCGGGGAGTGGTTTCGGTTTGATATCCGGAAACGGCGTGAATTTTACTCTCTGAGTTTCGACTCTTTCGAAATGCGGAATCGAAACGATGGCTTCACCCGTGGCGAGTTCGGATTTGATGAGATTTGGGTGGAAGAGAAACTCCTCTACAGCTCGTACAGACAGCTCACCGGTTTTCTTTGATCCGAATATGCCTCGCGAGACACGTTCTGTTTCCTTTGACGATGATGTCGTACCGAACGAGCTTGCAAAGAACTCGGCCGTCTCCGGGTCATTGTTACGCATAACGATTTTGATATTCGTGTTTGTTGTGACGATGTTTCGAAACGCCGGACTTACTTTGTCGAGATCACCAAGAGCTTGATGCGAAAAGACCATGCCGATATTCGCCGAGCGGGATTTGTTCAGCAATGCTTCGAAGCCCTCGTAGATGTAATCCTGGAAGTCGTCGAGGAAAACAGAAGTAAACTGAACCGAACTTGCGCCCTCGTTGTGTCGTTTCGCGACCGCGTTCTGAAGGCATTGCAGGACTAACTTCCCCGCTGATGCGCCCAAGAACTGATAGTACATCGTGGGTAGCTGAAAATAACAGATGAGGCCGTGCTTGAGTGCTTGACCGAGGTCTAAATGCGGCTCGCGTGAATTGAAAAGAGGCGAAATTTCATCGGCGCAGAAGTGACTGATCTTTGCCACAAGGCCGCTGACTTTTTCATCTTTCTCGCGCGGGGTAAGGGCGTTGAACGCATTTAGAGTTTCCTTTAGTGATTCATTTCGGCTGGCTTCGATCCATGTCGCCAGAGCCTCTTTGTTCGTCAGCAGCACGAGCAGGTGGGCGAATGTCGGCACAATGTTCTGTTCTTTGATGATCGCAATCAATTCTCGGAATATGCGGAACTGAACGCTCTCATAATACTCGTTTTCGAATTGAAAGCTTGAGAACACTCGTTCGGTGACTTCTTGAACGCTTCCGACAGCCAATGGATTGAACGTGCAAGAGAGGTTGGGATTCGAAAGCGAAAATAGGCGGAAGTCGTTCGCACGTCCGGCAGCAACGGTATAAGCGTAGATTTTGTCTAGAAACGACCGATCCGCTTTTCCGTCGACGATGATGATTCCGCCACGATTTTGAATGTCTTGAATGGCCCAGGGAAGTATCACGGATTCCGATTTTCCGCTGCTGGTCGTGCCGATCACTTGGGTGTGCCGGGTGCGCATTGCGGTCGATAGAAAGAGTTCGTCGTTGTTCTGTGTTTGACCAAGGTAGATCTGCTTTTCGGTGAATTTGACTTCGTGTACGATCTTTTCCAGGTGCAGATTCCATCTACGAAGGGCGAAGTACACCGCAGTGAGAATGCCCAATACGATTGCGACGCACACGGCTTTCAGAGCGTACGGTTTTGTCATAAACTCTGCGCCGATGTTCAGTCCGCGAAAAAAGATCCGATAGAGAATGAGACAGCCGGGTACGACAATGAATCCGAAGATCAAGTAAAAGTCGCTCTGCTCGATTGGCCGATCGCTCACAGGGCCATGCCCTTCTCGAGAAATATCATGAACGAAGTTCCGGGTTCGACAGAAACGTACGGATTCACGTTCTTCACACCGGTTTCATATGTTTTCGCCTGCTCGGAAGCAGACTCCGAAATTCCGCCGAGCGCGGCATTTTTCAGATTGCCGGGTTCGAAAGGCATTAGGTTTCCTTTCTCCCGGTCTTTGAAGCCGTCCGCGAAACCTCCGATAAACTTACTAATGAATCTTCCGCCTTCTTTCTTCAACATTTGCGAGTGGTACTCGCCAGTAATTCCACTAGATCCGTCTGGCATCGTTGCAACCCCGTTGAATGCCTGCTCACCACCATTCTCAAAAACTAGCGTATGGAATTTGACTTGAACCCGTTCAGAACCTGGCTCGCCGTGTGCGTTTCCTAGTACCTTCGTTCCGACCGCTAGAGAAAACCCGCTTGGAGATGAAGCTTCCGTGGTCACGACCGCAATTACGGGATTTCGCGAATCGGCCGTCACAATTCGATTGAGCAGTCTCACCGCAATCGTAGTTCCCGACGCGAGCCCAAAACCGAGACCACCTCCTTGCTGTTTGACGACTTGGCTAGCGGACAGCTCACGATTTGAATGTGAGCTGAAATTTCCGTTCGCTGAATAGCCCGACATACTAGAGACGTAAAACTCACCGGAACCTGCGGCTCTCGGGTTCGGTAGAGCACGTGTCGAAGTCAAAAAAGTTCCCTCATCGATTGATGTCGGGGCAGTCGCGGTTTTTTTATCGGGTTGTGGAATCAGCAGAATCAATAGCAGTGCGGCACCGCCAAGTGCGAATAGAAGCCATTTGATCTTGGCCAGATCAAATCTCCGGATTTTTCCGAGCGGAGCATCCTGGGTCATAAAATATCGGTCGATTTTTCCGAGATTCATCTCCACCTCAAATGTTCGGAGTTAGTAGCTGAATTCCTTGCTTGTTCTTACCCTCTGAAACTTTCAGCCCGATTTTCTGGCCTCGTCCGATGGCGCTTCGGCGAATCAAAATCATGCCGTTCAGAAGATCGCCGCGTTTCAAAAATATTCGGTCAAGATAGATGCTCTCGATTGAGAGCGAGCGGCCACCCTGAACTATTTCGAAGTCGCCAGGTTCGAAAATCCGTTGTCGATCGACTGACGTCACATCAAACGAATAGATTAACACTGAATTGGATTGCGTCGAGGCGACGGATTTCAAACGTAGGGTTAGTCCATTCTTAGATAACTGTGAATTGCTTAGCCTAGTTTGCAATGCTGTTGATCCCGTGGGTCGGTCTTCGCTCTTTCGTTTAATTCTAAGAACGTAGTCGGGTTCGAGGCCGCGAACGGCCGAAACTCGAAAGTTGAACTTACCGCCTTGGGTTACGACAAATAAATTTGTCGCAACTCCGCTCCTCAAAGGCTTAATCGCAATGGCGTCGCCGACGTATTCGACTTTGAAAGAGTCTTGGTCTCCGACGATCACTTGCGAGGGGCGAGCTTCGAACTGCAATAGGGTCGAGAATCCTATCCCGACTTTGACGGCAGCCACTTCATTTTCTGAGATCAACAATGTTCGGATTCCGGCTGCGTAGCTTGGAGCGCCTACCGAAAATAAGAACGCGATGAGTAGGCGGATTAAGTTCGATTTATTTCACCTCCTTGCTGGTATCAACCAGCTGTTCCGACGTGATGTATACGCCCTCGGGATTCTGTTCAGTTCTTTCGCCGAGCCGTAGACTTAAGTTGAATGACAACGTATTCACTGCGCGAAACCCATCGATTGTTAGGATTCGATCTCCAGAAACAGAAGCGGTCGTCTTCGCAAGATCGACCTCGATCTTTGAAACATAAAATTTCTGAGTGATTTTCTTCTCCTGGGCGATTCGAACTTGGGTCTCGTTCGCCGAAAGAAACGCCTTTCGATAGGATTCGTCGACGAACCGAGCGGCTTTGCCAATAGATCCTTTCACGTCATTTGCAGTCCAGCTGTGACGACTTTGTAGATAAGCGGAAACGACTCTCGTAGCTTCGGCGGTAAGGTACTCTTTCGATGGCGGGTTGCTGCGAAGAATCCCAGATTCGATCGACGATACGGCAAAGAGAGTGGGGGATTTGGTTGCTAAGTACACCAGCGAGATTGCGCAGATACAGTTCGCGAATCCAAAGACCAACAGCAGTAGCTTGAGTATCCGATTTTGTGCGACTTCGTTGCCCCAGACTTCGAACCATGCTTGTTTTGTTTTTCTGATCAATTACGACTCCCTTTTTGAATTTGAATTCAGCGCCTTGATCCCGCGTTCAATGTCTTTTCTCTGCGCTCGGTTCTGAAGTGCATTTTGGTAGTGATTTATGATGCCTCGACTAGTGTTAAGAGCGCTGCGACCAGCGGTCATCGCGGAAACAGCTTTCGCGGGCGCCGCGAACATCGCGCCCGCCGTTACCGGTCCAAGACTGCTGGCGAATGAAGAGAAACCACTGCCGACTAGAGATCTGACAACCAATGGAGTTCCAAGCATCGCTATTGCGATGACAAAGTTGAGGATGATGACCGTGAGGTATCCACCCGATGATGCGTATGCACTCCCGAAAGGTAAGGCGGCTAGCATCGCCGACAAAACGGCCCAGACGACCTTCCAGCTCGCGACTTCAATGAGGCTCTTAAACAAATTCAAAGTGATTTTCGGAGAGAACAAATGAAAGAGCAAAACGATCGGCGCAATGAGCGACAAGAAGACCCAGCTGAAATGGTAGACCGCGACCATAATGAACCGCGAGAAATAGAGAATGACGTAAGATAGAAAAGTGAGCGTGGCGACAAATAGGTCATTAAATCCGATCAGCAGAGACATCGACGAGACGGTGTATGATCGAGTCTTTTCCCCGGCCATCTGCATAAACATATCAAGGCCCTGCATATCCGATATTTTGTCGGCGAGGCCACTCGTCACGAAGAGAATGGTATCGGTAATTTCCTGAAATCCTGCGAGCAGCAACGTCGATATGAAAGCGCGTTTTACGGCTTCAAGAAAATCGGGTCCGCCCGTCGGGGTCTTGAGCCAAGTAACGGCGAGGGAAAGGCAAAAGAAGATCGGAAGCATGAGGTAGTAGGTGCTCCGCATTTCTGCATGAAGCTTCTGGGCGAGAGATCCTAGCAGTTCAAAATTTTCCATTGGAACTCCCTGATATGACCAAGCGGTTGGTTTACAAGCGTATTGAAATGTGATCCGATCGACGGATGCGTCCTAAACTTCGTGAGCATTTTGAATCTGAGTTGCAGCAGGCACGGCAGGCTATTGGCGGAACCGACGATCGTCTTGTTTGGAATGGTTTAGCCCGAGCGCACATTCTCGGTCAGTTCGACGTCGGTCCGCATCTCAGGGTTCACATCTGGATGTTCCTTTTTGCCTTGAAGACATTGAATACACGCGAAATTTTCGGACAGATTCCACGTCTGCTTTTGGCTGCTCCCGGATCGTTGTTTAAGAAAGCACCTCGGGGAAATACCGGACTATCAGACGTCGGCATCTTTCAGCCGATGAATATTCCCGAAGATCTTCAAAGCATTCTGAACGAAAAATAGAGATACGATGAGTAGCGAACCTACTTATTCGGTTTTGAGGCTCGGCAGCTGGTAGTTTGACTTGAGTTGGCCGAATGCTTCCGAAACGCCTTCGTACTGTGATTTGAACTGTTCGGAATCTAACTTTCCTCGTCGATTCTGAAGCGCGAGATTCTCACTTTGAAGTTTCAGCATCGCGGCGTTGGTTCGAAGAATTTGGTTCAAAACGTGAATCATCATTCCGAGTGATTGAACCGTTACTTTCGCGGCACCCACTGGATTCACAACTTGAGCGTAGTCCTTGATGCGTTCAGCTTCTGGGTCCAAGCGATCCGCATACTTGAAAGCCTCGTTGTGAAGGTCAATTGCTTCGGCCACACTTCGATCGGTTAGTAGTTGGAGATTCTTCTCGGACGTATTCGGAACTCGACCATAAAGCTGTTCGACCTTTGACAGAACTTGATCCAGATCGCCGAGGTCTGACAGCGCGCCGGGTTTCAGAGTTTGGTTAGCAGTTCGAATCAATTGCACAGCGTCCCTCAGTCCTCGATTCACTTCTCGGAGTAAACCCAGGGTGTCTTGGCCAGTTCCGAGAATACTCTGAAGTTGAGCGAGCTGTTGAATCGAATTGGCTAAGATTTGTGCCAGCAGTGGTAGGTCTCCGCCCCAAAAGTCTGCGCGCGCGGGCTTTGCGATTAGGAGCGTGGCAATGACGATCGCGGTAACGAATGCTCGGAATGTTTGAATCATCCGACCTCCTGCATCTTTAGACTGTTGGCATATCCATATGGAAAACGTGAGGCAAACTCGTCGACAACGCTTCTGATGGATCGGCCGGGATTCTCGATTCGGACCTCATCGATTTTCGCATTGTCAGTTTGATCGCTCGTCGCAACCCAATATTCAATGGGACTTGGCACAGCGCGAATGACCGTTCGATTGTTGTTATAAATGAGAAACGCCTCAGAGTATGACCCCTTCTGCTGGCGCAGCGAACTTATAAGATTCAACTCTTGTTCATTTAACTTCAAAATTTTCCTCAGCGGCTCAAGATCTCCTCGTTGCATCAAAATAAATTTGGTCGCTGTGTTTGCTAGGATTGCGCCGCCAATTGGACTTGCGACAATTTCGTCCAGACCTTGCGTTATGAATGTGATTCCCGCACCGGCCTTTCTGAGTGTTCGAACACAGTATTCCATAAATCCGCTCGAGGCCGGACTCTTCAGAAGTTCCCAGCATTCATCCATCAAAATCTGTTTACGACGGCCGAGAGAATCTTTAGTTTCGATCTGCGCGAGGATGAAATCAGTGATGATCAAAATCATGACCGACTGAAGATCGGGATATGCTGATAGCCCCTTGAGATCGAAAACGACGAAGTCCGCGTTAAGAGCCAGCCCATCCTTTCGATCTAGCAATCTTCCGTAGGGGCGTTCGCCAGTCCAAGAAAAGAGAATTTTGGCGAATGCTCGGAGTGATTCTTCCGGGCTATTCCTTAAAACTTCCGCAAGATCTGAAAGTGTCGGTATGCCGGAATGCCGATCGTAGACTTCAATCAGACACTCCTCGAGCAAGCTTCTTTCAAGCTTCGGAAGTTTTCCGACATCCGGTTCGGAGAGAATATTTTCGAGCATCGCGAGCAAAAATTTAATCTTTTGCGGAGATGGTTTCGTCTCGCCAAGCGGAAGAAGCATCGGATTGATAGCGAGTGACGGCTGATCTGCGTTCGGCGGTCGGATTTCAACGTACTGGCCGCCGAGGAACTCACAAAGTTTTTTATAAGATCCGCCGATGTCGACAACATAGACCTTAGGTTTCTGTGTCATGTACTGAAGCAAAACAAGATTGTTGAGAAAGCTTTTCCCCGCACCGCTCGAACCAGTGACCAGGGTATTGTAATTGGGCAGCGTGCTATCGAATGGATCGAAGGCGACGAGTCCTCCCGAGCGATTCCGAAAGAGGCAGATGGGTTCGATTCCGTCTCCAGAGAATTCCTGATAAATCGGCAACAGATCAGAGAGGTTGTCGGTTTTTACTCTTTTTGGACGAAGCATTTTGGTCGCTCCACACGGCAACATCGTCTTCCAAGCCGGCACGCCTGCAACTGACTCGACGATCGCTTCGGAGCCATTCAGTTCTCGAAACTTTGAAAGAACCGCGCGTGACTTCAGGTCAAGTTCATCTCGGTTTTCTGCTCGAAGCAGAATTGAAATTTGCGCATACAGAATTTTCTGGCCGGTGTTGAGGAGTTCACGCAGTAGGTCCTCGGAAGAATTGAGTTGCGCTTCGCTTTCGAGATCGGTCGCTCGTCCGCCATGAGACATCGACATCGAGTGGGCCATTCGCCGTTTCGATTGTAGCAATCCAAGTTCCTTCGATTGCGCGGGAACTTTGACCTGGCATTGAAGAACACAATGAAAGGGTAGATTGAGAAGCTTCGAGATCAGTGCAGAGTGGGTAAACTCAGGCAACGTCTTGAGCGTTAAGGTTCGGTGGAAGACCCCGTCGAGAGTAAATGAGTCTTGATCGACGATGATATCCGCGCAGACAAGTTGCTCTCGCGGGCTCGGGAGCGAAAGTTCTGGCGCTACCGCGAGTTCTTCGCGCAAAAACTCTTGTTTGCGGTGCTCGTCTGAAGCCAACGGCACAGAAAGCGTTCTTGCCCGTCGCGGGTTCAGAAACCGATAGATCAATTCTCGGGTTTCAATTTGCGACATGGCGACGGCGTCGACACCTGTGATTGCTAGGCTTTGAGTGATTGCGAGACGTGTTTGTTCAAGCGAATGCATCCGGTTGTCGAAAACAGCTTTCGTGATGCTCTGAAACTCACTCGCGGGTTGAAATAGCTTCTTCCAGAAACTAACATTTCCATTTGTTTCAGTAGCGGCAGGGCGCAAGTAGATGAAAAGATAAAGATCGGTTTTGACCAATTCAAGATCTCGAAGTGATCTTTTCAGCGCCGACCCGCGAGATTGTGCGACCCAGCCGACGTCAGTTCCGTCAGTCGCATGTCCGAGATGGAGGTCGATCATGTCCTTGTAGTCGGCATTCACATCGACCACGAACGAAAGCTCGGTTTCGTCAGGTAGGCCATTGAGAAATCCTCGAACATCCTGATTGATCTGGTTGATCAAATCATCGTCGAGCGTCTCGATCGCGCGGCCCTTCAATCGCAAAGCGGTTGCAAGCGAACCGTCCGACAGAATGACTTTGTTGTCGTAGAAATCCCAGTATGGAAGTTCATGAGCCAACGAGTGTTCGACGCGGAATTCTGAAAGAGCGGACGGCATTTTATTGGTCGAAGTTTTCAATTTAATCTCCGTTGTTTAGAAGTAGCGGCTGATAAATGGTGTCGGGCGCGCCTGCGACTAAGACCGTGGGACGCAACTTGAATTGAATGAAGTGTTGCAAGTACCCCTCTGGTTTTCCACGTTTCACAAAATAGAGAGTGCCAGCAAGAGCGACTGTTCCGATCCACACGACCGGAAACTTCAGGCGAGTCCCGCCGAAGAAGAGATTACTTAGAGAAAGGTAGAGAAAGATCAGTAAGAGGTCTGCCAACTCGAATCCAAAAAGCTTCAGACGGTTATCAAGATTTCGCGGCACTTTAGTAACCAATAGCGACATCGCGCCTCCATTAAGAAAGAGGGGGCTCGTCGCCCCCTCAATTCGGCTTAGCGAACGGAACTTGAAATGAAATCGACAATGGCCTGCGCACCGAATCCGAGTATGCAGCCTATGACCGCGTAGATGATATGTTGGCGTGCATTTGGGTTTCCGCTCATGAAGCTGAAACCCGCGAATAAAAGTCCGATCGTCGCTAGCGTTGGAAGCACGACGTTCGATAGTTTTGTTTGGATACCAATCAGGGAAGATTCAAAGCTCGCGAAGCTGGGCTCAGTAACCAGCAGGATCGTCAATACAACGAGCCCGATGGTTGTTAGAAGCTTACGCTCACAAATCATCAAATTCCTTTTTCTAGGCGGCGTCCGATCCTTCGAGGTTGGCCTCTGGTCCGGACAGCACAGTTTTTTTTGTTGGAAGGGTGTTCAGATACAGATCGTCAGTGGCGAACAAGTCCCAGGACAGTTTCAGCAAGTCGCGATTTTCACCGTCGAGCAGTTTTGCCATTCCGACGTTGTTCCAAAAATATTTTCTCCCTTCACGAAACGAATCCTCTCGAGTCAGAATCACAAAATCGTATCGATCGAGATGAGTTCGTTCTGGAAGCATGAAGA
Organism: Bdellovibrionales bacterium Ga0074137; assembly: GCA_001464715.1. Lineage (GTDB taxonomy): Bacteria > Bdellovibrionota > Bdellovibrionia > Bdellovibrionales > JAMPXM01. The sequence continues at coordinate 267 of LNDT01000026.1, read as the reverse complement.
ACTGATCTTTGAGCAGCGTCTTAAGGTAAATCGTATAGGTACTGGTCCCTTCGTTGATCAGCGCGTGACCGACCGACTTCAGCTTTTGAACTTTACCGCTGGCATCGGTTATGCCTTTGAAAATATCGAAGCGAAAAATCGTTCGCTCGGAATTTTCCGTAATTTGCTTCAGTGCTTTTGCGACAAGTGGACTGCGCCCCGGAACTTGGACAGTTAATTTGTAGAGTTTAGGTGGTTTTTTGATCCTCCGAATTTTCCCTGGGCAAT
>LNDT01000025.1 GCA_001464715.1 Bdellovibrionales bacterium Ga0074137 | reverse complement strand
CCGATATCGGATATCTAGATATCGGATATCTGATATCAGAATTGAAACGTGGGCCGCGAAAGCCCCTCGCACCGAGACTACTGGATAACGTCTTGAGATTTAGCTGAGCCCGGTGCTCCAGGCTTTCTGCGAGAGTTTTCACAGAAACTCTTGATCGACCGGAAAGAAAGGTTCGCAGCCTTGATTTGTTCAGCAACGGAATATTGAACCTGTCTTGTGTCAGCCAAATCTTGAGAGCTCGCCGGTGGGCTTTGTTTACCTTTGAGCGAGTCATACCATTGGGTCATTTTAGTCGGCACATTGTCGTTACCGAACTGCGACGATATTATTCCGCCGTTCACATTGCTAATTGATGGATTCGTCAGGTGTCCATCATTGGTAATGCCGATTTTCATCTGATTGTTACTATTGATATCGTCGTTGTTCGGAATGAGCCCCGTTGTCAGTTCGTACTGCCCGTTTCCTTTTTTGTAGCTATGTCGATACCGATGACCATTTAAAATAACTTCGGCTGTCATCGAGTCAACACCACAGCTACTTTCATCGATAACAACGGTGGGGTTCTCGCGATCAATTTTTTCGGTGAGCTGACGATTTCGTCTTTGCATCATCGCGCAGCAACTTGGGCATTTATTGAAGAACTCATCCCTCTCATCAGGGAACATCTCGATAAGTTCATTTAATTTGGCGTCTTTGACGTCCATTGCGCAGTCATTGTCGATATCAATGAAGCTTTTAAGCAGTTCATTGTCGCCGCGATTCGAAAACCAATCATCTCGGGAGACACATTTACTAAAGAGTCGCTCATTTTGAACAAGCTCCGCACCAGGAGTTACGACTGCGGCCAGAGTTCCTAATCCTACCTTGCCGACTCGAGCGCCAGTAAGCTTTGACCCTTTTAGTCCCGCCCGCATCCAACGATACTTTCTAGCTGTTAGCTTCTGAAAGAGATGGCTCTTTGCTCTTTCGAAAATGTCGTTCATTTCAAGTTGCAGTTTCTCGAGTTCAACCGAAGTCAAAACCCTCTTTCCTTCCATGTGAAGTTGCAGTCGACCTCGCTTCTCAAGGAATTCAGAATCAAGTCGCTTTTGTGTTGCGTCTGCAGAAAGTCCATCAAACAGAGCCCACCGCGAATCGTTCGCCAGACTTCCGAGATTGCCGCTATACTGCTGGCCTTTTCGAGCGGCGGCGAAAGCTTTATTCCATTCCGAATGAACTTGGCTGATCTTCGGCCGATCAAATAATGAGTCAGAAATCTCAGCTCGTATCCGAGCCTCTCGGTCGCCAAGTTTCGTGCCGACCGCAGCACCCAGTTTTTCTCCGCCAATATAGCCCGCGACGCCAAGCATTCCCGAGAGAGCACCCTTGGAAATAACGGCGCAAGCCTCTGGGGTGCCGCCCAACTTGCACTGATACTTGCCAAAGTAGTCGAATACAAATTCGTCTGTGCTACAGACTTGCGCCGACGCCGATTGGCAAACTACCGCTGACAAAAATGAGATGAACAGTTTTTTCATACACACCGCCAAAAGCTTAATCGGTGCAATTTCTTAGCGGCTCAACTCGACCGACTTCAGTCGTGCTTGACTAAAAAAACTCTCTTTTCCTCCAAAACTTTCGCTGAGCCTTTATCTGCACGAGGGCGCCCTCCTCAACCTCACAGAGATAAAGTTCGACCTCGAACGGTGGGCGCTCGAGGTCGAGTCGCCTTAATTTGGAAGTTTTGGCGAATTGCCGGCCTACAATTAGCTGGCTGCTTTTTCGCCGAGGGCTTTTTGCATGGCAAAGACTGTCTCTTCGAGCTCGCGGGCGACAAGCTTGAGTCCGCGGGTTTCGCGGCTTGTGGCGTCGGTGGCTTCGACGGACTTTTGTGTGCCTTGATCGATCTCGCTCATCGCTGTGTTGATAGCACCCACCGCATTTGTCTGCTCGATCGACGATCTTTCGACCTGAAGAAGCTTTTGACCTAAACCGAGAATTTGCTCTTCCAAAGATTCCAGCGACTCTCTTGTCGCTGTGGCGACTTGAAGACTCTCAGATGTCGTCTTTCGGCTAAGTTCAGAAAGTCGTTTCGCTTCTGATTTCAATTCATTGGTCATCGCTCCGACCCGCGAAAGACTTGCGGCCAACAGCTTATCGATTTCGATCGCGGCTTCACCGCTCATTCGAGCAAGATTTCCGACTTCTTCGGCAACGACAGCGAACCCTTTTCCGTGCTCCCCTGCGCGAGCCGCTTCGACTGAAGCGTTAAAGGAAAGAAGTTTTGTCTGAAATACGATCTCGTTAATGACGCCCGTCTTTTGATTGATCATTTGGATGTCTTTTAGAACGGCATCGATATTAGTTACCGATCGATCCATCGACTGAACAAGCTCACCTTGAACGCCGGCTAAACTTTCAAAATTTGAAATCGTTTTTAGCGTGGCTGATTTACTGGCAAGCGCGGCTTCCTGACTTTGCGACGAACTTTCGAGCGACGTTTTTACGACTTCCAAAGCCATGGCCAGCATTTCGGTGATCTCGTTCAAAGACGCCGCAGTTTCCTGAACGGCTGCGGCCTGACTCGTCGTCGTCGACGTCAGACGCTCCGTTTGGTTTTCCAACGAGTCCGTGGCGCCAACTAGATTTCGGCTTAAGTTCACGATGCGCGAAAGGGTCGAGCCTTGTGCTTCTAAGACACGGCCAAATCTCAAGGCGACATAGCCAACAGCCACAGTCTCGAAAACAACGAAGGCCGCGTGGAACAAAACAATTGCAAGCGACGCTTCGTAATTGAAAACGCTGGAAGGGAACAAAAAGTAGCCACCCAAGTGATGAACGGCCGCCGTCAAAGCTGCGACTCCCACGGGTATGACGGAACCCATAAGGGATAAATACGCCAGCGCAACGAAGATATGAAAATGCCACTCGATCATTCCATTGGCCAAATGAATCAGCAGGCCCGAGCACGCAATCAAAGAAAATGCCTGAAGCGAGAGGGTCGCCAAACTCGATGGTGAAACATAGCGCGCAATCACGCCGCCGGAGACAATCAGAGACCCCGCAATCAGCGCTTGCGCTCGGCTAGTTCCAGACATCGAAGCAACCAGATAAAACAGCGGCACATGACTTAAAAGCAACCACGCGGTGATACTTGAAATCTGGCTGCGGTAGTTTGATACGGCGTCACTTTTATGGTCTGGCTTATGATCGGTTTTTGAATGATTCACTTTAGTATCCATAAACACATCGCTCCACTTGCTGGGTTTTCATAAGTTGCCGGTTAAAAGTCCAAACCATGACTCAGGTTTCTGAATTTTTCTTACGTACTTTGAAGTTGAACATCCAAAGATCGGCCGCACTTTCGCCGATCCCGAGCTTTCGATTTCTGCTATCAGCGTTTCGACAACAAGATCTGACGCTTTTGTGACACGAGTTTTAAGGTAACCGCCAAGATAAACGGCTTGTCCACCTCGCGCGGCCATTAAAGCCGGTACCCCTTGAACAGGAAGATCTCCGGTTTCATCCAAAATTCGCGCCTCGTAACCAGCCAGAGTCATCGCTCGGCTAAGGTCCTCAGCTTTTTTCATTTGCGATGATGATTCAGGTGAAACAAGAAGTACGGCGATCTCTGGCGAAACCGCGGATACCGAGTTCAATGAATCGCTGCTCTGCCGCCCGATCAACGCTTCCGCCACCTGAGCCGAACAACCACAATCCATCGATAAAAAGTGAATTATTTTAAGAGAAGGTCCAGAGCTCGCGATTTGCTCTTTAAGCCATCCCTTAGAGTTCGCGGGATTGGTCGTTTGAAACCCAAAAACATGTCGCGAATGAAGAACCGTGACAAGAGCCGACGTTGCCAAAATCCACGCGCCCGCACCGATCCAAAGGACCGTGCGCTTAAGCTGAGCGCGAGAAAGATAGCGGTTTTGAAAGTTCCTAATGAACATCTGCACTTTGCTTTTTCGGCTTGTCAGTGCCCACCCTGGAGCGTGCTTCAAAGACTTTACAAGAAGATTACATGTCTCACATCGATACTTCCAAAATGACCTTGGTCGCGTGGGAATGCCGAAGCATCGGGATTTTATCCAGAGAGACCGAAAAGAGACGCGTGAAGCCACGCGTGAACAGACGCTTTAAAAGACTCCCCCAAAATTGTTTGATGTTCCTGTTTTCGGGGCTTTTGACAATTTGGTCGAGTCTCGTCCGGGCTTTACCGTGCGCTGAGGAATTCGGGAAAATTTCGCCGGCTCGTTCAGAGTCGCCGATTCAAAGAATGTACACGCACATTCACTCGCAGTGGGATCAGACACTGCGGCACGAAGTCGTGCTTCGGGCCGACGGCGCGCACATCGCGATTGGTAGCCTCACTCTGGAAGACCCGGTTTTCATAACTCTTTTCGCGAAAGCCGTTCGGTCAGGAGAAGTCGCCACAATCGATGGCGGTCGCGTGATCGGTCCAAAGGCACTTAATTTCATTCTTCACATAACAGCGATGGCGCCACCCGGGCGCAAAATGAAATTCACCGGCTCCGTCAGCCCAATGGCGCTTCATCAAACAAAAGACAGTCAAATCGCGGCAATGAAGAAGACGACCGTTTCTGATCCAGCCTCAATTTGGACGGCCGCAGAGATTGAAAAGTTTGAAAATTCGCTTAGAAAAATGAAAATCGAAGATGCGTGCCTAAAGCTTTGGAAAACACGCGACCTCAGGCAGTGCCGAAACATGAAGTTCGAACTTAATTCAGATCAGCCGGACGAAATCGTTTGGACCCGAAACTGAGTCCTGAGCAGAATTATTGGTAGCGGCTTATGAATAAAAGTCGCTCACCGAACTCCAGCGGACTTCGGTGAATCAGTGGCGGAAACTTTGATTCGGCTTCTCTGTTATTCTTGCCTGAGATTATCAATGCATGCCCGCGTGGGACCGTAAACGGCCGACAGCCGACGCAAACTTTCGCCCAATCTATATCACCACCGACGATTGTTGGGGCCCTTGCCATTGAAAATCCCTGTGGAATTGGCCCCAAGCCTTCAGTGCCGATACCGACAGCAGCCATCGAAACAGTCCACGCATGTCCGTCAGGATGCCACCGGTCAAAATTCATCCCTCTTTCAGTTTCAGTGCTGAGTCTCACGCCCGTATAGCCACTTTCAATTTGATAGCCACTGGCGTCTTGAATGAGATGTGAGAACCATTCTTGAAACTGCGCGACCGACTGCTCATGATTTTTTGAAATAGGCACGCGGACTTGGCCCGCGGGGCTTTCATAAAGAAATTCGTCCCCGTAAAGTTGCGACGAAACTTTGTTCGGCATCGACTGAAACCAAGCTTGGCCGAAGCTTTCTGTGAAAACATGTTCGAGATTAATAACGGCATAGGATTTTTTTTCGATCTGCTCGCGAACGCTGTTGACGATCTTTAAATACTCGGCCGAACCACGCTTCGGAAGCATGGGTCGAACTTCAGGGGAAGGCTTCGAGGCCCGCGCCCGGTGCTCTTTAAATAGTTCGGGGCAAGTTTTTGCGGCCCCTACCGACGACTCGAAAAACCCACCAAAAACCGATAGCAGAAGAGCCAGGCCGACGGCCTTAAAAAGTGTTCGAAGTGGGATCTCGCGCGTTTTGAATTTCACAGTGATAATAACCCCGTTCAGAAATCGTGCCCGAGGGCGCTCCCGCAGAGCGCCGTAAAGCCCTGGAATTGCCGTTCGCTTTTACGGGAAAAACTGCTAGCTGGTCGCATGCCGAATAAATCATTCAAAGCAAAAACCTTTTTACGCTTTAGCGCTGGCCTTGCCGGCCTCTTTTTCAGCACACTCTGCGCCTCGGGGTGCGCTTCAATTTCTGGAGTACAGCCTGTTCATTCCGAAGCTAAATTCCACGCATTACGGTTCGGACCCGGAACCGATGTTCGTAGCGCACTCACAAAAGCCGCAACCGATGGCAAATGGAAGGCCGCTTCGATCGTTAGCGCCGTTGGTAGCTTAACGACTTATCATTTGCGATTTGCGGATCAGAAGAACGGCGCAAAAAAAGAAGGCCGATTTGAAATAGTGTCGCTCTCTGGCCTCTTGTCAGAATCTGGCGTTCACATTCACGCCAGCGTTTCCGATAACAAAGGCGTTACAACAGGCGGTCATGTGCTTGACGGGAATATCGTTTACACGACACTTGAACTCGTCATCTTAGAATTACCGGACCGCGAGTTCCTTCGAAAGCTGGATCCCGCCACTGGTTTTAACGAACTCGTTATTCAAGCCCATTGAAATTACGGCGCTGTCGACTTGAACATCGCCTGACACATTCGCAGCTGAACAGTTTCTGCGGTGATCGGAGCTTGGGCGGCTCTCGCAGCTGCCATCATCGCCAATTGCTGATCCACTCGACTCGAAATAATATTCTTCACGATTTGGTGGAGCGATAGGCGTGGCTTCCCCTCGGCGTGGACCATAACTTCGCTAAATCCAAAGTCTGAAATGACGAAACCCGTGCGATTTTTCGTGTTGAAAGAAAGTCCGACTTTAATTCCTTCGGCGGCCAACTGCTCTGGCATTGTTTTAATGACATCTCCGGCCTGGATACTTCCGCCTGCTCGAAGCATGTCGTTCAACATACGGTTACGAAGGTTTACACCTGCTTCCTTCTCATCCGTAGCAGCTTCAGAAAAATCAGCATGAAGTGCGACGGACGCAGTTTTGTTGTCCGCTCCCTCATAACTTAAAGAGATGCCCCATGTTGTGAAGGTCATCTTTACTTCGCCCGATGGATTTAATATGGCCTGCAAACGCTGTCCCGTTTCTGCGTCCACGACTTCCGCGCCCAGGATCAATACTTTTGCGTCAGCGGCCGCCGCAAAAGAGGGACTGAGGAGTCCGGTAAAAATCGGTCCCATCGTCAGAGCAAGGATCAGAATCTGAGACAGTGATGATTGGACTCGAAGTTTCTTAGGTAGTTTTTTAAGCATCGCGGGACCCCTCTCGCTGGCCGACTCTTGTCAGGTCTCCTTTGAATATTCAAGAACCAGCATTGCCCAAGATCAAAAAGCCTGAGGGCTCCGTAGATAATTCATCGATTTTGAGATGTGATCACAAGAGCTTATGAGCCCTATTAACCGCAGTGTGTGGCAATCCCGAGAAAATGTGCTACGAAAAACCTGCCTCATTTCATAAACCACTCTGGCAAAGGACGTAAACCCAATGACAAATCGACTGACACAGAATCTGGTAACTCTAATGGTCTTCGCGAGTCTTTCGTTTCCAGCACTGTCTTTCGCGAACGATGTCACTGAAATGAACGGACAAAAAATAGTCCTTCTCAACGAGTCGACGGTGGCTGAAATCGAAGCGGTTCTGGCCGCAGCTAGCGGTCAACTGACAGACGAAGAGAAAATGGAAAAAATCGCTACCGCTCTTGTTGCCGATGCAGTGGCGGCCAACGGTTTCTGCGATACAGCCGCGGCGACGTACGGAGTTTCTGGCGGAAAACCAACCCCGGAAAAAGTAATTAAAGGCTGTATGGAGACGTTTGCTGATACTTCGATTTCAGAAGGCCTCGTCACTGGCGAACTGATGGCGCAATTTCCTCCGGGAAAATCTCTTCGTGAGGCGCTTTCTCAGACGCTATCGGCTTTCACCGTGATGTTTTCGACAGGCGTTTTTTAAGCGATGTCGAAACTCAAAGTCCGGCTCACGCGAAACCTGAGGAAGTCGATTCAACAAGGTCATCCTTGGGTTTACAAAGAAGCAATAGCGCCGGTCGTTGACGTTTCATCCGCAACTTTGGCCCGAGTTTTAGATTCGAAAAACGAAGATCTAGCTTGGGCGATTTATGATCCACACAGTCCCCTCGCGTTGCGAATCCTCAGTACCGACTCGGCTCCGCCGTCCAAGACCAACGGTTTTTTCGAACGGCGCTACCTACGATCAAAAGCACTGCGTGAGACCCTACTTGCTACCCGTGGGCACTCTCATAGTGAAACTAGCGCTTTCCGAATGTTCAATGGTGAAGGCGATCTTCTTCCAGGACTCGTCTGCGACAGGTATGGCGACATTGCCGTTCTTCAGTTTGATGGAACGGGGCCACAAGAGTTTTGGAACACCGACACTGTTGGCGGGATTAATGGAATCGCCGATTGGCTTCTTGAAAATCTTCCGGTCAAAACGGTGGTCGAAAAAACTCGCCGCAGTTCTGAGCGAACGATTGCACACATTGCCGGCGACGCTGTCGAAACGACGGACCTCAGTGTCGTCGTAAAAGAGCACGGCGCTCTTTTTGAAGTGAATCTAGAAAAAGGTCAGAAGACGGGATTTTTTCTTGATCAACGAGAGAACCGTTTTTATGTGCGCGAAGGTTCAAAGGGGAAATCTGTTCTCAATCTTTTCAGCTACACCGGAGGTTTTTCGGTATCGGCCGGACTTGGTGGCGCGGAAAAAGTCGTGAGTGTCGACATCTCGCAAGGAGCTATCGATGCTTCGAAAAAGAACTGGGAATTGAATGGACTAAAAAGTGGCTCGCATGAAGGTCTTGCCGTGGACGTTTTTGATTTCGTTAAAACCAGTCAAGACACTTGGGATCACGTCATTGTCGACCCACCGTCGATGGGGCATTCTGAGGACCGAAAAGAAATCGCGATTCAAAAATACACGGAACTCTTCGCGATCGCGGCCCGAAAGGTAAAATCCGCTGGCGAACTTTCTCTGAGCTCTTGTTCAAGTCACATCTCTTTTGAGGACTTTTTCAAAATCATCAGTGACGCTCTTTCGGTCGCCCGGCGACGCGGCCAAATTGCACGCGTTTCGGGACAAGGGGCCGACCACCCGTTTCCCCATGCTTGCCCTGAACTTCGCTATTTAAAGTATGTGCATCTATGGTTGGACTAATTCAGGGCTTTACTAATTCAGCATTTTTTTGAAAACGACAAAATGCAGATCATCTCTGGTCGGCTCACCAAAACGAACATCTCCATAAGGGAAGGATTCGGTCTCACCCGTCTTCACGTAACCGCGCCTTAAATACCAATCCATAAGTTCGGTCCGAATTTGAATCACGGTAAGCTTCATAAATTTAGCCCCCCACCGTGCCGCCAAGACTTCTGATCCTTCAAGAAGTGTTCGTCCGAGGCCTTTGGCTTGTGTGCGAGGATCGACCGTCAGCATCCCCAGATAGCATCCGGCACTCGAAGTTGAACCGCCACTCACCTCGATTTTCTCTAAGGTTACCGTCCCCACAAGATCGCCGGATTTGGTTTCAAGGCACAGTAGACACTGCGTGGGGCTATTGATGAGTTCCATAAGCCTCTCCTCATCAATGCGCTGGCCGCCGATGAAATCAGCCTCGGTCGTCCACCCTAAACGAGAGCTATCGCCACGGTAGCCAGAGTTAATAAGGCGATGAAGATTTGAGAGGTCCTTTACAGCTGCCGGGCGAATCCGATGAAATTCATAATTTATAATGAAATCAATATCTTGCTTCAATACACACCTTCTTACGAAAGAACCTCACTTTGTGACGGTCTCGGGCCAAGTTGTCAAATTCTTCGCCACACGTTCACAGGATCGTCGCAAAAAGTACCGTGGCAGCGTTCAGAGCACATTTAGCTCAGCACTGATATTGATGGTTACTTGAGCTACCAAAGGGGGGACGCAAAATGATTTGCACCAAGATTCTTGCCAAAATGAGCGGGATTTTTGTCTTAGCGTTCGGACTTCTTGGCTGTTCAAACGATATGAGTTTCTCGCAGGCTCCAACCGCGGAAAGCCTCTCGGGCGCGACCGACGGAATTGATGATGGCCTTGATGATAACGGCAACAACGGAACTCCCGGACAAGATGATCCAGCGACTCAGGTGGTAGCAGCCCTTTGTGAAAACGCAGAAAGCCGAAATCAGCTTCACACGGTGTCGCAGTCGCTCTTTTTTGATAACACTCAGCAAACTTGTGATTGGAATAACAACGGAAACTTGGGCCGCCGGGATCTTTGGCATCAGGCCCGAACTGAACAAGTCGTATCCGTCAATTTACCTGCGGGCTCAACACTTTGCCACGTCGAGTTCGACTTTCCTCAACAGCAGTTTCGTTTCGACGATCACTTTTGGCTCACCTTTAACTCTGTCATTCTTGCTGCCTCCATCGACTACCGCGATCGTTTTGGTGTTACGAATGGGTACAGCCTCTTTGATTGGTCAAATCTTGTCGGAACTCGTTGGGACACAAGTCGCGAAGGCGTTTGGTGTTTAGCGGGCGCCAATTGCTCTTGGCCTCGGACCGACACCGAAGGAACAATCCGGATGGATTTCCGTCCGGGCACATACTACGCGGTGACCGCACGCGACCGCAGTCGCACACGTCATGATTTTTCTATAATCACTGTCGGCGACAATGACTCGACCGATTGTCAGCATCGTCCGGTCACAGCGAACGTAACTTTAAAGTACGTCAAATAATGAAAGCTGGCGGGTCGGATCGAACTGCTTTTGAATCAGTTCGATCGCTTTTGCATCAAGCACAATCGAAGTTCCGCGCCGTTCTGAAGCGATGCCTTTTTCAGGACAAACACTGAGACACGGAACAAGCTCCACGCGCTCGACACCAAACCAATCCCGAAGCTTCAATCGAAAGACTTCCACCGCTGACGATTGGGCCTCAGGATCTTCGAATTTAAAGGACGACTGTAAGGTGTCGATGGCTTCACTTGAACGCAAAGAAGACGTTTGAAGCGAGAGCTCTCGCTTCAAACATGTCGAACAAAGGCGCCCGGGCGGACGCCTGATTTTTTTTAGACCTGCTGGTGGGAGCGGATCATGAGCTGTTCGTTGCATGCAAGCATCGCAGTCGGGATGCGGTCGCCGAACTTGGCCAGCGCTTCCCGGTGACTTTTCGTCTCTTCAATCCACGCGGGACCGTCGATTTTTGTAAGTGTCTCGAAAGCAGCGCGAGGGAAACTTTCAAGACCGCTCCAATCAAGATCATCATACGTAGGCGTTGTGCCTAAGGCATTGTGCGCCCCATGGCCTCGCCCCTGAACGCGCTCAAAAATCCATTTCAGCACTCGCATATTGTCGCCAAAACCTGGCCACATGAATTTTCCGTCGTCATCTTTCCTGAACCAATTCACTCCGAAAATTTTCGGAAGCTTATTGTTCGTGTTCTCTGCAAAACTCAACCAGTGCGCGAAGTAGTCGCCCATATTGTAGCCGCAAAATGGAAGCATCGCCATCGGGTCTCGCCGTACGATCCCTGTCGCACCCGCCGCTGCCGCCGTTGTTTCACTGGCGAGCGTGGCTCCAGAATAAATTCCAGAGGCCCAGGAATCAGCTTCGTAAACCAAAGGCACAAGCCCCGCGCGACGACCACCAAAGATCAATGCCGACAAAGGAACGCCTTCAGGCGCATTCCACTTTTCGTCAAGAGATGGGCACTGCTCAATAGCGACTGTGAAACGCGCGTTGGGGTGTGCTGCAGGTCGACCTGACTGCGGCGTCCACTCTTGACCCTGCCAATCGGTGAGTTTTTCGGGCGGTGTTTTGCTTAAACCTTCCCACCAAACATCGCCGTCATCTGTCAGCGCGACGTTCGTGAAAATAACATTCTTAGAAATTGTTTTTACGGCGTTGGGATTTGTTTGAAGAGAGGTGCCCGGAGCAACACCGAAGAATCCGGATTCTGGATTGATGGCGTAGAACTTTCCATCAGCGCCAGGCTTGATCCACGCAATGTCGTCGCCGACCGTTGTGACTTTCCAACCATCAAAAGCTTTGGGCGGAACGAGCATCGCAAAATTTGTTTTCCCGCAGGCCGATGGGAACGCAGCACCGACATAGATCTTTTCGCCACGCGGAGACTCGACACCCAAGATAAGCATGTGTTCAGCAAGCCATCCCTGCTTTTTTCCCATCATGGAAGCCAGACGAAGTGCGAAACATTTTTTTCCTAAGAGAGCATTTCCGCCGTAACCAGAACCAAACGACCAAATCTCATTTCGCTCGGGATAATGAACGATGTATTTTTCAGAATTGCAGGGCCACGATTTGTCGGCCGGAATTTCTCCGGTCAAAGGATCCGGGCGTCTTGGCGCTCCGACGGTGTGAAGAGCTTTTACGAATTCGCCCTCAAGACCCAACTGATCCCAAACAGCAGCACCCATTCGTGTCATTCGCCGCATGTTAACAACGACATAGGGAGAGTCAGAAATCTCAATCCCGATTTTTGCCAGCGGCGAGCCGATGGGACCCATACTAAAGGGAATTACGTACATTGTGCGTCCGCTCATCGAGCCTCTAAAAAGAGGTCTCAATGTCTCTGCCATGGCGTCGGGGCTCATCCAATTATTGTTGGGTCCAGCATCGACTTCGTTTTCAGTGCAGACAAACGTTCGATCTTCGACGCGAGCGACGTCTTTAGGGTCCGACCAAGCGAGATAGCTTCCAGGTCTTTTTTCGGGGTTCAGTTTTTTTAGGGTTCCCTGACGAACCATCATTTCAATCAGTTCAAGTTCCTCTGTCTCAGACCCGTCGCAGAAGTGAATCGCTTTGGGTTCGCAGAGAGTCGCAACATCCGAAATCCAAGAAAGAACCTCTTGGTGAGCCGTCGGCGCTTTCGAAAAATCCATCGGAAGCACTGCAGTAAAAAGGCTTTGAGCCATTGAGAAAACCCCCCTTGAGACGTATGAGGCCACGACACTAAATTCGTCGGTAACAAGACGACAAGCCAAAACAGTGTCGGACCTAGAAATACATTTCGAACTCAGGAATGAGTGTCGCAAGGCTCTGCCCACGATGGCGATCCACTTTCGAGGTTCTGTCGATAAACGCCTGAAAATCCTGCGGATTATAAGGTGCAGCAACAAGACGCTGAACAGCTCCACGGAAGGAGGCCGCGGAAGTCATTTCAAAACTATGGGCCGGTGATTGGGCCCACTTTGGCTCGTAGCGATCCATAACTTTGATGAGGCGCTCGGCACCGAGAGCCCTAAGAGCTGGAGGCAAAGCGTCGAGCGTCATCCCGAAGGGCTGATCGATCCAGATTGGATATGGAATTCGCGGAAAAAGACCGTCAAACTCAACAGAAGCCTCGAACGTCCACTCAAGAAGCTCACTGATGCGAAGCCAACTCACGGCCTGAAGGCATGTGTGAATCTCGCAGTAAATAGCAGGTATCGTGGCGCGCGACCTTAAGCTTGAAAGCTTGGCGAGGTTTTGGGTGATTTGGTCCCACTTGGAGGGATAACGAACGTACTCGTTCATTTTCCCCACGCCCTCAAGGCTCACATGAATTTCAATGGACTTAAAATGTGTCCAAAGTTCCACCAGTCGCTCGGGAAGAACTGTGAGATTTGAATGGTACCGCAAAGTCACGTCGCGGCTCTGACCGTGGTCGATGATCGATTTCAAAATTAAGAGATGCTGGGGCGATAAAAATGGCTCACCACCCGTTGTGAGCATTTCTTTTAAATTTGGCGCGGCTTCTTTGACGATGCGACCAAGGCTACCTTGAAAGTCCCAGCCATCTTTGGCTCGCATCACGCTGGAATCGGAAAATTCAAAGCCTAGAGACTGGAACTCTTTTTTTAGGGGAAACGATGCGGATGGTCCGCACATGCGGCATTGGAGATTGCAGTTATTGGTCAGCGAAAAATCGATGAAACTGACCTTCGGGTCAATTTCGCCATCGGTCGAAGTGTTTTCGATCGCTTCCGCCAACGTGGTCGTGTGGTGCTGAAGATAAAGCTGCCGCAGCGAAACACCGCCCGTGTCTTCTTCGCGGTAACAGCGCCGACAAAAATCCGGTCGCTCGCCCCGAAGCATCGCAGATCGCAACTTTTTGTGGGTCTCTTGGTTCATTGCCGTCTTAAGAGACGTCACGGCATCAAGCCTCATCACGGTGCCGTCGGCGTCGCGAACGTGACCGCCATGATCCGTGTTACAGCAGACCCGCATCGAAGTATCAGTGTTGGCGCTCAGGTGAATCCATGGAAGCGGACAAAACCCGGGCTTAGAGATCACAGCGAAACCTCGGCCGCCGCTGTCTCCCAGTCGCGCCCAAATTTCTCTCGAAGCTCGTCTTCGACAATAGCAAAGAGCTCAGGATTAAAGTCTTTAAGGCTCTGGCCGCGGTGCTCGTCCAAGACCGACTGCGTCCGGGCGAACTCTTTGAGACGGAGTTCGTAATCCGGTGGAAGCGGCGATCCGAGGACTTCAATGATCAGGTCCAAGCGCTCGTTCATCTCGGGAAATTTTTTAATCAGGCGCGAGCGCCCTCTGTAGGCTTCAAAACGATCAATCGCCAAAAGCCGAGCTTTCGGTGGCAAATTCTGAATCGCTAAATAACTGGGATGGGACAATATATTCAGGAAATAGGGGTGCTGGTGAAAGTGCGGAGCTTCAAGCTCAAGATCATCAAGCCAGTCTAATAGATCTGTCACGGTCAAGACGTTGAGGATCTGCAAAGTGATGTTGGTGAGTGCTTTTAAGCGCCCATCGACCATGCGACTTTTCGCTTTTTTAAAATTCTCGGCCACGGTCGGCCATTTTGCTGGATAGCGAATGTATTCTTGAGTCGACCCGAAACCGTCGATGCTTGCGATAAACTCAAACAACTCGAAGTTTCCCGCAATTTCAAAAAAATCATCGTTAAAGTGAGTGAAATTCGAGGCGAGGAACACCTTGATATGACGACTGTCGCCCGTCGCCACCGCCCGCTTCAAAAACCGCTCAACATTTTCAAGCAGCATCGGTTCGCCGCCGGCAATCGAAACAACTTCTAAACTTGAAAGTAACTCTTCAGCTTCTTTCCAGAAGTCCCCGAGTTTTGACCAGTCTGGCATTCGCGAAATATCGAAATCGACTTCAATTCGAGATTCGTCCAAAAGCCGCGGCTGAGTCAGTAGGTGCGGAACACCGTACTTTGTCGCAAGCTCACGCATTTCGCTGGCCACTTTACTTGAATCAAATTGATTGCAGATCCGACACTTGAGGTTACAGAGATTCCCGGGCTTAAGCTCTAAGTAGCGAACCGGCTCGGAAATCTTCCCGCCGCTCAATCCAGCTTCGACCAACGCGTTCTGAACACCTGGGTGGGTGCCCCACTCCTTAAATGATCGCTGTCTAAGACTTGTCGATCCGACCTGATCTTCACGATAACACTGATTACAGCCGGGAATCTTCCGGCCTTCCAGCATGTTGGTTCTTAGGGTCGCCATTTCGGCGGAGTTCCAGATTTTGCTTAAGGAATCTCGAGCGACGTTAAACTTCTCTCCATCGGCCAAAAACTTTGTGTAGTAGCAGCAGGGGCGAACATACCCCGACGGAATCGTGGAAATCTGAACAAATGGATACAGACAAAGACTCGTGTTCTCGAGTCCGCTTTCTGGTTCGCCCTTGTTCTTATCCGACATTATCCCCGCTCTTACTGCGGACCCGCCGCGGCTGTTCTAGCTCCGACCTCGGGACTCACAGAAATCTCTGCAGACTTTCTTAAGCCATCCATCCACTGTCCGAAAGCTTCGTCAATTCGTCGCGACGCCGTCGATTCAAATTTGAACTCCGGCGACTCAGTGCCCGCTCCAGGTTTTCCTTTTCCAGCGGCCGCTTTCGTCGCCACCGGGTTCAGTTCCTTGGGGACAGCGCGATACTTCAAAAGAAGTGCTTCGGGCCCACGACGAACCAAACGTGGCGCGTAGGGTTTTTCAGCCGTGAGACGGAAAGCCGTAGATACAGCCTCATCGCCCCCGCCCACTTTCGGAAGTTCCTCGGAACTTAAGGGAAAAGCGCCGGTCTCAGTCCACATTAGTTTGTGACGGGTAACGAACGCCTGAACCGCCGCTACATCGCCGGCCACCAAACTCTTTTCCAGAGCTGCGACTTCTTCACGCGAGCGTTCTTGTGAAATTAAAATCTGCGCAATGTCATCTTGAGCTTCTTCGAGTGTTTGCGAAGTTGCAGGTTTTCGCTCTTCCACACGAATCACGTGAAAACCGAAATCAGTTTGAATCGGCGTCGAAATTTCACCGGGCTTGGCAGAGAATGCGTAGGTTTCAAACTCTGGCACCATCGAACCACGTGCAAAAAAATCGATCAAACCACCATCGGCTTTGGACCCAGGATCGTCGCTCTTTTCTTTGGCAACTTTCGCAAAATCAGCGCCAGCTTTAATTTCAGCCGCGATCGCTTCGGCTTTCGCTTTGGCCGCAGCTATAGAGTCCGCGTTCCCTTTTTCCGCGCGAACAAGCACATGGCGAACTTTTGCTCGCTCGGCCTGAGTAAAATCAGCTTTGTGTGAATCAAAGTAGGACTTTACTTTCGCTTTCGATGACTCGGTGGCCAGAAAGGCCGTCGTGTCGGCGGCCGTAACGCCGTCTTTCAAAACAAGACTCTCCGTCGGAATCGAAATCGCTTCGACATTGGCTTTTCGGTCTTCAATATTTCCCACAATTTCGGGCTCGATCGCCAACGGGCGAAGAGCCGCAGAGAACGTGCGAGCCGCGCGATTGGCGCCCAACTGCCGGCGCAACTTTTCTTCGAATTCGCCAGGACTCTGACGCGTTGCCTGCAGGTAACCTAAATAGCGAGTTTTGCTGAACCGTCCGTCTTCTTGGAAGGCCGGGATTTCCGCAATGGCGTCACGAACGTAAGCGTCAGCGGTTTCCCAACCCATTTTGCCCAAGTTTTGACCTAAAAGTCGCTGATCGATGAGCGCCTGTATGGCCTGACTGCGAATCATTTGAGCCGCAAAGTCGCCACCAAACTGCTGCAGTTGAGCAAATCTTGGATCGCGACCCATGAGCTCGACCTGCTCGGAAAACTCGGCAATCGATACGATTTGGCCGTTCACAGACGCCGCCGTTCCACCCGTCGAAACGCCCATCTGCTGAGGCGTATTGCCGAGGAAAATGAAGACGACGATGATTCCGCTGAACAAGATCCACGCGGTGATGCTCTTGAAGACCATTCGTCGGTCATTGCGCCACGCATTTCCCAAATTTGCTCTGAGTGCTCGTAGTCCCTGCTTAGTTGTCGAATTAGGTGTCGAACCCGCCATCATTCCTCCCGAAGCGCACATGTTCAGCCAGTTTTACTTGAAATTTCAAGGAGCTTTCTTTGAAATAGATGAATTAGGATAGAATTAGCGGACAGCGGCAGCCGATTCGGCTTGGGAGTGATTAGTTTTGAATTTCTTTGCGTTCGACCTTCGCAAGCTTTTGATCGTGATCGCCGTCATCGCGCTTCCGATTCTTTCTATCAACATGAAGCGTAATCCAGGGGAAGATCCTTGGTACAGCCGCCCATTTTCATGGTTCGTCGCGGCCTCTCAAGGTGGCTATTCCAGCTTCACCAGTGGCGTGCGCGGAACGACATCGATGTATTTGAACCTTATGGGTATCAAAAAAGATAATTTGCGGATGCAGCGAGAAAACGAAGAACTGCGTGCCCAGCTTGGAGCTTTGGCCGAGCTGAAGCTTGAAAACGAGCGACTCAATTCGCTTTTGCAGTTCAAACTCAATACGAAAATGGAACTCCTTGCCGCGAAAGTGATCGCGCGCGATTTGTCGCCAGATCATGAGTCGATTCGTATCAACCGCGGTTACCGTCACGGCTTGAGAAAACTGATGGGCATTATCACGGTCCAAGGTGTCGTTGGGTACGTCCTCGCCACCGAAATGGAGACGGCGCAAATTCTTGTTCTCACCGATCGATCGGCCGCGATCGATGCACTGGTGCAGCGGACGCGGGCGCGCGGCCTCATCAGCGGTAAAGATGCGAACTCAATTCGACTTCGTTACCTCGAACGCGCCGATGACGTAGGTGTCGGCGACGCCGTTGTCACAAGTGGCCTCAAAGGGACATTTCCAAAGGGATTTCCTGTCGGAAAAGTCACAAGCGTTCGAAAAACTGACTTTGGTATTTCGCAGGAAGCTTACGTTGAACCGGTTGTTAGCCCTTCGAACCTTGAAGAAGTCTTCGTCGTCCTGAATTCCGGAGGAGAAGACTTCAACGAAAAGCTCGCGACCGGATTTGGCGCGCCACTCTTATCTAAAATGAATGCGCCCGGAAACCCGCAAGGCGTGGCTCCTGCTTCGGCTCCGGAGACGGCAGTGAAAACACAATGAAGGCAAAAGCACTTCTCATAGCCAATGTGTTTTTGTTTCTCGTCGCGACACTTCTGCTGGCGGCGGGACAAACATCATTTTGGCTTCAGGTTTTTGGCTACTTCCCTCCGCCTGCACTGTGGATTCCGGCTCTTGTTTACATCGCTCTGTTTCGCTCGACGATGTCCGCTGTCATTGTCTCTCACCTCATTGCGATCGCTCTGGCGACCGCGACTTCGATGCCAGAAGGCCTCATGATGATCTCATGCTTAGCGGTGGCTTTAAGTGTGCAGATTTTCAAAACAAGATTCTATTGGACGGCGACCACTTACTTCATGCTGGTCAGTGGTCTTGCGACTCTGGTTTTCCACATCTACCAGTTTGCAGCTTCGTGGATTATTTCAGACCACCCGCTCACCTCGCCCGCCCTAAGCTCGTGGATTATTCAAGCGCTTCTCACACCACTCTTTGCGCCCCTTCTGTTTCCGGTGTTCCGCTGGTTTGACCAAATCACGCATCGAACAGAACCACCCGAAATCACAGGGGCGTACACAGTATGAGCGATTACTTACCCAGCGACGAGATAGAGGCAAAAGACTATCAGCCCCGCTACCGAATGCTCTACAGTCTTCTCGTTGTAACAATGGCCGTGTTTGCAATGCGCTTGTGGTATCTGCAAATCGTCAACGGGACTGAGCTTCGTCAGTTCTCGGAACAGAACTCTATCCGAGAGACGAAAATCCGCGCGCCGCGAGGAATCGTCTATGATCGAAACGGCGAAGTCTTGGTTGAGAATCTCCCAGGCTTTGAAGTCACACTTTCACCACAGTACGTGACAAACTTTGAAGAGACCGCTGAGGCCTTGGGACTGGCACTTAATATTCCCACCAGCACAGTGATGCAGCTTGTACAAAAAAGTCGCCGCATCAACGGCGCTTTTCGTCCTGTGCGAATCAAAGAGAATTTGAGTCGCGACGATATTTTTAATATCGAAATTTTGAAGCAAGACTACACGGGCATTGATATTAAAGAGACGGTTCTTCGAGCGTACCCGCTCAAAGAGAACGGAGCTCAGTTTTTCGGATACGTCGGCGAAGTTTCCAAACGTCAGCTTCCGGTGCTGAACGAAAAATTCGCGGCTCGAGGCGTTCGTTTTGCGCAGGGCGATTTGATTGGAACCAGTGGTCTTGAAGAAGTGTATGATCTTGATCTTCGCGGTCGCGACGG
Source organism: Bdellovibrionales bacterium Ga0074137 (assembly GCA_001464715.1). Taxonomy (GTDB): domain Bacteria; phylum Bdellovibrionota; class Bdellovibrionia; order Bdellovibrionales; family JAMPXM01. Next base: position 173,069 of record LNDT01000025.1, on the reverse strand, counting down.
GATTTCGGTCGCCCAGCTGGATGCTCACGGACGCGAAGCTTACGGCGATCCGATGGGGCTTTTGGGATCTATGGGTGGCGTCACGCCAGCACTTCCTGGCAACAACGTGATTCTGACGATCGATAAAGATGTGCAGGAGGCCGCATGGCGAGCCTTCGTCGAAGGTAACCGCATCGGCGGCGCGATCGCCATGAAAGCGAACGGCGAAATTCTAGCTTGGGTCTCGGCGCCTTCTTTTAATCCCAATGAATTCTCGACAGGTATTGCCTCGGATGTCTGGAGACGCCTCGTCAATGACCCCGATAAGCCCTTAAGAAATAAACCCATTCAAGATCACAACTCGCCGGGATCGACCTTCAAACCGCTCATTGCAATCACAGCCCTCGCTGAAAACGTCGTCACGCCAAACACGATCGTTTCCTGCCCTGGTGTTTTAAGATTTGCGGGTCGCCCCTACCACGATCATTTGCGCGGTGGTCACGGCAACATCAACGTCACACAAGCGATCGAGCGGTCGTCCAATGTCTTTTTCTATAAAATGGGAATCGCATTGGGAATCGATAAAATGTTTAAGTACTGCGACGCTTTTGGCATTGGTCGCAAAACTGGCGTTGAACTTGCCGGTGAACGTTCGGGCCTGATGCCATCGTCGGACTGGAAGAAGAATACGATCGGTGAAGAGTGGCAGCCTGGAGAAAATCTTTCCGTCGCCATTGGACAAGGTTTTGTTCTTTCAAATCCTCTGCAAATGGCCGTTGCCTACAACGCGATTGGTACCGAGGGAAAAGTCGTCCGCCCCTTCGTCGTAAAAAGAATTTTGACCCCCGACAACAAGATGATCAAAGAGTTCGAGCCGCAAGTGATTCGCGATATGGGCGATATGAACGGCGAGTACCACGTTAAGAAAGAAGTTTTCCGTGCGGTCAAAGAAGGTCTGCGCCTTGTCGTCAACGGCGAACGAGGAACCGCGCGGGCCTCAAAACTTAACTACATCGAAATCGCTGGTAAAACCGGAACGTCGCAGGTCATGAATTTCTCGGCGGATCAGATTTACTCTTCGTGCGAAGCGCGACCAAAACATCAACGTCATCACGGTTGGTTCATCGGTTACGCGCCGGCGGACAAACCTGAAATTGCGTTCGGGGTCCTTGCCGAACACTCGTGCCACGGCTCCAGCGGCGCAGCCCCGGTTGCCAAGGCGATGGTGGCCGCTTACGTTGCAAAGTATCATCCCGAATGGCTCGAACGCGATTTGCGCAAAAAGAAAGACGGCGTGCCGGCACCCGCCTCCACTTCGCAGCCGGCAACACCCGTCGTCGACGGACCGATCGAAGGAGAGTGATGGCGGACTACAATTCGAGTTTTCAGATTCAAGAGCGCGGCATTCTAAAAAAACTGGATTGGAATTTCATGATTCCAATCATCGCGCTGCACGTGATCGGCGTCGTCAATCTTTACTCGGCGACGCACGGTCTTGGCGCCGTTCAAACCGATCGACTTTTTGTGTCGCAGCTTTTCTGGCTGCTCCAGGGATGGATCGTATTTATCGGCGTTACGCTGATCGATTACCAATTTTTTATTCGAGCCGCCTACGTGCTGTATGCGCTGAACCTTATGGCGCTCGGAGCCGTCATTTTCTTCGGAAAAGTGGCACTGGGTGCCCAGCGCTGGCTCGATCTTGGTTTTTTCAGCTACCAGCCATCAGAGTCGATGAAGCTCGCCCTAGTCCTTGTTTTGTCAAAAATGTTGTCGCAAAAAGTTTTCCCCGACGGCATGGGCATGAAAGACCTCGCGTTCCCCTTGCTGATTCTTATTGGCGTTCCGTTTTTGATCACAGCCGAACAGCCCGATCTCGGTACGGCCATGATGCTTTTTGTGATCGGAAGCTCGATTCTATTTTTCGTTCGAATTCGTCGCGCCATTCTTGTCGCTCTCACAGCCGTCCTTTTGATGGGAGCCACGGGCGCTTGGTTCTTTGGCCTTCGCGATTACCAGAAAAACCGAATCTATACGTTTCTTGATCCCAATCGCGATCCTCGCGGCAAAGGCTATAACAGCATCCAGTCGAAAATCGCGGTTGGCTCGGGCCAAGTTATCGGAAAAGGGTTTCGCAAAGGAACGCAGTCGCAGCTCGAGTTTTTGCCCGAGCGACACACAGATTTTATCTTCTCTGTTCTGTCAGAAGAGTTCGGTTTTTTGGGGAGCTTTTTTACGATCTCCGTCTTTGGTCTGCTTTTCATGTCGATGATACGGATCGCGGGCCACGCGCGCGATAAAGCGGGCGCACTTCTCACGATTGGCGTCACGGCGACACTGTTTTGGCATATGTTCGTTAATATCAGTATGGTGATTGGTCTTCTACCAATCGTTGGTATTCCACTTCCGCTTTTAAGCTACGGCGGTTCGAACATGCTGACGACGATGGCGGCCCTTGGGCTCGTCTCCTCGGTCAGCTACCGCAAATACTTGTTCTAGAGGGGAGCACGTCGTGTTTCGAATTTTAGCTTTGGCACTTCTTGGATCATTGGCCGTTACTCCGGTTTTTGCGGACACTGACGATCAACGCTGGGCCGGAAATATCGAAATGAACGGATTCAAACTTGATACGTTTGAAGACTTCGCTTCGAAATGGAATTTGGTGACCGTTCGCTACCGTGTCGACTCGGGAGAATTTCGGTTCACCTATGCCAACCCGTTAGCAGAAAAACATCTTCGCGCAGGAAAAACAGACTATCCGGACGGCGCCGTCTTCGCGAAAGTTTCTTACGTGCTCTCGAATGACCCGATTTTCACAAGCTCTATGACGCCGGAAAAAGTCCAACGCTATCAGCTCATGGTAAAGAACAAGAAGAAGTTCGGAGCTACAGATGGCTGGGGCTACGCTCTTTTCAACGCGAACGGAAAAACCTATCCGGGCGAACCACAGGCCGTTTCGATGGCATGCGCGGCTTGCCACAAAATTGCAGCCGAACGCGGCGGAGTTTTCTCGTCACCGATTGAGCCCCTCAGGCACTACTTCAATGATAAAAAACCAAGTGCGGAAAAACGCGTTCAATCCCGCGCTTACGCACCGAAGTTTGAAGCTATGAAAGTTGAACAACTTCCGAAGGACCTGCGCGATCTACTTCCGAAGGACATGAAAACCGTTCGCAGTCTTCAGGGCGATTTGAGGAAAAACATTTTTCAGGGAACTTTGGATGAAGTTCGACCTTTCCTTGCCGCAGAATCTTTGCGCTCAGGTGCGCCAGCGATTCTTTTGAGTCAAGAGGGCCTTAGGTTCTCCATCGTTTATCAGGCACAAGGAACTACGGGCGGCTGCAGCTTTGGCGGCGATCGCAAAGGTCTTTCGATGATTTCTATTCTAACTCTTCAGAAGGCGAGCCCATTTTCAGAAGATACGGCTTACATCAGCACTGACGGCGATTCTTCACTTTCGAAGAAACAAGAATTCTGTTTCGTACAAGAACCATAGGATTTAATCCTGGGACGTCCCCAAGGAAGACTTTCCTCCCAGCAAGAGGCTTTTCAAATGTTCTCCAATTTTCGACGGCTCACTATATATGTTTTTTATTTCGCCCGGATCCTTTGAAAGGTCATAGAGCTCGAAAGAGCGATCAAATTTGAGAATGAGTTTGTGAGAACCAGATCGAACCATTTGTTCACTGACTCCCAAGCGGCGACCAGGCGTCGTCCGAATGTAAGGTGGTCCCTGTTTTGAGGGACGAGGTTTTTCAGCCGAAGCCGCCCAGTGGGAAAGAACATCGGGCGAAACAGAGGTTGCCGCGAACACGCTTCTCGAAGCTGACGACGCATCGTCCTCGTCGGGCAGTACAACACCGTCAAAGCTAGTACCTGGGGCAATTTTCAAAATGGAAAGCAGCGTCGGGACTATGTCGATAAGACTTACCGGACTTTCGATCGTTTTCGCGGCGACTTGAGGAGCTTTAACAATCAGTGGAACCCGGACAAGCTCATCGTAAACATTGACCGCGTGATAGCCCCACAGCCCGTGCCCGCCAAGCCCCTCGCCGTGATCCGAAGTGATTACAACGACAGTGTTTCGGTCGAGGCCCAAGTCCTTGATCGACTTAAAAAGTCTCGCGAGTTCCGAATCGAGCTCGTTAATTCCGGCATCGTAGAGGGCTCGAATGCGATCTTGATCCTCCACCGTTGCGACATCCTTCCCCACGGTGAGTCGAATCAGGTCTTTAGAAGGCATCGATTGAATTTTGCCCTTGTAGCCAGAATCCACGGACTCCCTAGCTTTTTCAGTCGGCGTGAATGGAGCGTGGGCGTGAAAACTGTGAAGGAAGAGGAAGAACTTTTTTTGTCGGTTCAAATTTAAAAACGAGGTCGCTTGGTCAACTATCCAAGCACCATCTCGCCATTTTTTACGATCCTCATTTTTTACAAAAGAATCGAAGCCGCGGTGAAAACCGTGATGTCGGGTCACGTAATACCCCGACGACCGTGCGCCTGTTAAATAGCCTGCGGCCTTGAGGCGCTCAGCAAGAAGTGGTGTGTCGTGAGGCAAAGGATCGACTTCACCGTTGACTCCCAGGCGCCACGGAAAAAAACCAGTTAACATTGCGGCGTGTGCCGGAAGTGTCCACGCCGATGTGGAGTAGGCACTTTTATAGGTCCGCGCACTTGCCGCAAAAGCATCGATCGAGGGAGAAACCTTTGAACTTCCGCCGTAAACACCCAAACGAGCGGCCGCCACCGTGTCGAGCGAAATGAGAATAACATTGCAGTTGAGACACGAGGGCCAAGCAAAGCCTCGAGCCCCTGCAAGTAAAACCAAAAAAAACAAAGCCGAAGCAAAGAGACTTGAGAAATCTCTCTTGGTCCGGCGTTTTGAAAGCAATCCCGTGCGACTCAGAACTAAAGTGCCGAGCTGATGAAGTTGACGATTTCTTCTTTAGAGCGGTTGCCAACCATGTGATTCACTTGCTGGCCACCTTTGAAAAGAATGAGAGTCGGGATTCCACGCACGCCAAACTTCTCCGTCACTTCGCGGTTCGAATCGATGTCGAGTTTTACGATTTTAACTTTGCTGCCCATTTCTCCGGCGATTTCCTCAAGTTTCGGCGCCAACGATTTGCAGGGTCCGCACCACTCGGCCCAAAAATCGACAAGAACAGGAACGTCCGATTTCAAAACATCTGCTTCAAAACCTTTGTCAGAAGTCGCTGTCGTGTTGGCACCCATGGAAATCTCCTTAAAAATAAGTTCTTCGCCTAATGTGTTATAGCGGAGTCCTCAGTATCCTTCAAACAACCGACTCATTCCGAGACGATTGCTGCAAGGCGTTTAACTCCCATTGAACACGACATCGGTCGAGTTCGACCCGGGTTGGTCATTCCTTGGGCGACGATAGCCGATAAGTCGACATGCTAAAGAACGAGATTCGCATACTCGTCGTCGATGACGATCCCGTCTTCGGTGCGACACTCAAAGAAGCTCTCAATCGTGAGGGCTTCACGACCACGCACGTGACAAAGCCTGACGACGCGATGGTGCAGATCAAACTTCACGCGTTTCAGCTGGCGATCATCGACTGCATGCTTCCCAAAATGAACGGTCGCGATCTCGCTGTAAAAATTGAACAAGAAGGCTCCGCCAGCGTTCAAAGGATTTTGATGTCCGGAATCTTCCGCGACAAAACATTCGTGCGCGAGTCCCTGGCAAAAACCGGCGCGAAAAGCTTCCTCACCAAGCCGTTTGAACTGAGCGAGCTGATTCGACAAGTGAACGAAGCCGTCGGCCACCTTGTCGATATTCCGGTTTCTCCCGTCGTCGAACTGATGACGATGGCAGCAACACCGGTTGAGCGCCTTCAAGCGATCAACAAAAGCGAGACGATTCACAGCTACGAGCTTCCGTGGGTTTTTGCCACACTGATGCATACTAAAATCGCGGGCCTCTTAAATATCGTGAGCGCCGAGGGTGACTCTTCGTCCGTAGGTTTTAAACACGGTGAAATTATTCAAGTTACGAACCGCGACCAAAAATCCTATTTTGGCGTACTTCTTGTCGAGCACGGATTTATCGAACAAGAAGAACTGGATGCCGCGATGGAGCTGACAGCCAGTGCGAAAAAGTTGGGTGAGAGGCTTGTCGATGCCAATCTTCTTTCCCCTCACGCCATCACTATTGTCATGGCCGAGCAACAAGGTATTCGCTTGGGAAAAATTGTTGGCAATACGAGTGTCAAAATTTCGTTCACCGAAACTGAAGATCTAAAAGAAGAAGCTTCCATCGACGTGCACATGCTCAACGACATTTTCAATGACTGGGTCACCTCGAAGTTCCCAGCCGACTGGATCAAAACTTTTTATACACCCTGGGTAAGACACAAAATCAACCTTGGGCCTGATTACAGCGAGTACAATCGAACGATGTCGGGACCCGCTGTTTTGCGTGCGGCGAAGATTCTTGTTCAAATTCCTAAAGGTCCAACGCTTGAAGCTTTGCAGATTGAATCGGGCCTGAGCGACGACGAATTTTTCCCAGCCTTTCACAATTTAGTTTTGGGCGGCTGCGTGCGCTTTGGCGAAGAGCTGAAGACAACAGATGTCCAGGTTCAGCGAAAACGTCTTAAGAAACTTGAGATCGATCTCGAGCGCCAAAACTACTTTGAGCGGATGGGTGTTTCGCCCAGAGCCAAAGACGTCGAAATCAAACGCGCCTACCATGAGCTCGCTAAAACGATTCACCCGGATCGCCTTGGGAAAGATGCTCCTATCGACGTGCGCGATCTCGCTCGAAAGTGCTTTAACATGATTCAAGAAGCCCATGAGGTTTTGTCCGACGGAACTTCGCGCGACAATTACTTGCTTGAACTTGAACAGGGCCGTGCTGAAAAAATCATCGAAGCCGAACAGATGATGGAGCAAGCTCGCGCGTGTCTTACAAAAGGTGATGTGCGTCGCGCACGCGAAATGCTGGAAGACGCTGTCGCTTACGTCCCAATGACCACAGATCTCCGTCTTTTATTGATGTGGGCTCAAATCAAAAGTTCCGGAGCCGACAAAGACACTGTGCTGGTCGCAAAGCTAAAGGATCAGCTGTCGGCCGTACCTCCTGAGGATCGACACAATGCCGTCTACTTTTTCGTTAAAGGCCTGGTGCTGAAAGCGTCCGGCGACTTTGAAGGTTCGCGGCGGTCGCTGGATCAATCGATCGGCATCGAACCGAACTTCGTTGACGCGAAACGAGAGCTCAATGTCTTAAGTCTTCAGGCAGGTCGCAACGACAAACCCGTTGATTTACTTAAAGGCGATCTCAAAGACGTGCTCGGCGCCCTCTTGGGTGGCCGCAAAAAACGCTGAGTGAGCGGTCTAAGATTCAGTGCCTTCTTTCTTCATCGAGCGATCAATGGTTGGCGGCTGATCGGCTTTGCCTGCTTCCAGCATGGCGCGCACGAATTCGCGTTTTTCGCGAGTATGCAGAGCCGCTCTCTGAAGTTCCTCCATCGAAGCTTCGCTCTCGGTTTTCTGTAAAAGCTTGCGGGCGTCCCGCATTGCATCGAGGCTCGCCATAGGTGGAAGCTCTTCTTCTGCTTTGTCGTCGAGAAATTTGGAGTATCTCAATTCTCGAGCCGTTGGCGCTCGTCGAAATTCGATTTCCATTTCCAAAACATTTTGTCCGGAACTTCCAAGATTTTTGACACTCTTTTGGTTCGAGTCTGACGACGTGATATGGATTGATCGGTTGGGCTCCAGAGGGTGTTTGATAATGTTGAGCTCTTGCGGCTCAAAGAGCCTGGCGGAAACGATTTTTTCGTATTTTTCGATGATGACGTCGGCGTCCAAAGCCAACAGATCACAGACGATTTTAAGCGCTACTTTGGGCTCAAACGGCGTATCTATCACGGCGTCGACATCGGGCTGCTTCTTCCCCGCCAGCGAACCGGCAGCGACCAAGACGACAAGCTTTGATCGCGACGTACCATAGCGAAGTTTCGTTGCTAAATTGAGTCCGTCGACATTGCGCCCACGCCCCGTGGCGACAGTTAAATCTGGAGGGAAACCTAAAATCGCCTCCGGAACGGAGGCCTCGCGACCGAGGCTAAGCACGTCGAAACCGAGTCTTCGAAAAAGAGACTCCATGCCCACGAGCTCGTTAAAGTCGTCTATAACTAATAAAATTCGACGCACTCCTTCATCGTGGAAACCCAAGGTGCGCGCGTCAATGAAGGAAACCCAAGAGTTCGCTTGTAACGCCTTGCTTCAATAGGCATCGAGCGCTAGAAGTCGAGGAGCTATGTCGACTCCTATGAGCGGTTTTACCGTTATCCGAAATGCCCAACTGATGGGCTATCCAGTCCTTGAAAGTATTCGCAGCGTGCTTCCGCTTGTGGACGAATTTGTGATCGGCCTCGGACAAAGCGACGACGGAACACGTGAACTCATCGAAAGCATTAAGAGCCCGAAAATTCGAATCATCGACACCGTCTGGGACACATCCAAGACCAAGGGTGGCCTGATCTTGAGTGAAAAGACCAACGAAGCGCTGGCTCACTGTACTCACGACTGGTGCTTTTATATTCAGGCCGACGAAGTGATTCACCAAGACGACCTGACAGAAATCAAGAGTTCCGTCGAGACTGCGGCCAAAGCGACAGCTGAAGGCCTTGAAGTCGACGGTCTTCTGTTTCACTACATTCACTTCTACGGGAGCTATGAAACCGTCGCTCAGTCGAGGCGCTGGTATCGAAATGAAGTTCGTGTCGTGAGAAAGAGTTCAGGAATTCAAAGCCACGCCGACGCTCAGGGCTTTCGTGTTTCGGGTGCCAAACCTCGCGTGCTTCGCACGGGCGCTCGCGTCTTTCATTATGGCTGGGTCAAGCCACCAAAGATGATGGGCCAAAAGAGCAAACTCTTAAATCGCTGGTGGCATGGCAACAAAAGGGATCACGAATTCGAAAATTTTGAGTATGCTAAGCAGTACGGACTTCGCCCTTTTGAGGGAACACATCCGGATGTAATGAAGAGTCAGGTTCTAGCTCAGGAATGGACTTTCAAGACCGAGCGCTCACTTTCAGATTGGACTTTGAAAGATCTGAATTTACTGGCGAGCGACACTCTGGAGAGTCTCACAGGCTACCGTATCGGCGAGTACAAGCCCTACCGGATTGTGCAGCAACGGTAGTCCAAGATACTGACGACACGACTTTGATTTTTTAAAATTTTTTTGACTGATTTTTGATGCGAAACTGGACAACGAGACGAGGACTGAAGAGATGGCTGAAGCAACTCCGCAAACGACAAAACCGAAATTGGTAAGAACTGAAACAACCACTTTGCCTGCCCGAGAATTTGTCGTCGAAGCCGGCAACACGAAGATTAAAATTGGCAAGGGCCATGGCCTCGCCATCATTTCAGGCCCCTGCGTGATCGACAGCCGAGAAATGATCATGAAGGCTGCCAAGGCACTTACTGAGCTTTCGCAAAAAACCGGAATGCCGCTTATTTTCAAAAGCTCGTACGAAAAAGATAATCGCGGCTCTGAGAAAAACTGGACAGGTCCGATGGCCGACGACGGATTAAAAATCCTTGCCGAAGTTCGCAAAGAATTTGGCATCCCTGTCCTCACGGATATCCACCGCCAAGAGGATGTGGACCGTGTGGCAGAGGCCGTCGACGTTTTGCAAATCCCCGCTTACATGTGCCAACAGACGTCGCTCATCATTGCGTGTGGAAAAACTGGAAAACCAGTCAATATCAAAAAAGGTCAGTTCAACGCTCCTGAAAATATGGGCGGAGCTGTTTCGAAAATGCATTCGACCGGCAACAAAAACGTTCTCTTGACCGAGCGCGGTGCGTGCTTTGGTTACAATCGTCTCGTCGCTGATATGCGTTCGATTCCGGTGATGCAGGAGCTGGGCGCGCCAGTTTGTTTCGACGCAACTCACGTTGTTCGACTTTATGGAATTTCATCGAGTGATCCAGCGGGCGGCGAGCCGCGCTTTGTTCCCCACCTCACGATGGCCGCTGTCGCTGCGGGGGCCGATGCCCTTTTCATTGAGTCTCATCCTTCTCCGATGGATGCGAAGTGCGATGCAGCTTCGCAGCTGGATATGAAGTATTGGGAGCCGATGATTCGCATGGCGATGGAAGTTCGCAAAGCGATCAAAGCGCCCGAAAACGTCGGCCAATTTATTTTTTAAAACCCAAAGATGAGAGCAAGGCTGCTTCTTCGCTACGTCCTCGCCGAGATGATTCCGACGTTCTTTCTGGGCGTCGTCGTTTTCGTATTTATACTTCTGATGTTTCAAGCCTTGCGCTTGACGGAATTCGTCCTCATACACGGCGTTAAACTGACAACAGTCATCGCCATGATGGGCTATCTTTCGACAAGTTTTCTACCGATTCTTTTTCCGATGAGTCTCGTGTTTACGGTGATTTTGACTTACGGTCGCCTTAGTGCGGACTCGGAAGTCGTGGCACTCAGAGCCTCAGGCCTCAGCATGTACTCCATAGCGATGCCTGCTGTTCTCTTAAGTATTTTAGTCTCGATTTTAAGTTTGCAGACTTCTTTCCACATCGCTCCGTGGGGAAATCGTCAATTTGAACTGATCGTGACAAAACTTGGGGCGACAAAACCTGGCGTCACTATCAAAGAGGGCACGTTCTCTGAAGGTTTTTTCGACTTGGTTGTTTACGCCAACAAAGTCGATAACAAACTTGGAACTCTCACCGATGTCTTCATCTATGATGAGCGCGCCGGACAATCCCCCATCACAGTGATCGCCCGTGAAGGGCGAATCGTAAAGGATGAAGCGCAACCGGGACATGCGGCCTCCCTTCAGCTTATCAACGGAAGCATCCACCGCACCACGGAAGCGCGGCACACCAAAATCGATTTTTCGACCTATGACCTTCAGCTTTTCAATCCCGTGAATGAATCAATCGCTTCTAAGTCCCCACAATCGATGACGATCACCGAAGTGAGCCGCGCACTGACCGATACCTCAGCCGACACGAAGGATGAAAAAACCGGAGTCGTCATTCCAGGCCTTACAAAAGAAAAACGGATCGAGCTTGAAACCGAGTTCCACAAACGTATTGCCATTGGACTTGCGTGTTTGGTTTTTGGATTGATCGGCGTGGCTCTGGGAACAACCACAAATCGCCGCAACGCCAAAGCGGGTGGAGCCGTGATTTCTATTGGAATCATCGTCACCTACTGGATTCTTTACGTGAGCTCGGAAAGTCTTGCTCGCAGCGGGCAACTGCCGCCGTGGTTTGCGATGTGGCTCGCCAACTTTCTTTTCAGTATCGCAGGGTTCTTTCTCTTAAAGAGAATTTGGAACGGTTAACGATTCTCTCTTTTGCGATCTCAACATGCGGACGAGGCGCGCCTGAACTTCACTTTGAAGTAGGGATGCAATATCCTCCGAATTTCGAACAAGCGTTGCGCCGCCATTGAACAAAAGATCATTGCAAAGTTCACCGCGTGGGTCCGTGGGAAACCACGGCAGCGTCGCGACAACTCTTCCCATCCCGCCGGCGTGCCTTGCCGTGATCGCTGATCCACTTCGGCGGCGGGCCTCGACCACCAAAACAACATCTGAAAGTGCCGCAATAATTCTGTTTCTCTTTTCAAAATGCCAGCGGCGCACCGAAGTGCCTGCGGCGTACTCGGAAATCAGCGCTCCCCCGTTTCTCAGCACGTCACCCTTTCGATAAGCCCAGTCCGGCGGATAAGGGCAATCAAGGCCAGAAGGAAGTACAACGACGGTCGACTGGTTTTCGTGGATGGCGATCTGATGAGCCAATTCGTCGATACCACGGGCGCCGCCGCTCACGATCAACGCATGATGCGCTAAGCTTGGTAGATACCTGCGAAGCCAAGACTCGGCCATCACACTGGAATCGCGGGCGCCGACAACGCCCAAGATAGGACGAGCGTCGAAATCGATGTGACCTTCAATGCTAATGACTGAAGGTGGCGACTCCAAATCTCGAAGGGCCATCGGATAATCATTCGATAAATAGGAAACTTCGCGTGGTCCGTCGTGTTGGTTCATAACAGCGACGGCTCTTCAAAAATGAAGACAGCATCGGCGCAATTAAATCGGCTCACCTTGCTTGGCCCCATCCGCGATTCGGCCAGGCCAAGCAGAACTATCAGCGAACCGACGCGCCCGAATCAGCTCCACCCTCAGAAGAACTTGTAATACGAGGGGGTTCAATACTGAGATCCGGAAGGCGCTCTGGGAAGACCCCACCCGTTGTGTCCCCAACACGGACTTCTTCGGTGGCCAAAACAACAACCGCCGAAGCGACTTTGCCGCTGACCGAGTAAACTTTCAAAATTCCAATCGGTGTTTTCTGGTCAGGAGCCAACGTCGTTTTTCTTAAACCGCGACGAGCCTGAATCGAAAGTACATCACCCACTTGAACGCCCGAATCTTTCGTATCCAAATAGACCGTTGTACCGTCGCCAAAGTAGCGGCGTGTTTCCGAGTCTCCGCCAGCGATCACATTGAGCTCTGCGGAAAGTCGTCGACCCTTCGTCGTCATTCGGACCCGCGGCGGCTCTCCCATCAGAATTCCGCTTCCCACTCGCACCGGATTGACCGCATAAACTATTTGGGCGCGGTAAAGACTTTCTTTTTCGTCGATCTTAGAAAGGATCCTCATAGTACCGCCCACTTCGATGACCGAGCCAACACGGCCCGCCTCCTTCGAGCGAACTTCAAAACCTGGAGTCATCGAATACATTTTTGAACCCAGAACAAGTGGTTCGTTGGCTCGAATGTAGACGTACTGTCCTATGGACGCGACCACCTCGCCCGAATCCACTTCGACAACAGTCCCCATTGGTTCCGGCACATTTTCAAACGCAAGCTGCGGCAAAACGACGGCCGCAGAGTTCTTCTCGGCCGAACTTGCGCGACGTTGAATCGTCACAGTTCTCTCATAGCTCTTTGGACGGAACTCCCGAAATGATCCCGGCAAATCGAGCAGAACTTTTCGCCGTGTCTCGGAGGGTGGAGGCAGAACCGGCCGAGGCACAATTTCGCTTTGCTCAACAACGACGCCCGCATCAAGATCAGCCTGACTTATTTGCGAGTCGATATCTTCTCGGTAAAGGGGCGCCTGATTGAGTCCTTGTTGGAGAGTATTGGCGCTCATTTTTCGAACGGTCTCAAAGTCGATATCTTGAAGGTCCGACGCCGGCGTTTCCGCTAAAGGCACAACAATATCTTCTTTTTCAAACGCAGTTTGAAGCTGAAGAGTCGTTTCATTGGGTGAGTCGACGGGTGTATCCATAACGACCCGAACTTCCGGAGGCGAAGCTTCCGTGCCGCCAATAAAGCGAAGAGCTTGTCCCTTTGAAATTTTATGTGGGTTTTGAATTTCAGGATTTTCAGCCCAAAGCTTTGACCAATAAAAGCCGTCGGCAAAAAGAGTCTGACTCAAATCCCAGAGAGTATCCCCGGCTTGAACAGAGTAACTTTCAGCGGCGCGTGCTCCCAGAAGTCCCGACCACTTTTCCGAGCTGACCGGTTCAGAATTTGAAGAATAGATCTGAGACAATCTCTCTTCGAACGCGGAGTTCGGTTCATCGGACGGCGGCGCAAGACTTTCTTGCGCGCTCATGGGCGGGCTCGGTTCCGTCGGAGCAGGTTCGGTCCGAGCTGGTTCTGCTGCGAGGTCGGATTCTAGATCGATCTCTGGCGGCGCATCGAAGATATCAGGCTCCGTGATCGGATCCAACGGCGCTGTCGGAGCAGAGGCCTTTGTTTTCTTTGGCGGTGGCTCGGTCGACTCTTCGAGCGGTACCATGTCTGAATTCTCGAAATCAGCCGTCCCATTTTCAAGATTGTCGAGTTCAGCCTCCAAAGTTTCACTGAAATCTTGAGCCCGAGAGGCGGGCGCCAAAGAGAGTATGATAGCAAGAAGAACCATCAAACCGTTGCGCTTCATTTTTTCCTCACGATCGCACCCGCTTCGAGACGTTTCAAAACACGAGCCTCTCGCCGAGCTCGGGCGGCTTCGGGAGACTTTGGAAAGTTACTGGTCACGTAGCTAAAATTCTTTTTCGCCGCTTCAAAGTTGGAGGCTTTGCGCGCAATCACGCCTCGCAAAAGAGCGGCTCCTGCACGAGCGCGAATGTGAGCCTTTGGCGCCGACAACGTGGAACGGAAATAGCGGTCGGCCGCCACCGAATTGTTCTTTCGGTAGTGATAAAGTCCCTGCTGAAATCTTGCTTCAGCCACGAGTGGCGATTCAGGATATGACTTCTCTAAAAGTAAAGCCGTGCGAAGCGCTTCGGCCTCGTCGCCCGCTCTTAAAAGCTCACTGACGGTTCTAGAAAGAACGCGGTCCGCAGACTCGCCGATGACTTTTGGCGCCTCGGCCATAGATGCAATCGCCGGCGCTTCAATGGGTCGGCGCGCCGACTTTTTCCCACGACGAACCATGGACGCATCCACGCGCGACGGACTGATCGGCACATCAAGTTCAAGGCCTTCTGGAAAAGCCGCCAATGGACCCGGCGTGACCGCGGGGTCTACACCCTCATTAGCTTCGATAATTTTAATGCGATTCTTTAGAACCCAGTTTCGCTCGCGCAGGGTTTCGATGCGGGCCTTTGCCCGGCGAAGTTTTCCCTCAAGGCGAGAAACTTTCGCCGCCGAAACTTCACGCGACGCTCGACTCGTCGCGCAGCCTGAAAGTAAGGCGAAGCAAACGAAGATCAGTAAACCCGTTTGGGATAAGCGTGCGACCGAAATTCTCGAATAGTTTTTAAACGACATCGTTCTATGATAGGGAGCGTCGCTGCCATTGAAAAGCGAGGAAGAACAAGGGTCTAGGATAGGTTTCTTCAAGCCGGCGAGGGCTCTCGAATCCTCGGCGGCAAAAAGATTTCCCCCACTTATCCACACTCAGTGTGGATGACTCGGGTCCTTGGACCTTAGACCCGTGACTGGCTAAGGGTTTCACGTGATTGCTGACACTTTATACATGGCATAAGCCATTGTTTCGACTTACGAAACACCGAAAATCACAGATTCTGTTAGGTTTCTGTTCTTCTTCTTAAATCCGCCGTTCGACGTCCTGACAGAAAATGACGACCATCTCGAGCTGATGAGCTTGCGCCGAATCTTGCTGTAAACCCTCGAAATGATTCGGCTGGCGCTTGTCCTTTCGGTTTTCACCCTGCTGACCCATACTCACCTGCCGGCTTGGCGGGCACATTGGACGCGACCCTTTTACCAACAGTGCCTCAATTTCACTCCGGATACAGTTCACAGAAGTGAAATTCGATCGTTGGTTTGTGGCCACTCCTTACGAGAATCATCAAACCCCGCCGCGTGGAGAAATCTTGGTCTTATCCACATTCTCGTGGTCTCCGGTGGACATCTTTCTATTCTGGCAAGTCTGCTCTCAATCGCTCTTTCCCATCAGAGTGTTTCGCCTCGGTTTCGATGGCGTTTGATTTCCTCTGTTCTTCTTCTTTTCTGTCTCGCAAACCGGCTTCAGCCACCTGTGCTTCGTGCCTTTTTTGAATGGGTCTTTCGCGCTCCGCTGAAAGCTCGTGGTTGGCGAGCTCCCGAAACAGCCCTGATAAGTACATGGGTGGCTCTGCCGTTTTGCTCGTCGATTTTTGATCTTCTATCACTGGCGCTTTCGTTTTTTGCGTCGGTCACTGTTGAGCGAACGTCGAATGGACTTCATCGGCGCCCGATTCTGACTCTTGTCGCTCTTCAATCGGCGGTGTGGTGGGTGCTTCTTCCGCTTTTATTTACACTTGGAATCCCCCATCCCGTTTCGACGCTGGTCAACGTGATCCTTGCACCGCTTTTGGGAGTGACTCTTATTCCATTAGCGATGCTTGCGTGGTTGAGCGGCACGCT
This sequence comes from Bdellovibrionales bacterium Ga0074137, assembly GCA_001464715.1. Classification (GTDB taxonomy): domain Bacteria; phylum Bdellovibrionota; class Bdellovibrionia; order Bdellovibrionales; family JAMPXM01. The sequence goes on along the minus strand of LNDT01000025.1, from coordinate 157,192 downwards.
TCCAATTCTTTGGGGTAGAGAGGGCGATCCAGTTTATCTCGGAGCCCTTTTTGATGGCGCCTGGTTTTATATGTCGAAAGTGATCGCGAGGCTTTCTGCAGTACTCCCGGAGGCGACGCCAAAAATAAAAAACACGACACCACTTCTTTTTGGTGTCGAGCTTTCGACGGTGCTTTTGTTTTCACTGCTGTCAGGCAGTATCGCTCTTTTGATCAGAACCCGGCGCGAAGGCCGGGCTCAGGCTATGGCCCGGATTCGCGCAGGCCTTCCGTGGCGCCCCTGGGCGATGATCGCTATATCCATCATCGCCTCGGTGCTTCTTCACGGACAAATTAATGCTTACCTTCAGACACGGTAAGGTTTGAACTCAAGGCCCAGAGATTTCGCAACGGGCTCATAGCTAACGGCGCCATTATAAACGTTGAGACCCGCGAACAGAGCTTTGTCTTTCGCAATCGCATCTTCAACACCCAAAGCCGCAAGCATCGAACCGTATTTGAAAGTCGCGTTCGTCAAAGCGTACGTCGATGTTCGAGCAACGACGCCCGGCATGTTCGGAACGCAGTAGTGAATGACGCCCGACACTTCGTACGTCGGATTTTGGTGCGATGTCGGTCGGCATGTTTCGATGCAGCCGCCCTGATCGACAGCAACGTCAACAACAACAGAACCCGGCTGCATGCGTTCGATCATCGACTTCGTCACAAGAATCGGCGCTTTCCAGCCCGTCACAAGGACGCCACCGACGACAAGGTCTGATCCAATGACGCTGGCTTCAATGTTCGCAGAATTCGAGTGAAGTGTTGTGAGTCGCCCTTGGAAAACGTCATCGAGATACTCAAGACGCTTGTGATTTACATCGAGAATTGTAACTTCGGCGCCAAGGCCCACGGCCATTTTCGCTGCATTAATACCGACAACGCCGCCACCGATGATCGTGACTTTACCGCGGTTAACGCCCGTCACTCCACCCAACAAGATCCCTTTTCCGCCGTGATCTTTTTGAAGATAATAAGCGCCGATTTGCGAGGCCATTCGGCCCGCAACTTCCGACATCGGAGTCAAAAGCGGAAGCGAACCATCGTCGGCTTGAATAGTTTCGTAGGCGATCGCTTTCACCCGGCGATCGACGAGAACTTTGGTGAGCTTCGCTTCAGCGGCCAAGTGAAGATAGGTGTAGAGAATTTGATTTTCGCGAAGAAGTTCATATTCGTCAGGAAGTGGCTCTTTCACTTTCATGACCATGTCGGCTTTACCGTAAACATCTTTGGCCGAATCGACCATTGTCGCCCCAGCACGCTCGTAATCTTCATTCGTGATACGAGATCCGACGCCAGCGTCTTTTTGAACAAGCACCGTGTGACCTTCAAGCACCAGCTGCTTCACGCCAGCTTCGGTGAGACCCACGCGATTTTCTGAGATTTTAATTTCTTTCGGAACACCAATGACGATGCGTTTTGCCATGTAATTACCCCTTGAGCGGCCGAGTAAACCCGATGCCGACCAAAGACGCAAGCCCTCGAAATAAAGAAATTCAGGGCCGCGGGCGCTCGTTCAGCGATTCCGAAAGCGATGACGCGACAGGCGTCGCCCAGTCTCCGCCAAGCTCGACCGACTTGGTGCGATCGCTGCTTTCAAGGATCTTTTTAACGAGCTTGCTCATGATGTCGTGACCGGCCTTAAACAGAACCAAATGCCCCAAAAGCGGCCGCCCCAGTGTGACAAGGTCGCCCAAAGCGTCGAGGACTTTGTGGCGAACAAATTCGTCTTGAAATCTGAGGCCCTCGGGATTCAAAATTCCCTCATCACCCAGAACAATCGCATTTTCAAGGCTTCCGCCCAAAGCAAGTCCACGTGCGCGCATCGCTTCGACATCTTTTAAAAATCCGAAAGTTCTCGCCGGTGCAATCTCGCGGTTAAAACTTGTCTCGTTGATATCAAGATCCATGCGGCTGCGCCCGATCGATGCATGCGGAAAATCGATCGTGCACGTCACGCGAAGGCCTGAATACGGAACGACATAGGCGTGCTTTTCGCCCTCACCGAAAAAAATCGGTTCGGTCACATAAAGGTAGCGGCGCGGCTCCTCTTGTTCGGCAAATCCCGCTTGCAGCAGAGCTTCCATAAAAACTCGAGCCGATCCGTCTCCGATCGGAATTTCGGGGCCGTCGAGTTCAATAAAAAGATTGTCGATGCGGTAAGCGGCCATGGCGGAAAGACAATGCTCGACGGTCGATACAGAAAATGCTTTTCCGCCAAGAGTTGTAGCAAGTGACGTGGCTTGAATGTTTTCGGCCTGAACCGGAATCGAAGGCGAACCTGGAAGATCGGTGCGAACGACGTGGATGCCCGTGTCGGGCGGCGCAGGTCTAAAAGAAAGCACGGCCCGCTTTCCAGTGTGAAGGCCGATGCCTTCGACGGTGACACGCTTTCGAATGGTTCTTTGTAAGTACACCTTCACAGCGATAAACCGTCCCCGTCCGGACCGCAAGCTTCTCGACGGAAATGCTTCGGCCGCCGGTATCCGAGTTAATTCCATCAGCCGTGCGCGAGGACTTTAGCCGGATTTTTGTGACTTTAAAGTCTTTTTGGCCGACGAAAAAAACACATGGCCGTGACGCCACAGCACCTAGGGCCAACCCTAAAGTCGAGGTGCCGGCAAAGCTTAAAAAACGCCAGCGCGGCCACGCGTCCCGTCGTCCCCATCAAAGCGCCGGAGGGTTGCAATAACCGCGAAGTCTTCCGATCATGAAAGCTGAGGTGCAAGCGGATGCGGGCTTTCGAATCAAATTTTTTCAGCTCGATCATCACGAGGCTCGAGCTGACGATCTTGGCAACATTCTTAACGATCGCCACGACCGCCATCGGCTGCACCACTTCGACCGGTTACCGTACCTCCACCGAGCCAGAAGATGCGGGCAAAAATGCGCGCGCCCATCCCGCCGCCTACGGCATCATCGATGCTTTCACGTTTGGGAAACCGCAAGCGATTCGGCCTCCCAACGACTTTATGTTCTATTTCAAAGAGTGCGAGATGACCGATCCTGAAAACGATCGCGCGTTCTTTTCGAAAACCGCGTACTCATGCACGGGCGCCCGTTAAACAATCCCAGAACATTTCTTTAAAAAAAGAGCGAGAAGCCGTAGTTAAGATTCACGCCGTCGGAACGAAGAGTCGAAGAACTTACATTCGTCTTTGCCCAATTTTTATTGAGCTGCACAGAGAGCGCCATATTGTCGGCGACAAAATATCGATATCCCAGATCAATGCCCAATCTCAATTCTGATTCAGTCCCGAGCCCGCCTGATACAAGAAAGCTCGCTTGTGTGAAGACGTGACCACGATCTGACACCGGCACAAAATACTCGGCCGTGGGACCGATGCTGTAATAAAGCGATTGATCATTATAAGACGAGTCACTCAAAGAAAATCGACCGCCGACACCAAAGCGCGGAGCTATATAGTGAAGCCCCGAGACTCCGGCCTGCCAAAAGAAGTCACTTGAATCCGAGTATGAAACCACACCCGACGTCGCAATCTGCGTTTCCCCAAGAAGCGAATCAAAACTCTCTCGCGATCTCGATGATTTCGCGGGCAAGCTTTCCGCAACCCGCTCATCGCCGGATTTTGCCACCTCCGCCGCCGAAGCCGTCCACCCCGCAAGAAAAAGCAAAACAGCACAAACGATCACACCTAAAAACCTAACTGCGTACAACATTGGCAAAACTCCCGCGACTCACCATGCTCATCTAAAATTGCACAGAAAAAATAATTTTCAGCGACCCGAATTTTAATCCAAGAACATCTCTCACACGCGCAATGACTGCGGCAACAGAGCTGCACCGTTTTTTGAAACAAGCTGTTCCAGAATTGGAATCCTCATCGCAATCACGCTGCGATAGATCTCATCCGCACCTATAACTCGCACATATCAGCGGCGGCAGCCCTCCTAGGAGGCCAGCGATGATCATCAATTCTTGTTCAACACATTTTTGCCATAGGTTGGAGAGTCGGATCATCGCCAGTCGAAGGTTTCGTCCGACAATTTTGTAATCCCAGCGCAATTAACACACACCCGACGACGAAATTCGGTTTGCGTCAAAGAGTTGAAGACAACAATGACACTTGATTTCACATATGAAAATAAGTATGCTTCAAAAAATGAAAAGCCTCGTCTCTATTTCACCAGACCGACGCGAAAAAAACCGAAACAAGCCCTCACTTCGGAATCGACGCCGGCAAAGTTCGTTTCTTCCCATTGAAAAAGACACGTTCGTCGGTGTCGAGCGCGCTGCGGGCCGCGATACGCACGCGAAAACGAGTCGGCCACTCAGCAGTAAAAAGGCGATCCATATTTGCTTTCGTTCGAAACACGCTAAAGGACGACGAACGATGCTTGGCGCGAACAAGCTCAAAGTGAATGGGCTCGTCACAAAGATTTCGGGACGCTATGGCGTGAAACTAAATAAATACGTGAACGTCGGAAACCATCTTCATCTCGTGGTGAAGCTCTCCGGAAGCCCAATGACCGCACGCCGCCGATATCGATCCTGGATTCGGCTCATCACGGCACGCATTGCATTTGAAATCGGTGGTGCGAAAAAAGGTCGACCATTCTTAGACGAAAATGGTCAGAAGACAAAATTCTGGGACGCAATCCCCTTCTCAAGAATCATCCACGGTCTTAGGGGCTGGAGCACAATCGACCGCTACGCACTGAAGAATAAATTAGAAGCCCGAGGCCTACCAAAAGCCCAAGCCATTTTCCTAGCAAGAGAACTCTACAATTCAAACCAAACCACAAAACCACCAGACTGAATCCCGCCGCGAAACCGAAGGCCTCAAAACTCTCCGAACCCAAAATGCCAAACTGTGAAAGCAAGTCGACCCAAAGACCTTGCTTGAAAAGTTCTAAACTTTGAGGTGCGCCCGAGCCGCATCCGTAATCATCCGCCCGCGCGGAGTTTTTACGACGAGGCCTTCTTGAATAAGATACGGCTCGTAAACTTCTTCCAGCGTGTCTTTTTCTTCCGACAACGCCGAAGACAAAGTTTCAATCCCAACGGGGCCACCGGCAAATTTCTCGTTGATGAGATTTAAAATTCGGCGATCCATATCATCAAGACCCAGCTCATCGACCTCAAGCATATTGAGCGCCGCGCGCGCGGCTTCAAGGTCAATCACGCCGCGACCGCGGACTTCGGCGAAATCGCGAACGCGTTTCAAAAGTCGATTGGCGATACGCGGAGTTCCGCGCGAGCGTCGCGCGATTTCCATGGCTCCGTCAGCCTCGATTTCGATGGCAAGAATTCGCGCTGAACGTACGAGAATTTCAACCAGGTCTTGTTTGTTGTAAAACTGAAGCCGCTCGACAATGCCGAAACGATCTCGCAGCGGAGCATTCACAAGCCCAGCGCGCGTCGTCGCACCGATCAAAGTGAATGGCGCCAATTGAAACTTCATCGAACGCGCAGCGAGGCCTTCGCCGGTCACAATATCGATGTAGTAATCTTCCATCGCGCTATAAAGATATTCTTCGATGGTTCTGTTGAGGCGATGAATCTCGTCGATGAACAAAACCGAACCTGGGCGAAGACTTGTCAAAATCGCAGCGATCTCGCCTTTGCGATCCAGCGCTGGGCCCGAAGTTGTTTTGCACTCGGCCCCCATCGTTTCCGCAATAATGTGCGCAAGCGTCGTTTTTCCAAGTCCAGGAGGTCCGCTCAAAAGAATGTGATCCAGCGGCTCGCCACGTTTCTTCGCGGCTTCTACGAAAACTGCGATCTTCTCTTTGGTTTTATGTTGCCCTGGAAATTCATCAAAGCGCTGGGGGCGAAGCGTATTTTCCCACGTTTCCGAAGAAAGCGATTCGGCGGCAAGCACAGGATTTCTTGCGCCGGCCCCGAAAGAAGGCAGAGGTGACGACGCTGTTTTTAAAACCGTGCTTGATGAACCTGGCGCAGTTTTTTTCGATTCGATATCCATTACTTAAGCCCTCCCGAAGGCATTAGCGAAGCCCACCCAAGGACTGAAGCGCAAAGCGAACGCCTGATTCCAAAGTCAGCTCGACACGCTGATCGGTCGCCGTCGAATCGTTGCGACTCGCCAACTGCTGAACGACTTTTTCAACTTCCTGCGGACGGAATCCCAAATTCTGAAGAGCCGATCCGATCTCTTGCAGCATCGCTGATTCCGCATTCAAGCGAAGCGGCATCGGTTCTCCGGCGGAAGCCGAAGCGCCTGCGAAACCATCTGACGAATTCATTTCTAAGAACGGAGTCAGTTTTCCTTTGAGAGAAACGATCAACTGTTCCGCCGTTTTTTTACCGACCTTCGGAAGCGTCGACAAAGCTTTCACGTCACCCGCTTCGATCGAACGCGCGATGTGGCGCACCGGTGCTGCGGAAAGAATTTTGATCGCCATCTTGGGGCCGACACCATTCACAGACAAAAGCGCCATGAAAAGTTCTTTCTCCAAGATCGTGCCGAATCCAAAAAGTGCCAATTGATCTTCACGGACATGAGTGAAAACTTCGAGCCGCGTTTTCTCACCAATGACCAATGCCTCGATCGTCTGCACAGAACACGTGAGTTCATAGACGACACCGCCGACATCGAGGAGGCACATTTCGCCTTCGCGAGCTTCGACAACACCCTTAAGACGTCCGATCACAAATCCACCTCACCCTGAAAAGTTCCGTCCTGAAGTCGCTGTTCGCCCAGAAGCGATCGCCACCCTTGGTACGCCAACGCTAAACCGTCGCTCGCATCGATCGGTAAACTCTCAAGCTCCTCGCTCATTCCCAAAAGCCAACCCAGCGTTTGGCGGACTTCGGTTTTCTCTGCGGAACCGCGCCCGGTCACGCTCTTCTTTGCTGTTTTTGCGGCTTCTTCCCGAACTTCGGCTCCGACCATGGCCGCCACCGCCAGCACAACGCCTCGGCCTTGGCCCAGGACGAAAGCGCTGTCGACGTTTTTTCCCAAAAAAACTTTTTCGACGACGACGATGTCCGGCCGACGCTCTGCAAAAACAGCTTGGAGATCTCGCAGAATGACGGAAAGTCGCTCAGGAACACCAGAAGCGCGACCAGAAGCGCGACTGGTGGCAGCCATTGCATTGATGACCCCACAGCCTCGCGAAACGATCACGTCCAGATTTTGTGAATCGACTTCGATCCATCCAAAACCGACGACGCGCGTACCGGGATCGACTCCAAAAATAGTGATCGTTTTCACGCTCTGGTTCACATTCTGATAAGAGCAACCCAAGCGATCCGCTAGCAAGGCTTGAAGAACGGCAGCCGCAGTGCAACAATCAAAGCATGGCGACAGAAACATTCAGCGACCCCGAGAAAAATCTCAAAGGCCGCGAGCTCAGCCGCCCGAACGCTGAGTTCATCGAACGTTGCCAAATCGAGTATGCCCGAAATCCATCGTCGCGTGTTTTCGCTCCGCTCTGCGAAGCTTATCGCCGCATGGGTCTCATCGATGAAGCTTTCGAACTTGCCGAGCGCGGCGTTCGAATGCATCCGGACTTTGCCGGAGGTCACATCGCCCTTGCTCGAATTTTCATCGAAAAAAAACTTTTTGATAAAGCCGTCGGAGAGCTGACGTTGGCCGCCGAACTGTCTCCGGATAATATTTTGGCATTTCAACTTTTAGGCGAAACGCAAATGGAACTTCGCCGGCCGAAGGAAGCTCTAAAAGCTTTCAAGATGGTTTTATTTCTCAATCCCCTTCACGACCGCGCGCAAGCAATGGTTCGAAAGTGGGAATTTTTGACCGCCGATGAGTTCGAAGATGAAGCTTTCGAGTGGTCATCAAAAGACACCGTGCCGACTCAAGACTCTGTAGAGAGCGAGCCGGCGTCGCCAACTCCACCAACGAAGCTCGCTGATCGCGAAGCCAATCGCACACTCTCGATGGCCGACGCCTTGACTGTTCGAAACGATCTGAACGCCGCATTTACAACGCTCGTTCGGGGCCTTCGCCAAATCGGCCCCCGTCCGGACATCGAGCAACGTTTGCTGCTTTTGGGTCGGCGCCTTGGACACTCACCCAGTGATGTACAAGCCATGATCAAAACCACCCCTCCGGCAGCGACAACAGATTCCGCAAAAGCCAAAAAGAAAGAAAAATTGAGGGGTTTGTTAAAGCGCCTCAAAGGCTGACGCTAATTTCAGCGACCCAAGCCAGTTGACCGACCGTCGGGAATCGGCGACACCTAAACCCTCGAAAGATCTCGGTCGGAGGAATTATGTATCAGCTTCAAGATTTCAAAAAAGGTCTCAAATTTCTTGTCGATGGCGAGCCGTTTACTGTCACCGACTTCCAGCACGTAAAGCCGGGAAAAGGAAACCAGTTCACTCGCTGCAAAGCGCGAAGCCTCATCACTGGTCAAAACCGCGAATGGACTTTCAAACAGGGCGAAAAATTCGAAGTCCCCGATATCTCCTCACAAGAAATGCAGTTTCTCTACAAAGACGAATCCGGCTACTCGTTTATGAATCAAACGAACTTTGAACAGGTCACGCTGAACGACGAAGATGTCGGTGATTCAAAAAACTTTCTGATCGAGAATCTTGATTGCGTGATTATGTTTTTCAACGGGAAAACCATCGGCGTTGATGTTCCAAACTCGGTCGCCCTAAAAGTCGTAAAAACAGACCCTTCGTTCAAGGGTAACACTGTGACCGGCGCTCAAAAACCAGCCGTTCTTGAAACTGGCTACACAGTTCACGTTCCTATGCACATTACCGAGGGCGACGTGTTGAAAGTTGATACGCGTACCGGCGAGTACGTCGAGCGCGTCAACAAGTAACCAAGAACAAGACACCAACAGGCTCAAAGCCCCAAAAGAACCAATGATCGCCGAGTTTCTTCGGCGTTCAGGTCATGACCTTAGTCCTACGATACGCTCTAAATTTCGCTGAAATTACAGCGAAAATGCCTCAAAATAGCTAGGTGTCGACATCTCTTGAATCTGAAATCAGACAGCTATTTGCCGAGAGCGGAGATCCCGCGATCGTCGCTAAGCAGTTGTTCAAACGCTGGGACGCAAATCTACTCTCAGACGCCGACGTTCGTTCACTGACTCGGTTCATGTCGGCCGCCGGACTGCATTCAGAACTACTCTCAAGACTGCGCTTAAATTTGAAAAATGAAGTGGCACTACCATGGGCGGCGCTGGTTGAAACTGTAACGAAGCTTGGCGTAACGCTTGAGCCCCTTGAAGTCGACGCGATCTTTGAGGGCGTCGCTGATCAATCGGCCTCGTTTCAAACAGACTGCATGTCGGACCTTGTTGAAAGTTTTGGGCTTGATCGGTTCGACGCGCGAGCCTCCGAGTTCCGCCGTCAGAAAGTCGCTCACATTCGTCGTCTTCACGAAGAAAAAAGAGCGGACCTGCAGCGGCAGCTCGATTACGCACGCGTGAATCGACTGCTGAGTCAGGAAAAGCGCCTTCTTGACGAGATCCAAGCATTCGATCCGAGCGACATGGAACTCTCGCTTGAGAAAAATCTTTTCGAATTTCGTGAAGCGCAAGAGATTGTTGAAAACGCGTTGGCCCATTCTCCTCCAAAATCTGAAATCGAAAGAAAATTCTCCACGCTTTCACCCGAAATGAAAGAGGCAACAAAGCCTATTTTAAGACGCGTTCAGCAACTGGCGAAAAGCGCCAGCGAGCCCGAGCTCTACGATCTCGCGCTCATGCTGATTTTCATGGATCTTCACGATGAGAGTGCTGCGCTGCTCGACAAGAGACGCTTGTCAGTCCGTATCGATTGGCTTCTACTAGAGACTTTGATACTCGGTCGTCAGTATGCAGCAGCACTGGGTGAAGTCGAAAGTTTGGAATTGAAATACGCAGGCGACCCCGAAGCGCCGTTTGCGCTCACTTACGCTCGCGCTCGAGCGCTCTGGGGACTTGGCGATACGATCACTGCGATCGAGCTCATGAAGAGTCTCACGCGTGTTAGACCCACCTACCGCTCTGCCACAACACTCCTTCAACAGTGGACCGAGGAAGCGCCGTGAGCGACGGGAAGAAAAAATTCAAATTTTTCTCGCGCCGCTTTTTGGTTTTTGCGCTTCTTGTGAGTGGCGCGGCCTTTGGCCTGGGAACGGTGCTGGCCCAGACCCTACCGAAAGTAAAATCGTGGCTTCTTGTCAGCGTCGATAACTTTTCCAGAGACAATCTCCCCGTTCGCATTCTACCGGGCTCGGTCGACTTCCGCATTTTTCCCATCGGTGTGACTTTGAATGACGTGCGAATTCTACCCAGCGGTGAATTCGACAAAATCTTATCGCCTCTCACTATTCAGGAACTGAGTATCGACTTTTCGTTTTTCCAAATCATCCGCGGCGAAGTGTCGGTGGAAGAACTGGCGATCCGGGGTACTTCAGCCCGCCTCACAATCCCAAAGCCTAAAACAACCGGCGGCAAACCATTGGAAGGGCTCTTTAAGGAGCTCGACCGAATACCGGTGAGCACAATCATCTTATCGGAAATTAGCGCCGAAGTTTCAGTTCCTCATTTGGGTCTTGAGTTCGACGTTGAGCAGTTGGGACTTAACGTTGATCGGTCGCGCGCTAAACTCAGTGCGAATCTGATTGCAGAATCCATTTTGATAAAAGACCTAAAAGGTCAGCGTGCGCTTCGCATTGCGCCTGAAATCGCACTCATCATGACACCAACGAACATCGAAATTCTAAATCTCGAAGTCCGCCGCGGGACATCCGTCGTTTCTGTGACTGGCCGCCTTGATGGCGACACGGAAGGCCTGGAATTTTCGAGTCTGAATCTCAAAAGCAATCTGAGTCTAGATGTCAAATCGACGCGAGATTGGATTCAAAAGTCATTTGAAGAAGCCGAGCCTACGCCCCCCATGAGTGGAACGCTTGTCTCAGACATCGAGATTCAGAAAACGGCGAAATCGGCACCGGTCACAGCGAAGTTTGATCTCGCTACAGTCGACTACAGGGTTCAAGGTATTCATTTGGATAAGGTAAAAGGGCGCGGAGCGTGGGATGGAAAGTATCTGTCCATTTCAGAACTCGCCTCTGTGTCGCGTTCGGGCACAGTGACTGCGACCGATTTGCGTATTGGTGAGGGTGTGGAGAAAACGCCTGAAGGCCGAACGCCCTGGCTTTTAAGAATTGGAAAACTTAAAGGCGCTATCGAAGTGCACGAGTTCCTAGCTGACATGGGAATTGGACCTATTCCGGTTTGGTTATCGGCCCAAGGCGAATTCCCTTGCGAGTCGCAACTGGTTCCAAAATTTATCCTTCGCTGCGGAGGTGTTTTCTCGGGACAAAATCTTGTCGTTCAAGGTGATCTTCAACGTGGCCGTGTGCCAAAAGATTCGATTGTTGCAATTCCATCTTTCACTTCCAAAGGAGACTTCAGTTTCGATCTTCAAAAATTTTCGTATCAAACTGAAATCGAAATGCCCAATTCCAAGGGTCGCAGCTCAGGTGAAGTTCGTTATAAGACGGGCTTCGATATTCAATATGAAGCCGACACACTGGCTCTAAAAGATCTCGCATCACTGGGAGATCTAAATATCCTAGGAAGTCTAAAACTCAAAGGCTCAACAATTGGCAACAGTTCGCAAGCGAGCCTGCGAATGGAGGCCGAGGGTCAAGATCTTTGGCTTGAGAACTTCTGGCTCGGGCAACCAAAAGGAATAGTGACCTACAAGACTGGAAAACTTGGGTTCAATTCCCTTCAAGGTTTCTATACGACGTCTCGCTACAGCGGTGATGTGACGATTGATCTCCAGCGGTCTGTGATCGATACGAATTTAAAAGTTCCGTTTTTTGACGCCCGCGACCTTCTTAAAGTTTTCTCGAAAAAATTCACACTTCCCATCGCAGTGACCGGGACCGGCCAAGCTTCCATCAAAGCCAGCGGCCCGCTCGACATCTCAAGAATGACCTACGATCTTAAGTCCTCCTTATTCAAAGGCACCGTGGCCGGAGAAAACTTCGACCAAGCTCACTTCGATGTAAAGTCAAAAGCTGGAGATGTTCGCAGCGAACGAGTCTCAATCCAACGAGGCGAATCGGTCATCCAGCTGACAGGTCGCGGGTCACCCGACGGAACCATCGAAACAGAACTTCGGGGTCGCGGTCTAAAGCTCGAAGAAACGAACTTCATTTCGGAATCTGGATTCGCGCTCACGGGAGTAGTCGGATTTGACATGACAATGAAGGGCCCCGTGCTTGCTCCCGATACGGCCATGAAAGGCACTCTCTCGCGAACGACGATTGCTGAATCAAATGTCCCCGACAGCGAATTCCAGCTTCGGTTCTCAGCAAAGACGGTCGAAGGCCAAGGGCGCTTCATGGGAAATCTCGTGAAGGGTGAATTTGTATGGCCGCTGACAGCTGAAGCGCCGATGTCGCTTCAGTTCGAATCGGTCGACTGGAACTACGCGCCTGTCTTTGCGGCTTTCGCAGGCCCCGAGGGCCGCCGAGATTTTCAAGGACTGCTTTCAGCAAAAGTCGATTTGAAGGCTCCGCGGGGTGGATTCTGGGCCTCCACGGGTGCTGCGACGATTCAAAAGTTATCGCTTCGTCGCGGCGGCATCGAACTCGAAAATAAACGCGAACTTCGATTTGAGGCAAAAAATGGCGGCATCTCGGTCCGCGACTTTGAGCTTGAGGGAGATGGAACTTACATCCGTATTGCTGACCGCGAAGGAAGCGACGCTCCCGCACGGAAAGTCGACGTGCAAATCAACACGAAAATCGACATGAATTTGCTTTCGATATTTACGCCCTTTTTTGAAGAGCTTCGCGGTCTCCTTTCTATGGCTGTTTCTTTGAAGGTCGGGCCTGAAGGCAGCGATGTCATTGGCTCGGCCTACGTCGACCGCGCGTTCATCCAGTTCCCGGAATTCCCACACGCTTTTGAAAACTTACAAAGTGACATTGTTTTCAATCACAAAAAAGTGGTGATCAATTCTCTGAAGTCCGATTTCGCTGGTGGGAAAATCCAAGCGACCGGCGGTCTTGAACTTCAGGGAAAACAAAAAGTGCCGACCAACGTGACCGGAACGTTCGAAAAAATTAACTTAAATATCCCCGACAAAATCCAGACGTCGGGTTCAGGCAGCTTCACTTTCACAGGAAGTTGGTTTCCATTTCTTCTGAAGGGTTCGTACAATATTCGCGATGGTTTAATGTCAAAAGAGCTCAGCGACACGGGGGGCGGAACTGGCGACGGCATTCGTCGCGATCAGTTTTTACCTCGGTTTCTGGTGGAAGAATCCTTCCAGCCCGTGGCACTTGATCTCGCTATTGATTTTTCAAAAGGTATTCAACTGAAAAACGAAATGATCGAAGGCTCGGCCAGCGGGCAATTGAGAGTCACAGGAAACCCACTCAAACCCTCAATCATCGGACAAATTCGTACACAAAACGAAACAAAGATTAAATTCCGAGAAAATATCTTCGAAGTTTCTTCAGCCCTGCTCTCGTTTGAAGACCCACTCGACATCAATCCACGAATTAATCTTAACGCTCGCACGCGGGTCAGCGAATACGACGTGAACCTGCTGGCGCAAGGCACAGCAAAAAAACCAGAGATTTCTGTCTCCAGCGTTCCGCCAATGCCCGAACGAGACATTCTCTCTCTGCTGGCGCTTGGAACAACCGATCAAAAACTGTCCACTCAAACGAGTAGCCAGAGCCAAGGCATGAACGCCGGCGCGCAGGTACTTTCGGGTGTCGCAAATCAGGCTTTAAAAGGTGTCACAGGAAAGCTTGGCGTGGACGTGCAACTTTCGCCAGGATTCGACGACACCGATGAGGCCTATCAGAAAGTCGTCATCAAGAAGCAATTCAATCGCCGTCTCGAGGCCTCTGGGAGTCAATCTCTCGGAAAAAAATCAGAGACCGAAGCCAAACTTCGCTACCGCGTAACAGATCGCGTTTCAGGAGTGGTTAGCTGGCAGGGTGTCGAACGCGGAGAGACATCTGACTCAACAGGCCAACAGTCTGCGAATCAAGACAAGGTCGGCCTCGACTTCGAGTACAAATTTGAGTTCAAATAGAGCGATGACCCGTGTCGTTCTGAGCTTTCTGGCGAGCTTAATTGTTTTGAATCTCGGTGCGACGGCTCAAGCCGCCAATCCGCACGTGCTTCGCTTCACCGGCGTCTCTTTGATTCAAGGCCGACAGCTACAGGCGAAGTTTCCCTTCGTCTTTGAACGAGGTGTTGAACTTTCGGAAGTGGATGAGGTCGTTCGTTACCTGATGAAAACCGGACTTTATTCCAACGTTGAAGTCATTGCGCGCGCGACCCCAGAGGGGCCCGAACTTTTGCTGGTCGCCACAGCGCTTCGAAAGATTAAATCGATTGCAGTCGTAGGAAATCGAAACTTCGCAGCTCGCGACGTTCGAGAAATTCTACAAATCTCCGAAGGAAAAGTTTTCGAGCGAAAGGAACTGATCGAATCTGTTCGAACGCTTCAGACTGAGTACCGAAAACGCGGCTACCGCGGAATGAACGCCGAAGTCGAATTTGAAACTCCGAATGACACGGAAGTTAATCTTAAAATCGTGATTGATGAAGGGCCGTCCACGATCGTTGATCGAGTTCAGATTGATTCGACCAATCCGGAAGTGGTTAAACGCGTTGATCGAATCACACGCGGTCTCAAGGGACGCGCCCTCAGCGAAGAAGACTTGCAGACAATCGTCCGCGATATATCTGACGACCTTCGCAATAACCGCTTTCTCACCGCTCGAGTTCTTGATCCACAAGCTGTTTTTGATGAAGAGCAAAGCCGTGTGCGCATCGTTTTCACCGTTGAAAACGCGTGGAGATATCAATTTCGCTTTGAGGGAAATTCGACCTACGATGACTCATCGCTCATTCGAAACATGAATTTAGAGCAGCTGATTGGGACCGTCACGACACCTGTTCCAGAACTCGCCGAACGAACGCGTCGCTTTTATCAATCCAATGGCTTCGCTCATATTCAAGTTGAAACAGCCGAAAAGACGAACGCGACGAGTTTTTTGAAAGAGATCATTTTCAAAATCGATGAAGGTCCGCGGGTTCGAATTAAAAAGATCGAGATCACCGGAAATATTTCTCGTGCCGCCGAATACTACGCCCAGTTTATTTCAAGCTCGTCATCGGATCTTATTGGTGAAGGCTACTACAACCGAAAAGATATCGAAGAGGGCATCCGCAAAATCGAAGAAGAGCTTCAGAACCAAGGCTACTTGCGAGCCAAAGTGAAGTCCTGGCGCTCGGAGTTCTCTCGCCCTGCAACGCTCACATCCAGCCTGTCGGCAAAACCGAAACCAGATCCTGCATTGAAATCCGACGAAAAAGGCCAAAACTTTCGGGGTAGCCAAGCCACGCTGATCCTGAATATTGACGAGGGGCCACTGACGGTTATCCGACAAATTCGCTTCGAAGGTGTCGAGTCCTTTTCAAAAATTCAACTTCAAAACATTCTTCCGATTCGGCCCAGCGAGTCCCTTAAAATCAAAGATCTCAACGCATCGATCGACGCGTTAAAAACGTTCTACTCATCACAAGGCTTCATCGAGATGAAAATCGTCAATGAGCAAGACGGAATGGTGTCGTATAACGAGACCAGCACGCAGGCCACTGTCGAG
Organism: Bdellovibrionales bacterium Ga0074137; assembly: GCA_001464715.1. Taxonomy (GTDB): domain Bacteria; phylum Bdellovibrionota; class Bdellovibrionia; order Bdellovibrionales; family JAMPXM01. The sequence goes on along the minus strand of LNDT01000025.1, from coordinate 141,546 downwards.
TTTCAAATCGTCGAAGGTCCGAAGGTGACAGTTAAAACTCTCTTCCTTGAAGGAAACACATTCACAAAAGACGAAGTCATTTTGCGCGAATTAAGCCTCAAGCCAGGCGACGTCTTCACTCCCGAACGCAGAGAGGACTCGCTTTTTCATCTTCAAAAGCTGGGACTCTTTGCCCGTGTGAACATCAAGACACTCGAAGAAGGCACTTCGATTGGCGATCGAACAGTGATTGTCGAAGTCGAAGAAAGTCCGCCTGGAACTTTTGAATCCGGAGCAGGTATCGCGTATGACCGAAACTTTCAGTTTCGCGGTTACGTCGGCGTCGCTTACCGCAATCTCAATGGTACGGGGCGCGCTGTCAGCGCGAGATTCGATCCAAGCTATCAGACTGACCCAAAGATCAGCTACCTCGAGCAAAAAATCACATTGAGCTATCTTGAGCCCTACATTTTCGGCGATCGCAACAAGGGCCGCGTTAACCTCGTCAGGCAGCTCGAGTTCTTTGAAATCGATTCGGATGACCGAACAATCATTCAAGAAAAAAATGAGTTAGGGCTTCAGGTCGAACGCGACATCACGAAGTATCTGAAGCTGACGCTGACAGCTTACAGCTTCTCGACCCTCACTCAATTTGATCGAAGTACAGACGTTCAGAAACTGACTCAAAATATTGGAAAAACAGGTCCGCTTATCGAATACGATTCTCGGGACAATGTCTTTTACCCGACCACGGGATTATACGCGAGTCTTGGAGCTGAGTATTCAGATCCATTATTGGGAAGTTCCGAGGACATTGCGCAGTCGATTCGATTTGTGAAAATGAATGCATCGATATCTCAACCCTACCGACTTGGAAAGAATCCGAATTTTTTATTCGCGACCTCTCTCCGTGCAGGTTATCTAGCAAATTTATCCCAGCTAGCTCAAGGCGGCGTTCCGGCTCAAGAAGCCTTTTTCCTTGGAGGACGATCGACACTTCGTGGATTTGAACCTTCGGGATCTGCTTTTGATCTCGAAAGAGTTCCAAACTTGGTCCAACTTGGAAAACCCAACCTGCGAGATTTCTACGTCACAAGCGACAGCTATTATGCGCTGATAAAAGCTGAACTGCGCTTCCCTCTTTATGGCGATCTCCAAGGTGCATTCTTTTACGACGGTGGCGCGGTTTTGCTTTCGCAGATCTATCTAGAAGATGCTTATCGGGACTCTTTCGGCGTTGCACTTCGCTATAAGTTTGCGGGCGGCATTGTCGCCGGTGTTGAGTACGGAAAAAAATTGAACCGAAAAAATTGGGGCCCTGGACGCGGTTATGAAAGCCCCGAGGCCTACCACCTTTCCATCGGTACTTTTTGAGGGCACCCGGTTCGTCCGACCGAAGGTCGGCTTTCAGCCGGACGCAGAAGCGGCGCATCTTGCGCAGCGCTTCTGCAAAAAGAACCAGGTACCCTCAAAAGCTCATTTTGTCAGGAAGCCCTAAGCGCGATGAAATCACGCGAACGATTTCGGCTGCGGTTTCTTCAAGGGCCCGTTCAGTCACATTAAACACAGGCCACCTGCGATTTTGTTTGAACAAATCTTGCGCGTACTCGATTTCTTTTTCGATGTAACTTAACCGAGCGTACTCGCCGCCCGGATCTTGTCCAAATTTCTCAAGGCGATTGCGCCGAATTTTAGAGAGAGAATCTGTGTCGATCAGAAGTCCAACAATTCTTCTTTGATCAACCGCAAAAAGTTCCTTCGGCAAAGTAGAATTTAAAACCAATGGGAAGTTGGCTACTTTCCAACCCTTGTGACTCAAGAAAATCGAAAGCGGTGTTTTCGATGTTCTCGAAATTCCCACAAGAATAATGTCCGCTTCGCCAAGTTCCGTCAGGCACTTTCCGTCATCGTGCTTGACGGTATACTCGATGGCCTCGATTCGCTTGAAATAGCGATCATCGACGGTTCGCAAAATTCCGACGCTTTTTGTTTCCGTCTTTCCACCAAAATACTCGTCCAAGTTCTGAAGTAACGGGCCAATCAAATCGACAGTTCTTAAACCCTTGCTGGCGGCTTGCTCGTGAATGACTTGTTTCAGCTGTGCGCTGACAACGGTGTGGATAATGATGCCCTGGTTGTCGAAAGCGTCATTGATCACACTTTCAACCTGAGCCTCGGTGCGGATATTTTTTGATCGCACGATATTAATTTCGGCGTCTTGATACTGCACCAGCGCCGCACGAATCATCGTCGCGGCCGTTTCTCCGGTACCGTCTGAAATAATGTAGATCGTTCCCCGCTTCTGCGAATCACTCATAGGCCGGGGCCCTCGAGACCGGGGCCCTCCTTTATTTCGGCCAACTGTGCAGCCACGGTCGCCGAAACCTCGCGTCGAAAAAGATCTGGGCGAGTATCGATAAAAATCCAACTCTCACCACCAACGCCTGCAAACTGAACGGCGTGAGATTCCGCCGTGTCCAGTTCCGGAAAACCAAGCGCTTCAAGAACTGGTTTCGCCCGCCCAGTGCGGCATTGGCCTGGACGGAGAGACGAAGTGCCTTCGCTGGACGCAACGAGATTTTGGGGAAGAGTATTGATTTTGCTCGAGCGAATTTCGGGACGGTAGATCTCGCCATCCGCGAAAAATTCAAAAAGCGAGAGACCGCGCGACTCGGCTCGAAGGCGAAACCCGTAGCGATAGAGACGGCTCAAATGGGAAAAAGTCGCCTCATCCGACTTTGGCCACATCAAAATCACCTTGTCGACGGAATCCAAATGCCAGATTGGAGACTCCTCGGATCGTCCCTCCATCAGTCCGCTAAACAGACCGACAAACTTCGACCAAGATTTTTTCGGATCTAACCGGCGGGCTCGACCCATCGAAGCCCCCATTTCCCATCCGACATATCGGATATTTGGCGAACATGTGGTGGGCGCCATTCTTTTGGTGCAAACACCGTCACAGTCTCCACTTTCAATTTCGTAAGGATCGGACCCAGATCGCGAAGCCACTCGCCATCCTCGCCGCGCGATCGCCGAAGAACCAAAATGCGGCGCGCGGGTAAGCCCTCAGGCGCCGCTAAAAGTAGAACGTCATCGGAACGACTTGTCCCTGACGGACTTCCGTCCGACGCTCGAAGGCGCTCTTCGTTTCTCTTTCTCTCAAGGCGCAAAGTCGCGCGGCGAAGTAGCATACCCAGCGACCAGTCGATCTCTTCGGTCCACTGATTCATGTCGGGATTGAGAAGGACCCAAACATCCGAAGGTGAGGTCCAAACACTGTTGTAACTTGTCGAAGAGAAAATCTCTGAAACCATCTAACTTGATCGTCAGAGGCTACGGGCGATCGGGTCAAGAATACCGTTCACAAATGACGCTGAGTCCGTACTTCCATAAAGCCTCGCCAGCTCAACCGCCTCATCAATCGCGATGGCAGGCTTCATATTGGGCACCGCAAAAACGATTTCAAAAATGGCGATTCTTAGAATCGACAGATCGACCAAACTCATGCGACTTATCTTCCAATGGCGGGCGTGGGCCTCGATTTTTCCGTCGATATCGGGAAGGTTATCACACACGCCGCGAAACAACGTGCCTGCGTAATCGGCAACCTCAGCCTCCATCTCGAAATCGTGAATGAAGTCGCGGAGCATGTTCACAGGCCGCGCCTCTAGACCTTCGCCCGGAACAAATTCGCGTTGAAACAAAAGCTGAAGGGTCATTTCTCGAGAGCGACGGCGGAGCGACATGGAGCGCACTTTAGGGAGCGAATCCACGACCGTCAAGGAGACGAGGCCGGGGCCCCTGGAAGAAGTGTCTGTTGGATGTTTAGATGTTTTCACGAGCCTTCAAAAATGCCAAAATCGAAGCTGCGGAGGTCGAGATGACAGCACAGGTGACCCATCGGTTTTTGATCGTACTTTTTGCCGCATCGATTTTTCACACCGAGGTCTTTGGCCAAGAGTTTCAAGACGGGGTTCAGGCCATCGAAATCACCGATTCGGCCGATCTTCCCGTTGATCGAGATACCGAAGCTGAGCCATCGCAAGCGCCAAGACGACCACAAGCTTACACCCCCGCCCGCGTTGGGCGTCGAGCGGCCGTAAAGTACATGGCGCCAAAGCGACCCGACGGCGCTGAGACCGAATCCGAAGCACCGGCTCGGCGAGGCCCTGCCGCCGGAACGACGAGCGATCACTATCTAGCAATTCACGTGGGGTCGTTTTTAAGCGACAACGCTTACAAGTGGGGGGCTCCCGACAATCAGTCCAATGTGGGAAGCTACAATTTTGGAGTCACCTACCGCATGGGCGAGTGGGTAAATTCGATGGACCTGCTCTTTCGCTTTGACGTGTCTCGCATGAATTTGGCCGAAGGCGGCGTCACGAAGTTCGGCGTCCTTCCCCTGATCACGTTTCCGGACGCTTCGAGCCGCTTCCCATTGTATTTTGGTGCAGGCATTGGCCTGGGAGTGTTCGGAAATCAGATTGCAGGTGAATCTGCGCTCACCCTGGATTATCAACTCTTAGGCGGTGCACGCTTCTTCAATGTCTGGGGTGAAACCGGAATCTTTGTCGAGGGCGGCATTAAGAATCACCTCTTTTTGTTTAGCGACGGGCAGTTCAATGGCACATTCATCGCGACCGGGCTCGTCTTTACATTCTAAGCGCACCTCCGGTGCGACACCTTCTAAGCGCACCTCCAGTGCGACACCTTCTAAGCGCACTGAGGCGCCTAAGCGCAGTTCGGCGGCGGACAAGTTTAAAAAAAATGCTGGGCTTTCACAGAACGCAGAAAAAGCGCGCGGTCCCGTTCCGCGCGACGAGCCTCGTCCAGGGCCCTCGGGTTTTCGTCAGCCAAATCCTATTTCACACTCTGGCATTCCATCTGGCATTCCATCGGGTTCACGACCGGGCGCAAATCCTTTCCGTCATGAAGAGCGCGCCGAGCGCGGAGCCAATGCTCCTCTTCATCGCCCCGTCGCTCATGGCGTCGTACTGGCTCTTTCACAGATAGTGATTGAAGGACGCTACGCTGACAAAGTTATCGAGCGTGCCTTTAAAGCAGAAAAAAATATGGGCGGTCGGGACCGAAAAGCTTTTGCTGAAATGGTCTACGAAATCGTTCGTTGGTGGAGACGTTTTGGCTACGCTGTCGAATGGGACACAGAAAGCCCAACGCGCGCATTGGAAACAAAAGATCTGTGGAAGTGGCTCGCAGCTTACTTGATTGAAAAGTCCATAAAACTTGGAAATCCTCCCTCGCTTCCATCGTGGGAAGAATTCAAATCGGTCGACCCGATTCAAGTCGCCAACCGCTTGAGCGATCTTGATCCAAAACGTGACCGTGCGATTTTAGAATCCATCCCCGATTGGATCGATCAATTGGGCGAAAAAGAAATCGGCGCCAAATGGCCCGAAGTTCTGCACGCCCTAAATTCACAAGCTCCGGTGGTCTTAAGAGCCAACACCTTAAAGTGCACGCGGGACCAGCTTCAAGTGCGTCTCAAAGATGAAAACGGAATTTCCGCACGACCTGCTTTCAAAACCGATGACGGATTGGTGCTTGCGGAAAGAAAAAACGTATTCACCACCGACGCTTTCAAGGACGGATGGTTTGAAGTTCAAGATGGCGCAAGCCAACAGGTCGCAAAAATTCTGGACGCAAAACCAGGCGAAAGAGTCATCGACGCCTGCGCTGGAGCCGGCGGAAAGACATTGGCCATCGGTGCCATGATGAAAAATAAAGGTCGCCTTCTTTCACTGGATGTCGAAGAAAAAAAACTTCAAGAACTTAGACGTCGAGTGGCTCGCGCCGGCGTCGACACGAACGAAGCAAAAATCATCGACTCACTAAAAGTAATAAAACGCCTCGAAGCTTCGGCCGACAAAGTTTTACTCGATGTACCTTGCACAGGACTTGGCGTACTTCGCAGAAACCCCGACAAAAAATGGAAGCTGACTGCCGACGATCTCGAACGCCTCAAAATTATTCAAGCTGAAATTCTTGATGACTATACGTTGATGGCGAAAGTGGGCGGTACGGTCGTCTATGCGACCTGCTCGTGCCTCAAAAGTGAGAACCGTGATCAGATCGATGGATTTCTTCAGCGCAATAAAACGGCGGTCGCGTCGAACCCCAAAACGCCAAAATTCGAACTCGTCACCGACAGAAATTTCTGGCCCGGCGAAGACGGCTACGACGGCTTCTACACCGCAGTACTAAAACGCCTCACCTGAGACTTTTGAAACAGGTCTTGGGTGAGTTGGTCGCGGCGTTCTCCCAAGTTCCGCCCTCCGCTCGTGGCGTACGCGAGTTTCCCGATTCGGAGGTCGCGGAACTTGGGAGAACGCCGCGCCCAATTACGACGATACGCCCTGTTTCAAAACTCGGAAAAATACGTCTATTAGCTGTGCGGCTGGAGAAGTGTCGCGCGCGTAGAAAACTACGTTTGTCGTGTGCTTTAGATCGGTGACGATGACTTGCGTGAGGCGTCCCATTCGGACTTGCTTACGTATGGCGTGCGCTGGCAGATAGCCCCAACCAAGACCATTTTCGATCACCCGTTTCAAAGTTCCGACGTTGTTCGATTCAAAAACGATATTGAGCTTCACGCCTGACTTGGTCTGCAGAGATTTAAATCCTTCGTCGAAGCCTTCGTACTTTTCGGTCAACCGTACGTAGGGGCGTTGATCCAATTGATCGAAACGAATTTCTTCTGGTAACGACGGATCTTTTCCCGAAGCGACAAGCCACATTTCGTCTTTGTGAAGAGGGCGCCCTTGAAGACCAAGAGCCTCGGCTTTCTCGGGGCCGATGTCCGGCAAAATAGCGACATCAAGACGGCCTTCGCCGATCGCCGTCAAAATTTCTCCGACGTCTTCGTACGTAAGCTCAATCGAAACTCGGTTGTGATGCTTTAAGAGTGTAGCAACACTCGGCGCGACTAACTGAAGACCCAGCGAATTGAGCGTTCCGATTCGAAGTCTTCCTTGCACGCCTTCTGCCATCGTCTGAATTGCGGCCTGGGCCTGCTGAGTCAGTTGAATAATTCGCCGAGCGTAGTCGTAAAGGAGCTGCCCCTGAACCGTCGGACGAGCATGACGAGCCCCGCGATCAAGAAGCCCAACACCCAGCTCTTCTTCCAAGTTTCGAATTTGCTGAGAAACCGCGGGCTGCGTAAGAAAAAGTTTTTCTGCGGCCGCCGTCATGCTGCCTTCAGAGACCACCGTTGAGAATGTAATCAGCTGTTGTAAGTTCATGCTTCCCATTCTTGACCCGTTTCGCTTCAGAAATCACTGGATTCCTGAATGATTCCCTGAACAAAGACGAGACCCGACAAAAGTCTTAAGCCCACAGCGTTTTACAGCTACTTCTTTTCTTCTAGGCCCACAAAATGCCACGCTAACGGTGTATGAAAACATCGATGACTCTTGTCTTTACACTTGTCGCCTTCAGTCTCACTGCGACCTTCAACGACGCCCAGGCAAAGACCTTCAGAAATGCCTACGTCAGCTTCGACCTCACCGAGCGATGGGACTGCACACTAGAACAAACCGAATGGGTCTGCCGCACGGGTGTTGGCGCCGGAGATAATCGCGAAGCGATTATCATTCTAACGGCAAAAGAAGTCGGTCCGTCGGACTCTATGACCGCCTACGAAGCTCATCTCAAAGCACCGCGTTCAATATTCGGAAGAACTGGACAGCCAATTCAGTCGCAAATTCTTAAGGTTGAACAGCGCAATATCAATCAACACCCATGGATCGACGGTATGCATTTAGCGAGTGAAGTCCCAAATTACTTCACGCGCTACCTCGCCACCACAAAAGACAAAATCGCGGTGCTTATCACATTTAGCGCCCACAAAACTCACTACTCAAAATACTCGACCGACTTCTACCGCGCGATCGAATCACTCCGCGTGATTGCGACGAAAAACCTCATGGGCCAAACGGGTGGTGGTGGTGGCGTCGGAATCCCAGGTTCAGAAATGTTTGGCAGCGGCAACACCGGTGGCGGCATGGGGATGGACGAAGAACTTCCCCAAGAGGGCTCTGGCAATGCCGGCGGAGACACTGCGACCAAGGCGATTATGGCGCTTGCGGCTTTGCTTCTGTTGGGCGGCATCTATTTGATTCTTCGAAACAAAAAGAAAAAACCTACCAAAAGAAAATAGAGGCGCTCGGCCCTTTCGGCCCAGCTGTCTTGAAGTTTCGTTTGTAGCCTTTGCCCGGCTCCCGTTTTGTTCTTCCGGAGCCATCGCGCCCAAGGTAAATGTAAGACTATGTTACTTTCCGAACGCGCCTTCGATGCTATGACCCGATTTCCGCAATGGCTCGAAAGTTTCGACGCTCTTCAAATTCCAGGCTGGGGCGTTCTTTTTATCATGGGGCTTTCGGCGATGGGCCTTGTTTTCGCAGTTCGTGAGTTCTTATCTTGGTTCTTAAAAACCAACGCGATCATCGACGAAGTACTACGGTTGGAAACACTGGTTCGAGATCTTCAAGGAGATCTCTCGGCCCTCGAAGCGACTGTTGAACGGCTTCAGCTCTCGACCGGCACAACGCCGTCTCCCAAATTGGAAAGCCAGCTCGCTGGCGAAACAGAAATCAAACCGCAGGCAAAGAAAGACACTGCGGTTTTTCGTCTCAATCACTGAAGCGAGTTGACCGGAACTACTTCGAACTGTGGACTCATTGCCTTTAATTTATCCGCAGCTTCTTTCGGAGCATGAACAACGATCGCAAGATTTTCCGGTTTCATGTGGCGACGAATCGCAGAATTTATATCTGAAACTGATAGATCATCCAGCTCCCGAAGGTAGTGCGTAAGATAGCGATCAGGAATTCCGTAGAGGCGAAGCAAGACCAAGTTGAAGCCAAGCTTGTCGCTCGTTTCAATCGCCTGCGGAAAAATTCCTTTTAAGTATCCTCGTGCGCGGTTCAGCTCGTCGCTCGTAACACCCTTTTCAACAAAAACTTTATAAAGCTTCAACGTCTCAGAAACCACGCTGTCGATGGATTCAATTTTTGTGAATGTGCTGATGACAAACGGCCCACGCTCCATGCGTGAATCAAAATTTGAACTGATCGAATAAGTAAGTCCAAGTTCTTTGCGAATCTTATCGTTCAACCGGCTCGCAAAAGCGCCGCCAAGAATTGTATTTGCCACACGAAGAGCCAAGAAATCATCGTCTTGCCGCTTTATTCCCACGCTTGCGAACCGAATTTGCGCTTGAGTCAAACCCGCTTTCTCAACGACGCGAATACGAAGACCTTCGGACATTTTTGGCGTGGCAAGATTCTGGGCCGGAACATCGCGCTTGGCCCAAGAACCAAATGTCGTTTCGACTTTCTTCTCAAACTCCGAATCGAACTTCCCGACAACAACGAGAATGGAATTGTTGGGACGATAAAAGCGAAGATAGTGCTGGATAACATCTTTTTTTGAAAGTGCGGCCACGGTTTTCATCGACCCCGAAACAGACTGCCCATAGGGATGCTGACCGAAAACGGCCGTGAGTGTACCAAGCTCGGCAACGTTTCTTGGATTATCAAGACCGCGCTCGATGCTGGCCAGAGTTTGCTTTCTAATTCGAGAAATCTCGGCGTCCGGAAACGACGGACCCGTCGCAATCTCCGCGAAATTCGAAAGCAGAGCTGGCGCCGAAACAGAAAGTCCACTGAGCGACAAGTAACTGTAATCGTAATCCACCGACGCGCCGAAAGAGGCTCCCATTCGGCCCAAATCTTCTGCGATCTGATTTGCATTTCTTCGCTTCGTACCCTGATCAAGGAGATCAGCAACTAAACTAGAAAGACCTGATCGCCCCGCTGGATCCGACGACGATCCGGACTTTACTAAAAGTCCCATCGAAAGTGCCGGCAAAGTTGAATCGGGCAGAAAAAGAACTTTCAACCCATTGGCGAGAGTCGTTTCTTTGTAGGTTCTTAGCGTTGTAACACCGGAGCTTGACGACGAGGTCGTCGAGGCGACGGTCGCAGGAGCCCCATCACCGCCACTTGAAGCACAACCAGACGAAATCGCAGAGACTGCGCAGAGAGTAAAAATAAAACGGTTTGGTGTGGCCATGAGTTACGCCCCCTTCGGTCGTACGACGACCAGATTGCTGCGCTCAGGAACGAGGTACTTTTGAGCAGCCTTGAGAATTTGACCCGGAGTCACTTTCAGGTAGCGGTCGATGTCCGTGAACACACGTTTGTAATCGCCAAACAAAATTTCATTCATCGCCAGCGCCTCTGCTTTTCCGTGAAGTGTTTTGAGGCTGTCGACCTGACTCATGATCATTTGATTTCGAGCCCGCTCGAGCTCGGCTTCCGTGACTGCAATATTTCGAGGGCGCCACATTTCTCCATAGATCGCCCGCTGTGCCGCTAGAAACTGTTGCTGCGCTTCGCTGGCGGTGGCAGAAGGTTTCATCGTCACGAAAATCTGGAAAAGTCCTGCATCCTGCATCGTATTGTTGCCAGCACTGGCCGATGTCGCGAACTGATCCTTATAAACAATGCGCTTATAAAGCCGGCTTGAAGGCCCACGCCCCATAATGGCCGACAACAAATCAAGCGCGAAGCTCTCGTCGGTTCCTGCTGCTGGAGCTTTGTAATTGACGGCGAACGTCCAACTCTTGAGATCGCGCCGGATGAATGTCGACCGCGGCGAACCTTGCTCGGGTTCCTCAGGAAGTGTTGGACGCTTTACTTCCTGGCGAGGAATTCCAGCGTAGTATTTTTTTATGAGTCGCTGCGCTTCAGCTAATTCGAAGTCACCCGCAACAACGATCACAGCATTGGAAGGGCTATAAAAAGACTTATGAAAAGCTTGTGCGATTTCCGGAGTGACATTGCTAAGATCTTCCATCGTGCCAATGACAGGATTTTTATAGGGATGGCGCGAAAACGATGTCGCATAAATCCCCTGCCACAAAAGTCCCATGGGATTGTCATCAACTCGAAATCTTTTTTCTTCTTTCACGACATTGCGCTCGGAATCGAGGGCCGCTTTGTCAATTTTGAGAGTTGCCATACGATCGCTCTCGATATCGATCAGAAGCTCAAGCTTCGATGACGGAGCATTGATGTGGTAGCCCGTGTAGTCTTGGGTCGTGAAGGCATTGTTTGTCGCGCCGTTGCTTTGCAAAATGAGATCGAACTGATCGCCTGAGTAGCGTTTCGATCCTTTGAACATCATGTGTTCAAACAAATGCGCAATGCCCGTGAGACCCGTCTTCTCATCCTTTGAGCCCACCTTGAACCAAGTGTGGTAACTGACAAGCGGGACCGAGCGATCGACGTGGTAAAGGACGGTTAGCCCGTTGGGTAAAACTTCTTTTTCAACCGCAAAGCGAACTCCGAGCGTCGAGTCCGGCTTGGACGACGCCACTTTGGTTGGCTCTGGTTTCGCCGGCTCCGGTTTCGCAGGCTCCACGGCCACGGCTAATGGTGACAGAATCAAGCTGGCCACTATCGCCTGAAGAACTCTAGCAAAAAAACGAACGGCTACTTTTTTCTTTTTTGTATTTTCCATCTCCAACAGTTTGCGGCCCAAACTGCTGCGAGGTCAAACTTACTGTACGAGGAAATCGCCAAAGTAGACGTCTTTAACAACACCATCTTTGAGAGATTTATTGAGGGTCACGGCGATTTGATCTTTCAAAAAGAGCTTACCTTGAATCGTTTCGATATCGTCGTAAGTCTTGGAATTAAGAATTCTAACAATCGAATCGCGCGCCGAAGGACTATTTCGCACGACCTCTTCAAATCCATCTTTGTCGAGCATCTCGAGAGTCAGTGAGACGCGAATTAAGCGCCGCGGTTGACCGTCAAGATTCACCGTGAAGGTCGGCATCGTGTAGAGAACCGAGTCACGCACACCTTCTGTTTCTCGTTCAATTTTCAGCTCCTCGATGGCCGCGGGTTCTCGCACCGATGGACGGACCCAGCCCAACGTCCCCATATAAGTCATGAAGACGCCCGCGCCAAGAACACCAAGATTCAAAGCGACAAACAGGGGCATCGCCAGTTTCTTTGTGTCGAATTTTTTCGCTTCGGCCTCTGGCGCACCGCTATTATTTTCGGCCATAAAACAAACACCCCACAAACGTGGATTAAGCTTAAGTTTTTATCGGACCAAAGGCTCTAGACCTATAGTCCAGACCTCGCGAAGGCGGAGCATCGCAGTCCCAATTAAACTCTTAACAAGCTGGAGGGTTGCGGCTTTTGCATCGAAGTGAGACGATTCTCGGTGTATGCACCTTAAGCCGCGACGGAAGCCTCTGTTTCGAACCTCAGCGATGATGGCCAGGAAATTCCTGCGTCCCACCGTGCCGACTTTGTCGCGTCTTTTGGCGACTAATTTGACAACGCTGTCCCTGATCTTAGCCTCGGTGATACCCGTAGCTTTTCCGCTGGACCTGGCGGCTCAATCGCGGTCCGAAATCACCACTCTCTCCGACGAGAATAAAGACTCCGTCGTCGGCGGCCCCACGGGGCTCCCTGCGCATCTTGTTTCGGTTCCCACTCGTAGTGATTACTATTTACCTTACATTTTCGTCGTCGACAAAACGGCGCGCTCTCTTGAAATTTGGAAAAGCGAAGTCAGTGCCAATGGTCAGCGCCAATTCATCCGTTCGGCCGCTTATCCAGCGGATCTCGGCCGACGAACTGGAGACAAAGTTTCTGAGGGGGATCACAAAACTCCAGAAGGAATTTATTTTCTTCTCTCAAAACTCGAAGGCTCCACGCTCGACTTCAAACTTTATGGAAGCCGCGCCTACACCACGGATTATCCAAATCACTTTGACTCTCTTGATGGAAAAACAGGAAGCGGCATTTGGCTTCACTCGGTTCCCGACGACGTTCCGCTGACTCGCGGGAGCCGGGGCTGCGTGGTGGTACGAAACGATATCGTGAAAACCCTAGATCCCTACATTCGCGTTGGCCGTACACCCATTGTCATTTCCGAAAAAGTCGAAAAACGTTCGATCGTTGAGATGGAAGCGTCACAAGCAAAACTCGAAAAGTGGCTCGAGTCCTGGCGCTCGACATGGGAGACGAAGTCCCTTGATGACTACATGAAGTTTTACGACGAGGATTTCGAAACGCTGAAAATGAAGAAAGCGGACTGGCGCACTTACAAATCGCGTCTGGGCGAAAAGTACTCTCAAATCTCAGTGAAAATTTCGCAGCCGCTCGCCCTTGAACAGCGTGGCCGCGCCGTCGTTCGATTCGTTCAGAGCTACTCATCCAGCGGCATTTCCGATTTAGGTGAAAAAACACTTCACCTCGTGAATCGAAAAGGCGAATGGAAAATTATCTCTGAAACTTGGCGCCCCGACGACTCCGCCGCCGCCCGTGCCGCCGTCAGTACCGAACCCACCACTAAAACCGCCGCGTTTTAAAACGCACATCCAGAACCTTTGGCACCGCAGACACTTCTGGGGCAGACCTACTATTGCCCGAATCCTCCGCTTCCGATCGACTATGCGCAAAGCGCCACCGCAGCGGAAGTGCGATCTGACACTACCTTGATGGCCGACTCTGCCGGAGCGATTGGTGATCTCATTTCTAGACATTGGTTGCACCGCGCGCGGCCTTGATCGATGCAACTCGAAAAAATTTTGAATAGGCAACCTAATGATGTTATTTTGTTACCAAGATAACAAAGTAACAAAAAAGGTCTGCGGTATGGCAAAAAGTGTGGCAGGAAAAAGCGTAAAGAAGTCGCCCCGGACGTCAGCTAAAAGAGCTAAGCTTTCAAAGCAAATACCGGTGAAACGAGTGCAACTGGGAGTACGCTTAGAACGAAGCATGGTGAAGGTTCTGAAAGCGATGGCAGAGTACGGAGATATGTCGCTGGGCGAACTACTCGAAGACATCGTGCTTCATTCATTCGAAGGCGGCTCAGCGCAAACCTTTGGAGCTGACGACATAAAAGTCATCGCCGACTTCAAGCGAGTCTACGGAATGAAATACGACGTCCATTCAAACTACCGCTTCATAGAAAAAGCATAGTCCTAATCTTCTAAATAGAACCGCGCAGAATCGTCGAACCGAGCTACATAATTGCAGCTCAGAATTCAGCCACACGAAGCCCAAAGGGCGGAATCTGGCGGCGCGACATTTGTCCGAATCGAGCTGCAGACGTGCAGCTCGCAGCGTAGCTGGGCTATGCCCAGCGGAGCGACACTAATTAAGGTTTTCGTTCTCTAGCTCGACGCGGATAACGTTGTCGGCGAGATCAGGAAGAGCATCGAGGTGCTTCTTCAATTCTTCTTTGGTGAACTTTTTGCGGCTGAGGCTCCAGTCCGTGAGACGCTTGTCGAATTTCAAACGCTCAATTTCAGTGGCGAGAGATTTAGAAGCACCGATAGAACCACTGACAACTTTAGCTACAGACACAAAACCTCCAAGAAACCACTAAATAACAATCAGACCCAACAGACCGGCCATCGAAATCCAACGTCCGATTCGAAATCACAAGATCAGTTCCAGTACTTGGGCCCCCGCCCCTTACCACTCGAACCACCGCCAGCACCACCACCCGAAGGGTCGTCCGGCGCATCGCCTTCTGATTTCTTGTCGTTGTCTACCACGAGCTTAAGACTCCGTCCACGAACGGACGACTTATTGCGCCAGCGGCGCTGTTGCCACCACGTGTAGCTCTTTAGGAATCCAAAACCCGCGGCAATACCGCCCAAATGGGCCAAGTTCGCTTCCTGGCTGCCACCAACACCGCTATTGAGCAACGTCGCGACTTCCACGGCCCCGAGGATCACAACAAACCACTTGGCCCTCATCGGGAAAACCATCATGAAGTAGACGATCCGCTCGCCGAACAAAACCCCATAGGCCAGCATGAGACCAAAAACGGCCCCGGAAGCTCCCACGACAGGTGTCGTCCACCCTGAGAAAGTTCCGGTGATCCATCCATGCATAGCCATGACGAAGACGTAAATCACGCCAGCGCCAGCACCAGAAACTAAGTAGTAAGCCAAAAATAATTTCGAACCCCAGCGGCTTTCAAGCTCCGACCCCAGCCACCAAAGCAGCAGCATATTGAAGACGATGTGAAAGACGTTTGTGGAGTGAAGAAACTGGTAAGTGAAAACCTGCCAGACGAAAAACTTTTCGATCACAGACAAAGGAACAAGTCCCAAGCCGTAAGTGATCTGCGGCTGATCTAAAAAATATTTTTCAACGATGACCTGAAAGAGCAGCCAGATAACGACACAAATTCCAATGAGCCACTTCACAACAGGAGTGATCGGCACCATCGAATTCATTTGAACAGAGCCTTGGCCTCGATTTCCCACGCCTAGCTTCTTTCTGAGAGTTCGAGCAACACTCCGCCCGTCGACGCCGGGTGGATGAACACCACACGGCACGAATGGGCTCCAGGTCTCGGAGTCTCGTTCACCAGTCTCACACCTGCCGCTTTGAGCTTCAAGGCGATCTCGTCGATACCCTTCACACGAAGACACACATGGTGAATACCTGGACCTCGCTTGGCCAAGAATTTCGCGATTGGACTTTCGTCGGAGGTCGGTTCAAGGAGTTCAATGGAAGCTTGGTTGTCGAGATTTAAAAAACCCACCCGAACCATTTCTGTCGGGACTTCCTCGATAGGCATCTCGGAAAAACCGAGTGCTCGGTAAAACTTCACGCCTTCGTCAAGACTTCGAACGGCCACACCCAAATGATCCAGTTCAAAACCGACGGCTCTTAAAATCTCTCCAGCTTTTCCATAGGACTGTGTCATGTGAAGTAGGGTACCAAGCGTTCGTGAGTCCGCTCAAGAGTTTCAATGACGACTTTTGTTTCTGCGATCAGCGGAAAAAAATTCGAGTCTCCAGGCCAACGAGGAATGAGATGCCAATGAAGGTGATCAGGAATTCCTGCTCCGGCGACCGATCCAAGATTGAGCCCCATATTAAACCCGCCCGGCGAATAGAGCTCGGTCAGCGCGCGCATCGCTTTTTGGAGAAGTGCTTGAGTGTCGGCAAGCTCTTCGGGCTTCAGATCTTCAAAGCGACCCACATGACGTGTCGTCAAAACCAACAAGTGCCCTGCGTTGTAGGGATACTTATTTAAAATCAGCATGGCTGAACCGTGTGTCGCGACAAGCAGAGACTCTGGCTTCACACCTTTTTCGCGAGCTTCACAAAAGACGCACGTTTCACTGCGAATCAGTTTTCGGACGTACTTGAGCCGTTCGGGCCGAAACAAAACCTGTTTTTGCGCAGGCCAACGACTGGCACTTTTCGCCGTGGACTTCTTACTGCCTGTCTTCGTGGCTTTTTTCGTGGCTTTTTTCTTCGCTACTTTTTTCTTGGCCATAGCTTGAAAGCTTGCACCAGCTTCGGGCGAAAAAAAACCTGGAGCGCGTCAGCGTTCCAGGTTCGGCGCTGGGCAGTTCCCAGGTGACGTTTGTGTCGCTCCGCTGGGCAGTGCCCAGCATTGCTTGTGTCGCTCCGCTGGGCAGAGCCCAGCTAACGTTTGTGTCGCTCCGCTGGGCATAGCCCAGCTTCGCTGCGAGCTGCACGCCTGCAGCTCGATTTGGAGATTACTCGCCTTCTTTTTTCTCGGCGGCGGCATCAGCTGTCGGAGCGGCGGCCGCTTTGAAAGCGTCACCGAACAGATCACCAAACGAAGTCGAAGATTTCGACGTGAGTTTCTTCACGTAGTCATCGACGTCCGCTTTTTGCTCACGAAGCTTTACGAGCTTCGCTGACAAACCGATTTTTCGCGCATCGCGATCGATCGAGATAATTTCAGCTTTGATCATATCGTCAGGCTTACAGAACTCTTCCGCCTTGTTGATTCGATCGGTCGAGAGTTCTGAAATGTGGATCAGACCTTCGATATCCGCTTCGAGTTCAACAAACACGCCGAAGTCCGCAAGCTTCACGACTTTTACGTCGTGCTGAGTACCGACACCGTACTTCGTGTCGATGTTCGCCCATGGATCAGCTTCGAGCTGCTTAATGCCAAGCGAGAAACGCTCTTGCTCGATATCAACACCCAAGACAACCGAACGGATCTTCTGACCTTTTGTGAACATCTCGGAAGGATGGTTCACGCGCTTTGTCCATGAGAAGTCAGAGATATGAACGAGACCGTCGATGCCGTCTTCAACGCCAACGAAGATACCGAAGTCAGTGATCGAGCGAACTTCGCCCTCGATGATTGTACCTGGAAGGTAGCTGTTTTTGAGCTCAACCCATGGGTTGGCCATCAACTGCTTCATGCCAAGAGAGATTCGGCGTGCGGTCGAATCGACATCGAGAACCTGAACGTCGACTTCGTCGCCAACGTTGATGATCTGCGAAGGATGCTTCACGCGCTTTGTCCACGACATTTCTGAAACGTGGATGAGGCCTTCAACACCTTCTGCGAGCTCAACAAACGCACCGTAATCCGCCAAGGAAACGATTTTGCCTTTGAGTTTTGTTCCAACAGGGAATTGCGCGAGAGCCGCTTCCCATGGATCCTGCTGAAGCTGTTTGAGACCCAAAGAGACGCGCTCTTTTTCTTGATCGTATTTCAAGACCATCACTTTTATCTCGTCGCCAAGAGTGATGACTTCCGAAGGGTGCTTTACGCGGCCCCACGACATGTCCGTGATGTGAAGAAGACCATCCATACCGCCAAGGTCGATGAACGCACCGTAATCGGTGATGTTCTTAACGATACCTTGAACGATCGAACCCTCTTTCATCGCATCGAGAGTTTGCGTGCGCAAATTCTCGCGCTCCTCTTCGAGGAGAGCTCGACGAGAGAGCACGATGTTTCCGCGCTTCTTGTTGAACTTGATGACTTTGAATTTATATTTTTTGCCGATGTAAATATCCATGTTTCGAACCGGACGCAGATCGATCTGCGAACCTGGCAAGAACGCCTTCACTCCGATATCAACCGACAAACCACCCTTCACTTTCGCGATGATAGTACCTTCGATCAATTCTTCGTTTTCGGCAGCACGAGAGATATCGTTCCATGCGCGCATCATGTCGGCTTTGTCTTTCGACAAAACAACCATGCCGTTTTCGTTTTCAACGCGGTCGATGTAAACTTCGACTTCGTCGCCTGGTTTCACTTCGCGAACACCATCGACAACGCGGAACTCGTTGATTGGAATCAGACCTTCAGATTTGTAGTTGATGTCGACCAAGACATAGTCGGTCTGAACTTCCACCACGATGCCTTTAACGACATCACCCAATTTGAAATCGCGTTCTTTGACGGACGCTTCAAACAAGTTTTCGAATTCGGCCGCAGGGTTTGCAGCTTTCGCGCCTTCAGCAGCATCGAAGAGAGATGCGATCCGAGCGGCTTCTTGTTGTGCTTTTGTGAGACTTACGACGATCACGCCATCGGCGCGTTTAGAGCTGGCACCACCAGATGTTTGAGCATCGGCAGCGAGTAGGTTGTTAAAAGAAAACTTCATATAATTTGTTGGTCCTCCTTGCGAAAAACAGGCTCTGGAAGCGGATGCCCACCCGTTCATAACTCGGGTCTCATACTCGCAGCGCGGTCCCATTTTTCGGACTGAAACGGTTATCGGCGGGGGTTTGCGCGGAGTCAAAGCCCACGATGCTCTAAGGCGACGCGCTGCATTTTTTGCCTAGCTAGGTCGAGGTGAAAAGACGTGCTCTCGATGCTCTAGAACTCACGAACGAGGTACAGATTGAAGAAACCAAACGTGCTGGTGGGCGCGGCCGCACCGAAATAGTCGTCGCTCTCGCTGCCAGTTAACTTTTCGATCACGCGAAGACCGGGAATCTCTCCGACAATCCGGCGCAAAGTCGCCTCCGACACGCGGTTAAAGTACCTTCCGTCAGATAGAGTTTCAGGGATATCGGGAGTCCCGACGCCCTTTATGAAGCTTGCGTGAATGACCCCACCGACTTTCAAACCGGCCGTCAAATTTTTAAAAATCATCGGAAGTTCGGCGGTCGGTACGTGAATTAAAGACGCCGCAGCCCAAACTCCATCAAAATGATTTTGGAAACCGCGAATGTCCTGAGCGCGCACTTGAAGTACGGACCGCCCCGTGTGCATTTCGGCGATTTTCGCTAGAGCCGCCGAGGGTTCGGTCGCTACAATATGAATCCCGCGTTCCGCAAAATACTTGGCATCCCGCCCGTGTCCTGAGCCAACTTCAAGGACCGAAACTTGATCGCTGGTTCTTTTTAAGGCCCCGTTAATTTTCAAAAGCGCTTCAAAACGTAGGCGCTGCTTTTGTAGTTCGGGGCTCACGTGCGAGCGAGTCTGTCGGTAGTTGGCGGCATTGGCGTTGTAAAAATCCAAAGTGGTGCGCGCTTCAGAAAACAGCGAGTCACAGGTTTCAGTCTGTGCTTTCAGACCCAACAAAAGGGCCACCGCAAAAAGTAAAACAGCCCAGAGGCGCTGACTAAAACACCGCCACTCTCGGTCGCGGCGGAACTTGGCTTTATGGTTCATGGAACGCAAACTATTGCGTTGCGTTAACCATGGCAAGGGGCGGATCGCGGAGGTGGCCATCTTTTGAAAAGACTGCCCAGCGCCTAAACCGTTGGCTGGGGACTTAGGGTCTTTCGCACAAGAGCCTCGATCTGGTCGACGACGGCTTCCAAAGTGAGCCCTGTCGTATCGAGCTGGTAGGCCCCTTCTGAGGCGATCATCGGCGCCGCGGTTCGGCTCGCATCTTGGTGGTCGCGTCGCTCTTGATCGCTGATTGTCGCTTCCAGCGATCGACCTTCTTCGAGGGCGCGGCGCTGAGCGCGGTCAGCGGCTTTCGCCGTTAAAAAAACCTTCACGTCAGCGTTTGGAAATACAACAGTTCCGCAGTCGCGACCTTCGGCAATGAGGCCCCGGCCGGTTCCCGAACAAGCTCGCTGCGCTTCAAGCAGAGCCAACCGAACTTTTGGGTAAGAGGAGATTTTCGAAGCAAGAGCGCCCACGGATTCTTTTCCGATATCATCGGTGCGATCGACATTTTCGAAAACAAAGCGTGTCGTTTGAGCCGTCAGACGAACTTCCCAACGATCGCTCTCGGAGAAAAGTACGATCGCGGCTTCGTCATTAAGATCAAGTCCAGCCTCGTTCGCAGCCCACGCAAGACCGCGGTAAAACGTTCCCGTTGAAACCCAGTCCCACTGAAGTCGCCTTGCAAGCTCGCGCGAAACGGACGACTTTCCGCTCGCCGCGGGTCCGTCGATCGTTACAACGCCCATCAAAGATCCACCTTGAGCGGACTTGGTGGATTTTGAGTCGCTGGATTTGTTCTGAGATCGCGTCATGTCAGGTTTCTCGGTGAGACGTTCGAGCATCTCTAAAGTCCTACCAGGAATGGCAGCCAAGGGGTCAAGTCGACAACGCGTCGCCCGACAAATTTACCTGCCTAAAACGCGGAAGCCCTGAGCACGAAGTGCCTTGTGAAGCCGATCGATCTGCTCTTGATTCGAAGTCTCAACCAGAAAATCGATGCGAGTTTCTCGAAGTGCAAGCTCTGGGGAAACGCGGTCATGGTAAACCTCAAGCACGTTGGCGCGCTCTTCGGCCATCACTGTCGTAATTCGTTGCAGATTTCCCGGCAGATCATCAACGACAAGTGCAATTCGCGCCAAACGGTGATCGTGGCGAAGACCGCTTTCGATCACTCGAGACATAACGTTGAGATCGATGTTGCCACCGCACAACACCACGGCCATGTTTTCGACCTGACCAGGCTTTAATTTCGGGGAACTTTGAATTTTACCAGCCATCACGGCCGCAAGGCCCGACGCCCCCGCGCCTTCCGTCACTGTCTTGGCTTTTTCTAAAAGTGCGACGATGGCGGCGGCAACTTCGTCGTCGCTAACTTCGACGATTTCATCGACAAGCTTTTTAATGTGAGTTTCAAACATGATCGGGTTCGCATTTTTTATAGCGATTCCCTCGGCAATGGTCGTGACACGTTTCGGGCGCGAGCCGTTCGCCTTAAGACGCTCGGCTTGAATTGCCTCAAACGTTTCACCTTGAAAAAGTCGGCGCATCATCGGCGCTTGATCCGAGACAACGCCAACAATGCGAATCGAAGGCTTTAATGCTTTCGCAGCCAGAGCAATACCACTGATCAATCCGCCGCCTCCGATAGGAACAACGATTGTATCGACGTTGGGAAGGTCTTCTAGAATTTCAAGACCGATCGTTCCTTGGCCTGCGATCACGCGACGATCTAAGTAAGGATGAACAAAAATCCAACCGTTCTCTTTTTCAAGCTCCAAAGCTTTTGCAAAAGCATCGTCGTAGACTTCGCCGTGCAAAATGACTTCAGCACCGTGAGAGCGTGTGGCGTTAATTTTCACAATCGGAGCCGTTTCGGGCATCACGATGTGGGCTTTTGCACCAACGACTTTCGCTCCATACGCAACCCCTTGAGCGTGATTTCCCGCCGAACTTGCAACGACGCCGCGCTCGCGCTCTTCTTTTGAAAGCGAGAGCATCGTATTCATCGCTCCGCGAATTTTAAAACTTCCCGTGAGCTGTTCGTTTTCAAATTTTAGGTAAACTTTTGCACCGGCAGGTGCCCGCGAGACTGCAAACGGAGCTTCGCGAAGTGGCGTTCGCCGCACGCGATTTTCGATCACCGCTCGCGCTGCTCGAATGTCGTCGATGGTGAGATTGAGATCGGTGGCGGTCGGATTGAGTTTTCGCTCCATAGAGCTTCAGTTTTCGACGAAGCAAGAGGCCAGGGCAACCTAACTTCTCGACATGTTGCGGTTTGTCTATGCCGTGCGGTTGCTCCTCGAGGCCGAATTAATCGGCGTCCGACCACCACCACGTGAGGCCAACGACCGCGCGGTAGTTTCGCGCTGTCGAAAATGCGAGCGACGTCGGAGACGCTGTGTTAGCGATCGACATATCACGGCTTTGAGTTTTCACGGCCTGGACAATCGCCTCTGGTGTGAGCTCAGCAAAAAAGAACGGAGCAAAATTAGTTGCGCACGAATCGCATTTAAGAACGCGCTCGCCTGTTGATTCGCTAATGTGACCGCACTTATGACAGCGCCGAACATGCGACCACGCAGACTGTGAAGACTCAGCAGAGTTGGTCGAACGGTTTGCCGTCGTCTGACCACCGAATGAAATTTGAAGTGCGTGTTCGAGGCTTCGCGTTTTAAGCGCAACGCCGTTTAGACGCCCATTTAAATTACTATTTAAATTTTTAGACCTTCTCATGAACAATCATCCTTCTCGAATTCGAAGCTCGCTTCTCTTCAGCGTGGCTTGTTGGGATCAAACTTCACAAAGAAGGTTTGCACTCAACGTGCCGCTGGATTGCGACTTCGATTCGAATTTAGGACGACGTCTCTCTTACCCGCGTCTATTTTCTCACGATTTTGGGGGCACCAACATCACCATATTCGAGAGGCGCTTTTTGACTCATGTGCCGCCATGAAACGGACTCAAGGTGGATTTCACATTCGCGAGCTACCACAGTATCTTGATGCTTCGCGTTATAATGTGACGACACCGACTGTCTCAAAATCTGACAGTCAATTCTGGGACGAATTTAAAATAGGCCCAAAAATGAATCTGGTTCCAGCGAAGCGCCGCCCACCAAAAAACCGTCGATGTCGGGTTTTAAACCCAAGGCTTTAGCATTGTCGGGCTTCACACTTCCACCGTAAAGAAGCGCGATCTCAGCCGCCACAGCAGTTCCACTGGCTGAAGTCGTTCCGCTGGCGGCGCTGCCGGCATTAGATTTTCCAAGGAACTCCGCCAAGCGCTTTCGCAAAGCTTGGTGAACTTCGGACGCTTGCTCAGGCGTCGCGACTTTTCCAGTTCCGATCGCCCACACAGGTTCATACGCAATCGCTACACGCGACGGATCTTTCGCGATCACATCGGTAATTAACGACAATCCTTCTTCGAGCTGACGGAAGACGACCTTCAAATTATCGCCGGCTTCACGCTCCGCCAAAGTTTCTCCCACACAAAGCATCGCAGAGAGTCCGCTGGCGAGTGCGGTCTTCATTTTCTGAGCGGTGTGTTTGTCGGTTTCACCAAAAATGGAACGACGCTCGCTGTGACCCACCAAGGCCCAAGCAGCACCCATCGCACTTAAAACATCACTCGAGTTTTCTCCGGTGAAAGCCCCTTTGGTTTCAACCCAAATATTCTGTCCACCAATTTCAAGCCCAGTATCCTTAACGACCTGTTCGCTGGTCGCAACAAGCAACGCAGGAACGAAAAACACAATCCGACGACGACCGCCATTGGGGCCCTCACCGAAACCGCGGATATCGCGCGACTCCCCACCCGCCGTCGGCGGAAGCGAAAGTCGATCTTCAAGCTTCTCATTAAAGTCGCGAAAAAACTGGCTCGCTTCGCTGGGCGTTTTATTTAATTTCCAGTTCGCAGCGAGAATGAAATCTCTCATTGAGTGCTCCTATAATAGTCGTGGTCGGCGGCGCGGCCGCCCGAAGGCGGCACGGGCTGAAGGACTCTACAAACTTGGTGCGGCAGATTCGCGAACGGTGCGAAGCGCTTCAAGACCTGGAAGTTTAGCGCCTTCCAAGTACTCAAGCGATGCTCCGCCGCCGGTCGAAATATGGGTCATTTGATCGGCAAAGCCTGAAGCTTCAGCTGCGGCCGCAGAGTCCCCGCCGCCAACAATTGAAATTCCACCTTTTGCAACAAGCCCCGCCAACGCTTCGGCCACGGCGAAAGATCCTTTTGCGAACTCAGGCTTTTCAAAAACGCCCATGGGGCCATTCCAGAAAACAGTTTTCGCGCGCAAAATTTCTTCGCGGTACATCGCGCGCGTCTTCGGACCTATATCAAGTCCCAAGCGATCTTCAGGGATTGATTCGCCACTGATTGTTTCAATCTTGGTCGGCGCCAGGAAATCATCCGCAACGATGTGATCCACCGGCAAAAGAACTTTTCGTCCGCGCGCTTCGATCCGTTCCATGAGTTCTCGGGCAAAAGCGATTTTGTCTTTTTCAACCCGCGATTTACCAACGCCAAGACCTTTTGCGGCCAAGAACGTGTAAGACATCGCGCCACCGATCATGAACGTATCGATGGATTCAATCATCTTTTCGATGACTTTGATTTTGTCAGAAACTTTCGCGCCGCCCATGATCGCCAAAAACGGCTTCGCCGGGCCCGCCAAAAGACCACTTAAATTTTCGATTTCTTTTTTGATCAAAAATCCACAGCCGCGTTTCGCGATGAGCTTTGGCAAAGCGTCGATCGTCGCGTGCGCGCGGTGCGAAGCTCCGAACGCGTCGTTAATGTAGATGTCCGTGTAGCTTGCGATCGTGTTCGCAAGTTCCGGCGCATTTTTCGTTTCACCGACATCGAATCGAAGATTCTCTAAAAGCAAAAGCTGATTTGGCTTTAAGCCCGAGAGCAAAGCTTTCGGCGCATCCGAATTTGGCTCTTCAATCAAGATCACTTCACACTTTAGAAGCTCGCCCAAGCGCTCGGCCACCGGTTCAAGCGTAAATTTCGCACGGTCTTCGTCTTTCTCAGGACGGCCCAGGTGCGACGCCAAAATGACCTTCGCGCCTTTTTCAAGAGCGTACTTCACCGTCGGAAGAGCTGCGCGAATGCGTGTGTCGTCCGTAATTTCAAGCGCGCCGGCTTCGCCCGACATAGGAACATTCAAATCGAGACGAATGAAAACGCGCTGATCTTTCAGTTCAAAATCCTCGATGGACTTTATTCCTTGAAGACCCGAAAGCGTTTTCCCGAAACCAGCACCCGGACGTGTCGTCATTGTCTATAAGCCTTTTTGTGCCATGTGTTTGGCAAGATCCACGAGGCGTGTCGAGAATCCAGTTTCATTGTCGTACCAAGAAAAAATCTTCGCCATGCGAGTTCCGGAAACCATCGTGCTTTGCAGATCGACGATCGACGAAAAAGGACTTCCGTTGAAATCGATCGACACCAGCGGTGCCGCTTCACAGTGAAGAACACCTTTGAACGGACCCGATGTCGCCGCCGCTTTCAAAGCTTGATTCACACTTTCCACAGTCATGTCTTTATTCGACGTGAACGTCAGATCCACCAGCGACACGTTTGTTGTCGGAACGCGAACCGAAGTTCCATCCAAGCGGCCTTTGAGCTCGGGCATCACTTCGGCCACGGCCTTCGCAGCTCCGGTCGTTGTCGGAATGATCGACGCCGAAGCTGTTCGCGCGCGGCGAAGATCTTTGTGAGGAGCATCCAAAACAGATTGATCATTCGTGAACGCATGAACCGTCGTCATAAGACCACGGTCGATGCCGAAAGTTTCATTCAAAACTTTTGCGATTGGCGCCAAGCAGTTGGTCGTGCACGAAGCGTTCGAAAGAATATGGTGTTTGGCTGGATCGTACGATTGGTGATTGAGGCCGTAAACGATTGTGACATCCGCCGCTTTCGCAGGTGCCGACGCGATGACTTTTTTCGCTCCCGCAGAAATGTGCTTCATGAGTTCTTCGCGTTTGTCGTTAAAGACACCCGTGCAATCGATGACGATGTCGGCTCCCATGGCTTTCCATGGAATTTGACCAGGATCTTTCTGCGCCGAAAGTGAAATCGCTTTTCCATTCACGACAAGTTTCGCTGTCGCTCCTTCGCCTTCGATCGCGACATCGCCCGGAAACACACCGTGAGTTGAATCGTACTTCAAAAGATGCGCCGCGAGCTGCGGGCTTCCAAGATCGTTGATGCCGACGATTTCGATCTCGTCGCCACCTTTTTTTTGAGCCAAATCGCTCATCACCGCACGAAAGAAAACGCGACCGATTCGACCGAAACCATTGATGCCAACACGCACTTTTGCCATTGCTATCGCAGCCTTTCTAAAAAACGCTATCGAGGCCTATTGGCCTGATCATTTCAGACCTTATTTGCCAATTAAGAATGGCCCGGTTTACCCGCGGCCGCCCTGAGGCGCAAGCCAGCGCAGGCGACTTGCCGCGTTATGAGTGATCGCTAGTCACTTCCGGCGCCGGAAGTCGCTATCCGCAGTGGAACTGGTGGGAGCGAGACTCTTGAGACCGACGGTTGTACGTAGACCATCGTATTGGAAATACTCTGGCTATGTTCCGTCTGTTAGGCGCATGAGATGCTTAGCCTATGCAGTGTTTGCGGACCGTTTTTACAGCGTTGGCCGTTTTGGTCACGATCTCGCTGACTGTTGACGATTCCGTCGCTGCAGATCTGCCAAGCCGAATTTGTGGCGAGGATTTCCAAAGGCTCGCAGCATTTCGTCCCGCGACATCTTTCGAAACCCAGCGGGAAGCCTTAGGAATTCCGAGGTCGCTGAACGACAAGCCAGTGCTCTACGTTTCCGCGCACAGAGGGAGCTACAATTCAGTAGGCCCGATGAGGAAGCGAGACTCTGTCCCGGATATGAACCAAAGTGGCAGTTCGATAAAAGAGGACCACAAAGATTTCATCGATCTCTCGCAAGCGAACTCTGAACAAGTTGTTCAATCTATTTTTGACGGATTTAAGTACCTCGGTTCCCCCAATGTTGATGCAAACGCGATCGGCGCGCCTGGCGGCGACTCCGTTCCGCTAGCCGATTACATTGTGAACGTGATTGTACTTCCGCCGCTTGATTCCATTGGAGTGTCCAAGGAACCAAGTGTGACCTTTGGCATCTTCGAGGCGAATCATAAGCAGATGCTCATTCGACTCAAAGAATTGCTGCTGCAAAAGGGCTATATCAAAGTCCAACCACAGATCGGCGCGGATTCGCCGCGATCTTTACCTGAGAAGTAGATATACGAATCGGCTCGGAGTCTTCGATTTCAATTTTTTCAGCTTGGAAAAAACCAGTTAGAAAAGACCAATTAGAGAAGATTCGAGGGCTGCGAAGTTAATATCTCGCACGCCTTGCGCAAATCGCCACCGCTGCGGAAGTGAAATTGCGGTGAAGCGGTGAAGTAGTTGAGGTTGCGGCTGCCAAGGACGAGTCTCGGACAGATCTTAAATCTCAGGTCTTACTGTTCGAAATTGTTTGACGTGGATTTGAACCGATTTGCGAAACTGCAGATCGCGATTTCAAAGTTCTCCCCGGACACCTCTGATTCCGATATTAAACGCCTCTATCGCCGGCGGCTGCGACCGTCGAGCCCCGGCCGATGGGCACTTTCAGCAACAAAATAGGACTGAACCTCGAGCGAAAAATCTGTCGCCAAAAACCGATGATAGGACTTTCTCACCAAGAGGAGGTTTTTATGATCGCACTTTCAAACGATGGATTGATCTCGGCGGTTCGCTCGCTTGTGAAAGAAGAACGGCGAATCACACGAGAAATTTTAGATCATATTGGTGAAGTCGCGCGGCGCAGGCTTTTTGCGGATCTTGGGTACTCGTCACTTTTTGACTGGCTCGTGAAAGACTTGGGTTATAGCGAATCGGCGGCGTATCGACGGATGCAGGCGGCGCGGATTCTTCAAGCGGTTCCGGAAGCTTCCGTTAAAATAGAGTCGGGAGAACTTGGTCTCACCGTGCTTTCAAAAGTTCAAACTTTGATCCGTGCTGACGAGAGGCGCACTGGCGAGAAAATGTCGGTCCAGGCAAAGTCTGAAATTTTGGCCAAAGTCGAATCTTGCTCGGGCCGCGAAGCTGAATTTAGATTGGCTGAGCATTTTCCAGACTTAGCGGCCGAGGCCGTGAAAGAAAAAGTTCGCGCCGTGGGCCAAGATCAAATCAGCGTCCAAGTGACCTTCACCCGCGAACAATTTGACAAGCTCAAACGAATTCAGGAACTCATGTCCCATTCCGACATCGAAGCTTCAAATGCGACTCTTCTTGATGCCGCGATGGACGCGTTTCTTGAGAAGAAAGATCCACTAAAAAAAGTCATTCGGCCGCGTCTTGCGCAAGGCGACACCGCTGCGGAAGTGGCACCGGTGTTTGAGCGTACGAAACCACCGTCGAATCAATGCAAAGCAAATACCTCAAAGGGCGATTCCCAGATCGCTGCAATAACGAAATCTACGGGGTCAGTGAAACCATCGACAAGAAACTTGGTATTGAGAAAGTCGGACGGTCAATGTGAGTATCGAGCGCCTGACGGTCGCCGCTGCGAAAGTCGCCACCTTTTGGAAGTCGATCACATTCACGCTCGCGCCCTTGGAGGAAAGAACTCAATCGAAAATCTTCGAGCGCTTTGTCGCACGCACAATCTAATGATGGCCGAACAGACTTTCGGTCGAAAAAAGATGGATAGCTTCCGTCGCCGCGAGTGATTTCCGCCGAGATTCAATTTCCGATGTTTGGCGGACCGGCCGCGCAGTTGCGGGAAGCAATTGTTCGCGGCAAGTCTTAACTAAGATTCGTCCATACTCAGTTTTGGGAACAGTCGCTTGGCGTTGGCGCGCGTCGCCCGTGAAAGTTCATCCAGCGAAATGCCTTTCAGATCAGCCACGAATTGTGCGGTGTGAAGGACGAATTCAGGCAAATTCGATTTTCCGCGCTGAGGGACGGGCGCCAAAAACGGCGCATCGGTCTCGACATGAAGGTTTGAGAGCGGCAAGAACTGAACGACTTCGCGAAGTGCGACTGCATTTTTGAAAGTCACGACACCGCTGATTGAAATATCAAATCCGCAATCCACGGCCGTTTTCGCAAGCGCCATGGACGACGTGAAGCAGTGAAGCAGCCCGGTCACGCGTCCCCGGTACTCGTTCAAAATCATAGCACAATCGTCATCCGCATCGCGGGTGTGAATTTCAACCGGAAGCCCAAGCTCTTCGGCCAAATCCATCTGCCGCCGAAACGCATTTCGCTGGATGTCTTTCGACGGAAGATTTCGTGCGCCATTTTCATCATAGTAATCGAGCCCGATTTCGCCGACCGCGACAATCCCACGAGACTCTTCAGCGTCCTCCGACAAAACCTTGGACCGAATCCAAGCACCGACGTCTTCAGACCACAACTGCGCTTCGTGCGGGTGAATACCCAAAGTGCAGGCCACTTGCGGGAAATACTTCTTCGCATAGCCCAAAACCACCGGATGATCCGCGGGCTCGGTCCCAATCGTAATCACCCGCGTAACACCGCAAGCCGCCGCCGAAGCCAAAGCTTCTTCAAACGGCGTCTTCAATTTATCCAAGTGAACGTGAACATCGATGAATTTCATATCAAGCAAGAGTCTACCAGATTTCCTTAAGCCATGGACGGAAAAGTCGTGAGAATAGACCTCTTTTACCTTGCTAGCGCGCCCCCAAGGAATCCTCGCAGGACCAAAAGCGCCGAAGTTTGCCACTCCAATCAAACGGACTTTCGACGCATCAGCCGGACGAGGAATAAGACCAGCCACACCGCGGAAAAAGCTAAACATAAAAATGACGTGATCATAGTGCTGGGGCGGAACCACATTCCAAAAAATGGCAAAGATAGCACCGGAAAAAAGAAAGCAAACTTCCCGGTGTGGAATTTTCCAAACCGGCTTACGGCCAAGAGGAACATCAAAAACGCAAATAATATAGGAAAGATAAATCCCTGTACATTACACCAGAACAGATCTCTCTCACCCTTACGGACGAAGTCCTCAATTACAAATTCTAGCTTCGTACCCGCTGGGTAGTACATTTTTTGGAGTGGAGGTTTATTCGTAGCGCCGTCCCCGCAGCACTTATAAGTGAAGGTACCGTCAGCTCTTTTCGAATAAGTCCGGCTGTAGACGCCCTCAGTGCACGCTTTATTTCACGAACCCTTTTCCACCTCGAAGGTTACTTTCTGCCGATGTTCCTGTCCTCCTAAAAGCTTTAAAACAACGATGCCCTCTGCGACATTCTTCCATTCAGGCTGATCGCGGCCGAAAAACTCACGATGATCCACAAATGCAACGCCGCGCTCGCAGACTCGAGTTTCAAAATCGTCCACAATTAACGTTTGACCTCGTTTCTGAGATTTCAAGATGTGATTGTCTGGAAGAAGTAGTGTCACTTCTGTTATCGTCGTTAGTTCGTTTCCAATATTGCCAACGTCGAGACTTACACCGATCACCACGGACCAACTATGCCTTTCGCGATTCTCGGACATTCGGAAATATGCCTTCCGTACTCCTGTCAGTATCTTTGGCCTGGTCGTCATTTTTTCCCATACGACATATGAGAAAGAGAGCAGTCCCGCAAATCCGCCAACAATCGTCGCCCAGTTTACAAAGTCAATCTGGTTCACGCTCTTCCTTTCGCACATCTTGGACACGGCTTTTACGAACGGTGCCAGAATTTTCGCAAGCCTTGCGCTCGAGAAATCCGTAAAATTCCGAAAACCACTATTTCTTTCGCTCCGTAAGCTGGAGTTCATACCGAAAGTCTTCGAGCTGTTTACTCGACCAAAAAATTCGAAAGCGGAAAAGCCGCGCTGTCGATTACTCGATCATTCCTACTTCGACGACGTCCTTGAGGCTAGCCTCAGTTCTCCTCTAATTTTTCTCTTCGAGCAGAATCCGTAAACATTTCTTTCAGGCCGCGCGCCGTCAAGTTTCCCAACTCTCCAACCGAAGGCTGGAATCCCAAGCGTTTCGACTCTAACAACAGCGCGTGTATGTTTTCCGTATTTGGCTCTTTCTGACCCCGCTCATAGAAATCTGAAAGCTGAATGGCGTCGTGAAAGAGCGCTTGAGCCACTCTTGCAGAATCATCTCCGAATACAGATGCATAGAGTTCTTTCGCTTGAGGGATGTCTTGGGCGGAGCAAACCCCTAAAGAATATAAACTTCCCAGCAGGTACTTGCTCTCTTTCGAGAAATGAGAAGTCCATTTCAATGTTTGGTAACTTTCGCAGGGCTTGTCGTGCTCGATGTTTTCACGAGCAGACTCGACAATAAATGACAATCCCACCATAAAGCTGATTCCACAAAAAACAAGAACACCGGGTAGCATCAAAATCATCTTCTTCACTATTAGCCCTGAAGAATAAAGCCTCTTACCCTTGGCACGGCGACTCAGTAAGCCGTTATTCAATTTCGTCTTTCGGATGTTCGACAAAGTACTTAGCCCGCTCATACAACTCATCAAAAGTGATGACTTCTGGATTCGCCAAATTCCGTCGAAAAATCTCAAACGAAGACTTCTTGGCAGAGGAATTGAGCTGATTCGTATTCCCGATAATCAAGATGCCTTTGGGCTGAACACTGTTGATATTATCGGCACCTAAGATTTCGCGGTTTTCGTCAGACTGCGAACCTTCGGTTTCCCACTTTCGGCAGTTAGTCTGCACTTGAGCAACGCCCCCAGCCAACTCCTGACTAGGAGGAAACGCCCCGTTGCGATACTCCGGACCAAGCAGTGCTGTGTTGGATTTTTTTACTTCTACAAGAACGGTAAATCGGACCTCTGCCTCTGTCGCTGCGAGAAAGTCACCTCTCTGCGCTCCACTTCCAGAAACGTTTGTTCCTCCGTATGACGGCTGACTCTGCACTTGTCGTAAGAATCTGTAGTTGAGACCAAAACCAAATATCCATGTATTGCGCTCAAAAAAATCCTGCCAGAAGGCTTCCGCCTTTTCTTCTTTCATCCCGGCCTCGAACTCTTTCAGTGCTTCTACTCTGTTCTGATGCATTCGTAAGAGGCATAGCTTATTTGCCAGGTCAGGCTTATGCTTGACCAACTCCGTCCAAACTTGCTCGGAGTGTCCTTGATTCAACAGCTCTTGAATGACCTTCGCCCTTTTGGGGTCCGCTTTAATAATTTCCCCCTCGTATCCGACGACAATGTCTCGTTCACCGTAAGGGACGCCTTTTTCTTGCTTGATCGCGAATAAGTTTTTCAGCTCGGTGAAAAGAGACAATGTCTCTGCG
Organism: Bdellovibrionales bacterium Ga0074137; assembly: GCA_001464715.1. Taxonomy (GTDB): domain Bacteria; phylum Bdellovibrionota; class Bdellovibrionia; order Bdellovibrionales; family JAMPXM01. The sequence continues at coordinate 109,761 of LNDT01000025.1, read as the reverse complement.
GTATCCAAGTTCAGCTTTCTAATCTCACCGGCCTTAAGCGAATTCAAAGATTCAGTTTCAACATCTTCCCAACCATCCTTCGGCTTCTTCCTTTGATGAACAATGGAGATTTTGACACAGGCGTCGGCATTCTTAGGATTGTCTACTAATTCTGGTCTCAGAATTCGACGGGTTGTAGTCGAGCATGATAGCTCACGGTCCTCGACCGCAGCAGAAACATTCGACGTACTTCTGACTTTATACTCGTCGGCCATATCTACCTCAATTGGGTGTCACGAAGGTTCGTCGTTCGCAGCTTCAGCCGCGAACGACTTTTTCTGCTACCCAATATCACCTGCCGCCTTTTGAGAGGTGGAACTGTGACGACTAGGACAATTCGGATTCAAACAAATTTTCGAATGCATAATTTCATGAAACCAGTCGCTACCAAAATGACCATTTAGATAGCCTAAAAGATACCGTCGTCCGCAGATTTGGCATTTTCCGCTCACTGCCCAAATCATGAAGCCGACACATCCTATAGCTAACATGCCGCCCACACCACTTCGGTAATGATAGGCAAACCAAATGCTGACTACCGCAACCGGAGCGAGAGCAAAAAAAGCTATTACACCTCGGTAGTCGCCATTTTTGAAAATGAATGTCTCTCGTTTCTGATGCTCGCTATCATATACGATGCCCAATCGCCCTCCTAATGAGAACCGAACCCGGCCCCACTCAAAGCATTACATTGGCCCCCGTTGTTGTCGACGTAAGTGTCAATCGCCGCCCCAATGTAGTCACCGGCCCAAGCGCCAGCCGTAAATGCTCCGAATATGAAGGCCGATTGGGCCGCCGAGTTCGCTACGAGCCCGAGTAAGGTCCCTCTTACGCCCAAAAGCGGAATATTAAAACCATAGCGATAGGCTTCGAACAATCCGACACCGAGACCTAGCGGCCGCATATTTCTGGCGAATGAACTTCCAATCGCAAATCCGGTCGCCATACGTGTTACTTGGTCAGCCACTCGACTGTTTGCATTCTGTCGATACGCCAGATTCTCCTGGAACGAGGCAAGCCCACTAGGGTCAATCAAATTGACGGGGTCCGCGAGGACGTACCCATACAGATTTGTGTCTCCCCCTGCGAATAAAATGGGGTCCTTCGAGAGCCATCTTCCGGTTTCCGCATCGTAAGGTCTGATACGGCCATAAGTGCACAATCACTCCAGAGGCTGCGCCTTGGCGCTACTTAGGAAATCATGGCGATTGGATCGGAAGCTATCGACGTATCGTAAAACGAATTTTGTGAATATCGAGAATTTTGTGAAAGTTCTGGCCGCGATCCGGCCGTTCGAAAATTTTGACTGATTTAAAGTTCGGTGTCTCGAGCAACGTTACGGAAAGTTTCGACCGGCGACAATGCCGACTCGGATTCTTGCGATGATTCGAGAACCGCTTCACCGGCGCCCCAAATTTCAAATTCATAATTCCGGACGTCGTTCTGAATTTTCGGAGTGAGGCTTACTGGCACGAGGCGAATATCGGACCAACCCATGATTTCTGCTCGACGAAGTGCCGCATTGAACGCTTCAGTTTGAACATCTAGAAATGACCAATTAAAACGGTCGCTGAAGGTGAAAATTTGAAGCTTCGTTGAATTATTCATCTCCTTACTAAGTATGCGATCTATGTGCCAAAATCAACGGAAAGGCGAGCTTTTAAGTGGGCGGAAATCCAAGCGAATCCTTTTCCTCTGATCGTGCCGACCTGTCGAACTTCCTGATTCATCTGACAAAAAATGGCAGCTATGAGAACTACGAAAAGTACTTGCCTAAATCAGGACACTATCAGTTCGGCAACTCGTTAAATTTAGTGGCCGACAAATCTCTAAAACAAATTCTTCACGCGACCAATGGCCCCAAGCTCGAAGGAAGAGCGCCGTTCGGTCACTTTAAATTCGATATCAATATCTATAGTAAACTTCGACGGTCCGTCCCTCCTGATTGGTTGAAATGCGTCTGCTTTTCAGAGACTCCGCTCCGCGAACTTCGATCGTTTTATCGCTCGACGCAGAATTCCACACAGTACGCGTATAAACTCAATCGTTATCAAAAGTTTGGCCTCGCATTCTTCACTGATTTCATTCGCGATCGTGGCGGCCATCCGATTTTTTATTTCGACTCAAGAAAAGACGACATCTACAACGCAGTCGATCGTCTTGCGGATCCGCAGTTCCTCACCGCTTGCAAACCATTGCTTCCGCTCTTCGAATCCTTCGGCCCTGCCAGAAAAGCCAAATTCCCGCTGGCCTACGAAATCGACTTTCGCTGGGAACGTGAGTGGCGTCACGTCGGAGATTTGAAGTTCGAATTTTCCGACGTAGCATTCGGTCTGTGCCCGGAGGGGCGAATTCCTGAGTTCGAAAAACTTTGCGCTGACAAGATTATGTTTGTGGATCCAGACTGGGACACTGACGTTCTGATCGGCCACTTTAAATCGAAAGGTCGGCAAGATTTGGCCTCTGCTTTGTAGAAAACTGCACCACGATCAATTAACAAAACGCAGTCGCCATAGTTCAATTATCGCATCAATTTTGTAGAATATGGGAACCTAGCTGGATGTACAGTGTCTTTGCGAATATGGAAATTGGTTGGATCAATATGGCTACAGTCATCGGGGCGGTTGTTGGTACCGGAATTTCGGTGTACGCAATTTGGTTCTCAAACAAACTTAATCACGAAAGTTCTGAGATTTCAGTTGCGATAAAAGCCAATACCGAAGCAATCCAAAAACAGACCGCAGCTATCCACGCTCATACAAAAATTCTCCGCCTAGATAGCTTGCGAAATCTATACGAACTTTCTCGCGGCGATGAACGTAGACACAGTTTTTGGCACTTTCGATGGCGTTTCGAAACTTATGATCGCATCGGCGCGACGATTTACGATTCTGTCGATAACCAAGAAATCTATTTGGGCGGATGCGACCTTTATATCGAGGGATTCAGCAATCGCGCAGACCAGGTTGGCCTAGAACATCGGGAATCGGACTTCTACTCAGCAAAGATTAAGAATCCTGTTGCAGCCGAAGGTCAGCAGTTTCCTTTCCAAGAAAACCAGACTGTCGCCTGTTACGATCGAGAGGGGCAGTTGGTGATTTCGAAAGGCGTCGACCCTTGGTCGACAGCACCCAGTTACCGAATGAATATTAGCGGCATGGGACGGCACCGCACATTCAGCGGTGAACGCAACGTCGACTCCCTCAGCAATTTTCCTCGAATTAAAGATTGAACAGCTTCTTTAGTCGCAGGGAGATACTGCCGCAGTTCAGTTTATTTCTTTGTCCAAGTATTCGAGCAGTCAGAGTTGTGCGACGCGGTCGGTGTGGGCTCTTTCGAGTTATTCAAAAGACTTAAGCTCAAATTCCGTGAACGCCTTCAAATTATTTGAACACGGATAAGATATTGAAATCACTGAATCAGCGTCCGGAAACATTCAAATCTTTTGAATGTTTCTTCATTCCGCTTTTTCGGCGAAAATCAAAATTCCCACGCCACATCAAAGCCTTAAATCACTTTTGTCGATTTGTTGGTACGCCTTGCAATACAAATAGGTAAGCGACTCGATATTCTCGTGTCGCCAACTAGTCACAAAACAAGAGTCGCAACCCCGTCGCCTTCTCGTCGCCTTCCCATCACCTAGGCGACCGCCTTAAAAAATTTAGAATCAAAATTTCCTAAGAGTTTCAATCACTCAACGAACCTTGGCGACCGAGCCGAGCTTCAACTGAGTACTATATCGTACTCACTCTGGAGGTATCCCGATGGAAGACCTTATTCCTCAACCCGTCTCTCGTCCAACAGACGATTATTCAGCTGGTCACTGCTGGCAGTATGAGATCCGACTCAAGAACCTAGAAGAGGATTTAAAAGCCGCAGGACTTACGAAAGAGGACGCCGAGAAGCTTCGAGTCGGCGACTTCGAGTTTTCTTACGTCCCGAAAACTGAATTCCAAAGATGGATGGAGATCGTTCAGTTCATTCGGCGTCACGAATGGCTCGGCAAAATGCCCAACAGACCCACCCACCGCTTCATTGCGACCTACAGGGGTCAGTTAGCCGGGGTCATCGTCATGGCGACGCCAAACAGTTTCTCGAACCTATTGGGCGAAGAAGACCGAAACCTAGAAAAGCTCATTAGTCGCGGTGCATGTATCTCGTGGTCGCCGAAGAATTTGGCTTCCGCACTCATCATGTTTTCAATTCGATGGATGGTGAAGAACACAGGCTTTCGCATTTTTACCGCCTACGGTGACGTCGCAGCCAGAGAGCTCGGCACGATCTACCAAGCGTGCAACTTCATTTACCTCGGGCAAAACTCGGGAACCAGGTACGAGTACTTCGATGCCAATTACCCAGACCTCGGTTGGTTTACGGACCGACAGTTTCGCCAAACGAGTCAGATCAAAAGATATTGTCGCGAACTCGGAATCCAGTGGCGTCACCATTGGGATGGATTCAATGGTAACGGAAACCGCGTCGTCAATTGGTCGGCGATTCCAGATAAAACAGCGGAAGCCATCAAGCTCCACGCGAAAAGCCACAAGGCCCTTTGCAAAATGCGAATGGTCGAACCAAAACACAAATATGCTTCCTTCGCTGGCCTCGACAAAAAAGAAACAAAGAATCTCTTGGCGAAATTCAAGACACTGCATCCTGAGCTTCAGAACATTCCGTACCCAAAGCATCGCGGACCAACCGTTGGATCGATTGAACTAACAGAGCTCGCTGACACGGCCGTCAAAGAAACGACCCGGCCGTGTCAACCGTTGCTCGAGAATTTCGAGGACTGTAGGCCGGCCGATAAAGAATCCGAAATTAATAACGGATTCATCACAATTAAGGAGGTCGCAAAAATGATGAGAGTTTCAACTTGGACGATCTATAGCCTCGTCAAAACGGATCCGACGTTTCCGTCATTGAACGTTGGCTTAAAGAAAAAGTTCGTGGTCGACCGTCAAAAACTAAAGGCTTGGACCGAATCGAAGTCTGCCAAAGGGAGTTTCTAGATATGAATTCTCTTAAAGTTAAAATCTATCAGCTTAAAGATGGCCATCACGTCGTCTGCTACAAAGATCCAACAACACAGAAGCGGAAACGAACAAAGTTCGAATCGAAAGTAGAAGCGAAACGCTACCGAAGTGACATCGAGCTTAAGTTTCAAACCAAAGGGCCGCAGAGCCTTAACCAAACGCCGATTGAACAATACATGAAGATTTATCTGGAGCAGTTTCCGAATTCGCGAGTGCGAAATCGAAAGAAGCATTTTGAATCTTTTTGTCAGTCGTTTGGTAAACGGCCCCTTAACCAGGTTGGAAAAACCGAACTCTCGTTGTGGTTTAAGAAAATCAAGGAAGAGAATGATCTTTCGGATCGAACGCTCAACACAATTAAGTCCGAGCTCAATAGCTTCTTCATTCATCTCGAAGACGAGGGCGTAATTTCAGATTCGCCTCTTATGAAAGTGCGATTCGCCAGGAAGCCGCCGCCACGACGCCCGCGAGTTGTTCTATCTGTGGACGAAGTGATGAAGGTTCTCGACGGCGTAAGAGTCTTTAGTCCGAAGACGCTTTATCCGATTCTATTTATTGCGGCCTACACAGGTGCCCGCCGAAGCGAGGTTTTAAAACTCAAAAGACACGACGTCGATTTTGAAACTGGTCTTGTGCATTTCCGGCGGACCAAAAACGGTGAAGACCGATCCATCCGAATCACGAAAAGCCTCAAAGTCTTTCTCGAAGAGTTCCTCGCAAGCCATAGCCACGAACACGTTGTGCCTTACCATAATGGCGAGATGGTGCCCCGACACATCATCGGAAAACATCTCAGGCGATTCAGAAAGCAATTCCCAATCGGAAAGCATTGGGGACCACACTCACTTCGCCACTCGTTCGCGTACAACTTCCTAAAGCAGAAGGGGAACATGTATGAGCTCCAAGCCATCTTAGGTCACCGAAGTATCGACGTGACCGTTGATACCTACGGGCAGATCGGTGCCCAAGATATCGAAAACGCATGCCCTTATGAAAAAAATGAAACGGAGATAATATGAAGCCAATCGACATTCGCTACTACCCTTTGCCGAACGGAGAATTCGTCGTTTCCTATTTCAACTCTTTAAAACGAGAACGCATCGCCGAGACGTTTAAAGAAGAGTGGAAAGCGACGGAAGCTTACAACCGTTTTCGCATGTGGAAGCCAATCAAAGAACAGCGTCGGCCATTAAAGGAATATTCGGTCGAAGAGCTTCTTGGTTTGTACGCTGAAGAAGTGCCAGATGCTTCGCTTATTCGAAGTCCCCAGTTGATTCGGGATTTTTTAAATCAATTTGCGATTTATCGCCCTTCGCAAATTGATGAGCTTGGGATGCGAAGCTTCTACCAGCGCCAGAAGCTTGAATACGACTACACCAGCCACAGTCTCGCGACGCGCAAATATCAGCTGCAAGGCTTCTTTAAATGGATGACGTCGCGAGGAATTATTGGGGATTCTCCTCAATCAAAAATCACGATGGGCCGAAGCAAGATCTACAAACGAAAACACATTTGGGTAAAACCAAAGCAAATCGAAGAAGCCCTTGAAGGAGCTAAACGACTGAGCCCAGGTTACCTCTATCCAATTTTGCTTCTCGTGTGTGAAACGGCCGCAAAAACTCATGACATTCTAGAGCTCAAATGGCGAGACCTCGATTTTGGCGCGGCAAGAGTTGTTCTTCGAGATGGTGAGAAGATTCAGACTCGCATCCTGCCGATTTCTGAAAATCTAGTCGCTGCACTTAAAGTCCTCGAACAGTTGAGCGAATACGTTTTTACGAACCTGGAAGGACGCCCTTTGTATAAGCACTGTCTCGTTCGTGAGCTTCGCATCTTAAAGCGGCAGCTGAAGATTGAACAAGACTGGGTCTACCGCGACCTTCGCTATTCATTCGCCGTCAACTTTCTGAAAGCTGGGCGCGATATCAACGAACTTCAAAAGATCATGGGTCATCAGCACGTTCGAATGACTGAAGAACTTTACGGCCGTTTTAAAGTTTCGAGAGCTGAATTTTTTGAAGTTTCAGGGGTACCAGAGACGGGGAATTGATCGTCAGAAAATGCAGATTTCGAGACTTTTCGGAAATTTTTAGGAATAAGTCGGCCGCGAACCGGCCGTTAAAATTGGAGATAGGATTAAAATGGGGAAACTTTTGGAACTCGCAGTTTGAATGGCACTTTCATCTTTTATCGCATGCGGAGGCGTCTTCGCCGCCTCAAGACTCGTTGCGAACATGCAACGGGACGCCAAAGGTGCGATGAAGTCTGGGATTTCGTATTCAAAATTTAATCATGCTCTTGTCGATCGCCGACAGTAAAGAATGGCGGGCCTGAGACCCGCAGCTGTTATCGAAAAATCGCCTGGCACAGATTGCGGCGCTATCGTCCCTGGGCTTTAAGCGAAAGCGAGAGAAAGCGAATGCCCCACGCAATCAGGATACCAAAAGACAAACCGGAGATTACCCCCGCTATCTCAAACACGACTTCGCTAGGTGTTAGATGGGAGGCCCCCATCCCCACAAATGCGCCCCAGGCCAGCACAACCACGACCTCGAAAAAAATATTCAGCCGCTTCATATTTGCCTCAATTCAGCTCGGTCTAGAGCGCGTGAACAACTATTGAAATTCCGGCCACGTCGACAATTCTGGCAATCAATTTTGAACTCGTGTCCGTTTTTCCCGAGTAAAACTTAAATCGCCAAAGTGCACGCTACCAAGTCAACACTACGGCACCGATCAGCGCGATCAGATTGAGTCCCAAAGTTAGCCATGCGACCAGCGCCTTACGATTCGAGACAACCTCCATGACAGCGCAAGAGATGAGAAATAGCGCACTAAGAATGCCAATCCATTTGAAGGCATCCACCGCTGAGAATAACAGCTGCCGACTGCTTTCGCACTGCTCAACACATCCTGCTCTCATCAATCCCTCGATGGCCAACTTCACGGGAGCGATAGACTTAAGGAAAAGCAGGATCACGATTGGAAACACAATTCGTTGGAATACAAATATCTTGTTCATCATCATCGACAACTCGGATTCGACTGCTGCGAATCATAAAGGTCTTGGACCCGAAAAGCGTTTGTATAGATTGAATCATGCTCCGCCTGAGTTTGGAAAAGTATTGTATTCAACACTCCCCTTTGAGCGTGTTGCAGTTCGTGGGCTACTAGATAAATCGCATTACTCTGATTATCAGAAGCAGCTGAGTCGATCAGTATGCGCCCCGGTAGGGTAAAACCAGTGGTTCCGCTTGGCAGCAAATTCGTCGCCGTCGCTTTCACCCCACCAATACCTTTGACCAGGTCCGGTCGATTTCGCCGAATCCATCCCATCGCAAAATCTACTTCTTTCTGGCTCAATCCGCTCGGATCTACCAAATTTATTGGGTCGTTCATCACGTACCCGTAGAGGTTCGTATCGCCCCCGGCGAATAGAATCGGATCCTTACTCAACCACCGTCCCGTTTCGGCATCGTAGGTTCTGGCACCGAACAGCACTAACCCCGTGTCACTGTCATAAATCCCACCAGCGAAACCAAACGGTTGGAAGCCGGGGCTTGTGTCGCTGAGGACGCGGCCGAATTCGTCGTACTCGATTCTTTGGGCGACTGTTCCGTTGGTTGAGTGAACGACGGCTACGACACTTCCTAAGTGATCGGTCATTAGCTTGTAGCGAACTGAACCTTTTATGATGTAGTCAGGGACATTGCCTTTAATGCCATAAACAAATTGTGAAACGATCGCGCCGGTTCCGTTCAATTCTGCGGCCGGGCGAAGCTGATCGAACCAAACGAATTGTTTCTGAAGAGTGACGCCGACTTTCTTCCCTACACGACGATTCTGACCATCCAGCACATATGAAATTACGGTGCTGTTCGGAAGACTGACCGACTTCAAGTTTCCAAAGACATCGTACGTGTAAGTGGTTACCGACGAAGGCGCGGTTGACGTGTCTGTGATCGACAGCACCTCGCCCGCATCGTTGTGGGCGTAGGTCTTTGTTCCAAACGTCACGATTCGGTCTTGCTCATCAAATGTCGCTGTCAAAGTCGTCCCGTTTCGAGTGACTGACGTGCGATTTGAATTCGAGTCATAGACATATGCAGAATGAGGCGCACTGTTTTTGAGAACGGTCGTCAATCTTCCCGAAGAGTCGAAGGTGTATGCGTATGTATTCGAAGCCAGAACGCCGACCGTTTCAACTTTCTGAACAATCCGAGACAGATCATCTCTTGTTAAAACTGACTGATAAATATTTGTGGTTGTTCCGTACTTTCCTTGGATGGAGGCGAGTTCCCCGAACGACGTCGAGTACGTGTAATTTTCGTTCGCAGTCGACAAGGTCGTCTTGGTGGGAAAACCCGTCGTTGTGCTTCGGGTGATCGTTTGATTCCCTGCCGTCGTCACAAGACCATCATTGTCGTAGACATAATTTAGTGTCGTGGCTGTATTGACTTTTGAGGAGGCTAACTGGAACTCGTTATTGTAAGTGAAATAAACCGATCCCGATGTTGCACCAGAATTTATCGCGCTCATCAAGAACGGGCCGTCATGCGAAAAGGTCTGAGTAACCCCATCTGGCGAAACGACTGAATCTATATAGCTATAGTAAGAATTCTGGTTGATTACGTAGTTACCAAGGGGCGTAACGATTCCATCGAGGCGCCCTGACGTCGCACTATATGTGAAGCTCGCGGTGGCACCATCAGGCCGGACAACGGAAGTCAGCTTTCTATCATTGTCGTAAAAATAGTCCGTGTCGCGGTTTACAAGAAGCCTTCGAACTTTCGACGAAGCTTCCGGTAAAAATGTCCGCAAAAATTCGGCCGCCCACTGGATAGCTGAATTATAAATCGTAGCCAGTTTTGATGATACTTTCTTGGCCGGGACTTCCACTCCAAAGAAACTCACTGCGGGACTTGTGTATTTCCCAATGAGATCGAAACCATTCGAAACAAACGAGTGCGCAAGGCCCCCTGGCGGAGTCACACTAGCTAAGTTTCCATTCAGATCATAGGCGTAGCTGATCACCCGTGAATCTGGAAAAGTTTCGCTCGTCACTCGCCCAGAAGAGTCGTAGCCGAAAGTCTTCGTTTGGCTTAACGGATTCGTGATCGACTGTAGGTTTCCGCTGGAGTCATATGTGAAGGTCGAAGTTCTCGAGGTGCCTTGTGCGACCGTCGACACGCGTCCGCGCGTATCGTAGGAAACGGTGACCGGTGCGTAGGTCGCAAACTGCGTCGAGATCGGACGCTCAAAGGAGTCGACCGTCACATAGTTCTTTCTACCCACCGGCGAAGTCCTCGTGAACTTCGACGTCGAAGAAAGGTACGCCGACGTCGTTGTCTTTGAAGAATTCAAGACGGTAGTTTCAGTCAAGTCGACAACGCTGAAGGGATCATCCGGATTGCTTAACGTCGCCGCCTTTGTGACGGCAAAACTACGAAGATAACTGGACGTTTGCTGCGTAAAATTGTTTGTTTCGAAAACGGATGGGAAGCGAGGATCTGCGGTCTTGTTGTCGTAAAGAGTTACGCCGATGTTGTCCGTGCCTTGTATGTACTGCAAAATACCATCAGGTGTTACTGAATGAGTGAAGGTGCTATTCATTGCACCGGGGCCTGTTTTCGTAAGCGTCGTAGCACCAAGTGAGGTTATCGACCTAAGGTACTCCGTCTTGATTCCCAGATCTGAGGTCGCTTCAACGACGTCCGGGAATGTCGACAAAAGTGATAAAGAACTTCCAGCGGAACTCGAATCATAGGTGAGAAGACCGAAACTGTCGTAGCTTAGGCTGGTGACAATACCTTTGGGCTTTTGAAAATTCTGAAGAAGACCTTTCGCTGCGCCTGAATAGTAGGTCATGTTAAATGTTTCGGCCGATGGGCTTGTAACCGCAGTCAAGTACCCATCCGCGTCGGTCGCGAGAGTTGTCGTATGACCAAACGGTCCAACAATCGAAACTGGTTTATTAGAGATGTAATTGACAGTCGTCACGTTTGAGAATGCGTCTGTGATCGTCGAAATTTTACCTGCCACGTAAGTCATCGTCAAAATAACGGTGCCCTTAATTCCTGTCTTCGTCTGCAGGTGCCGACCTGTTGAATCGAAAACATAGACTTCAGACGCATCCGAAGATGGAACAGAGTAGGTTCCGCCAGAAAGAGCCGCCGAAAGGGTTTTGAATTTCGATCCATCGCCGCGAAAGACTGTCGCTTGATGAACATCATAAAAATGAACCGGAGAAATCGTCCAGCCGCCAAGACCTATTATGATTGAGTAAAACGAACCGATGGGCTGAGAGTAAGTCGCTGGGACTTCATTCACATCGGCCGGAATGTCGGTGATGGTGAATTTCGCAAGACCCGAACCAGAAGTGAAGTTTCCGCTGGCATCGAGTCCATCCCAAAAGAACTGATAACCTGCTGGGTTACTGTTGACGACCGTCGGGTTGAAGACTCTTCCTGCGACTTCGATTCGCACATCGCGACTCTGGCACTCGGGCGGAAGAGGAGATCCACCGCCCGTCTCATGACGAGTTCGTAAGGCTAAACACTCGCCAACATAAGTATTTACGTGCTTGTAACGATTGGACGAATAGCCAAACGCTCGATCGCTTGAGTAGTTAAGAGTGTACCCTGTACCGGCAATAGAAATGTTCTCTTCGATCACCCGAGATTCGGGACGAATGACAGAACCTTTTATTGGGCAGCTGTTCGCCGTTGTCGGTGATGGAGCCATACTTGTTGGCGGTTCTACTGGCCGCGTCGGGCAGTGAAGACCGGTGAAATAGCTGACGACACCACCACCATTGGTACAGGTGTAGTTCATGTACGGAGTGCCGTAGTTGTAATAATAAGTTCCCTCCCAAACTCCGGCATAATCGTTAATACATGATTCGCTCGCAAAATCCAGGGAGGCTTGCTGAGCTGGATCAATGTGACAAGCCATTGATGGAGTTGCGGCAAGCAAAAAGGAAACTGAATATAGTATCGCCATTTGGCCGCGTTTTAGCCGAACGGCACAATCGCAAAACCAATCGCCAAAGCCAAACTTCGTAACAATACCATCCAAAAAAAGCTGAAACTTCCCCACCACGCACGGCCTCCGCTCTAAAAAAGAGTCAGCGACTATTCATCCAAAGAAAGTTTTATATGTAAACAATTACTATTTTGTCTAACGGGGCGCGCTACGAAGCTGGTGCTCGCCCGATCGCTTGTGAGACGCGCGAAAGCCGCGAAGAAAAAGACTCCCACAAAAGTTGGCGGTCGACGTTGCGAGAGAGGTCGGCCTCGGCTTCGAGGGCGAGATCGGTGGCGGCGTCCAAAGAATCGAACGGCAACGAGCCAAGCCACGACAGCGGTTTTTCGCCGCGGGCTTTTGAGCGCCACGCGGAATTCATTTCGCGCACCAAAAAACGTAAAGCCATCACGTGGCGCTCGCGATCTTTCAAATTTTCTCGCACGCCGATCAAGGCTTCCGTCCGTTCAGTCATTCCGCCATCGGGCCCACACGCATCGACCAAGCGTTCGATCACGGGGCGAACATCGGCCGCATCATCACCGACCCGAGACATCTCGATCGCAAGCCCTGCGGAACCGCCAGCCATTTCAACGGTCCACGTTTCCAATTTCAAATCGGGCTCGGCCGCTTTTACGACGGCGCGAACTTCGTCGTCCGAAAGAGGTGCAAACCGGATCACTTGCGAGCGCGAACGAATCGTCTGAAGCATCAACGCAGGTGTCGGCGTGATAAAAATAAAATGCACGCCCGGCGGCGGCTCTTCGACGGATTTCAAAAGTGCGTTCGCCGCTTGGGGCCCAATCAAATGCGCTTGATCGAAAATTAAAAATAACGGCTTTCCATCGCGCGCAAGACTTTGAAAATGAAGCGCTTCACGAATCTGTTCAATTTTGATCGAAGCGCCGTCGGGAGAAACGAAAAACAAAGATTCCGTTTGCGACATGGATTGCGTCAGATCCAAAGACCGCGTTTCACCCGTCACATCGCGCGCGAATTCCAAAGCCACAAGCTTTCGACCAATGCCCTCGGGGCCAGAAAACAAAAGTGAGGGCGGAAGGCGATCCTTCATTGCGCGAAGCCGCGCGCGAACTTCGGTGTGTCCGATGATTTTCATGAACCAATCCCTTCAAACCAACCACGGCGCGAAAGTTCACTGACCGTTTTTGCCAAAAGATCAGAGGGACTTAGATCCGCATCCAAAACAAACCAACGCTCGGGCTCTTCCTTCACTTGGGCCAAAAATCCTTCGCGAACGCGTTCGTGAAAAGCGTCGGCCTCTTTTTCGATGCGGTCCAAAGACCGAGCGCTGTCTTTTTCTGCGCGGCGATTTTGACGAGCGCGACTGGCATCGACCGACAAATCTAAATACACGACGAGTTCGGGTCTTAACCCCTGCTCGGCAAATCGGTTCAACCGATTGACTTCACCGCGATCAAGCCCGCGCGCAAAACACTGAAACGCCACGGTCGATTCGCTAAAACGGTCGCAAAGAACCCACTCTCCCAAAGCGAGCGCCGGAGCGATCACTTTCGCAACATGCTGGGCGCGGCTTGCTTGATACAAAAGAATTTCGGTGGCCGCGACCGGTGCCTCGCCGCCCTCGGGTCTCAAAATCAGATTCCGAATTTCTTCGGCGAGAGGTGTACCGCCGGGTTCGCGCGTGACCTGGACTTTGATCTTGCGGCGCTCAAGCTCGGCCTTCAATCCTTCGATCAAAGTCGACTTCCCCGAACCGTCGAGGCCTTCAAACGACAGAAATCTCATAAGACCCCTTTCTTAATCGCAGACGCCGAGGCAATTGCGCACTGCATTATCCTCGGGTTTCTCCGCCAAATGGCCGAAGAGATGCTTGGAGGAATCTTAACCTTTGAGCAAGCCGCGGCATCCATCCGACACCCGAATACTTTTGGCCGAGGAAACTCAGTTTGTCTCGGACAAATTGCGTGATTCGCTGAGTGAGCGCGGCTTTCAAGTCCGCACGGTGACGTCGGGCGCCGACGCTTTGGAAACGGTTCGCGAATGGTGCCCACATTTTGTCCTCTACGACATGGTTATGTCAGACATGGTCGGCCCCGCATTCTTAAAAAAACTAAAAGCCGAAGGCATTTTGGCGGACGACAAAAACACGGAATTAAAATCGCGCGTTTTCGTCATGTCCTCGCACAACTCCATGGCCAATGTGAAAGAGTGTTTAAAGGCCGGAGCCAGCGACTACCTTGTTAAGCCTATCAAAGCTGAAGACCTGGTCAGCCGCCTCATTCTTCACCTTCAAACCAAGCGTCAGGTCACCGAGCTGAAAGCCGGCGACGTGTCCGATTCAGGGCGCGCTCTTCACTATATGCATTTGACCGAACTTCTCTTGCGAGAAAGTCTGAAACTCGCACCTCTCGCGCAGTCGCTTTACAACCTGACAGGAATGCTGGGGCTTGCGACCGAGGCCGTTCGTGTGTCGGCGATTGAAGCGCGGCTTGGAGTGAACGAGGGCACGGTTCGCGCGTCGAGCGACAAAAAAGACATCGATGGTTTGAAATTGGATCTGGCGAAATATCCGGAAGTGATTTTCGTTTTGCGGTCTGAAAAAACCTTGGCCCTGGACAACCTTAAAGACGACACGACGATGGCCGCGATTGCTGCCCAAACAAAGTCCATTTCCTTTAACGCCATGCTGGTTTGCCCGGTTCGGGTCGGCGGCGACATCTGGGGCGTGGTCTCGGTTCGCCTCCCCGATAGCAAAACCGTGCTCTCGGATTTCGAAATTCGGTTCGCCCAGATGACTGCGCACGTCGTCGGCCTGGTCGTTGCCCGTGAAAGCGCACGAAAAGCCGCTTAACGCGTCACGAAAAACAATGGACGACGCCCCCCAAGCCAATCTATAAATTGAAATCTTTCGAACTGATAATTGCGTTAGGAATTTTCATGCTGACCGTCATCGCGATCATTCACATCATTGCTTGCTTCCTCCTTATTGCGCTCGTGCTTCTTCAAGATCCTAAAAGCACTGGCGGAAGCGCCATGTTTGGCGGCGGCGGTTCGAACACTGTTATCGGAGCTACTGGCGGAGCGACTTTGCTTCAGAAGATGACTCGGTACGCGGCGATCGTCTTCGGTATTTGCTGCCTTCTGCTGACAATTCTTAGCCGCCGTGATGCGGGCTCGGTTTTCGATTCGATGCCGGCAGCGGCAGCGACGGCACCCATCGAAGCTCCGGCTTCGACGACGCCAGCGGCGACAACTCCGGCGACTGCGCCTTCAGCTACCGCGCCTGCGGCGGCACCGGCCGCGGCTCCTTCGACAACGCCTGACACCGCACCGGCGAAGTGACCGACACGCCTGGCGCGAGAGCACGTCTCAAAGCTAAACTTCCGACGATTGTCGCGATTTTTGCGGCTCTTGTCGCGGCCTACGGAATGAACGAGTACCTTCGCGATTCAGGTCGCGCGGGCTCCCAAAGTCGAGCCTTCAACGGACCCGTCGTCGGCGAACTACAAAGTATTGAAGGACAAGTTTTGGTTCGGCCCCCACGCGGAACTCGCTATGAACCAGCCACCATGGGCCCGCTGCGCGCGGAATCCGTTGTTCAAACTCAAGCCGCTTCCGCCGCCGTTATTGAATTTCGCCCAGGCCCCACGCTTCGCCTCCTTGAGAATTCGCGCATCGTTGCTCAAATCGACACGTCTCGCGATGGCGCCATTCAGGCGACGGTTCTGGCCGGAGAAGTGACGGTCCTAAACGCCGGGACCAATCCCCTCTTCGTGCTTCTGCACCAGGGACAAGAAATTAATTTCCGGGATGGAAGCACTCCGATGCCGCGCATGGTTCCGCTGATTCAAATTGGAGAATCATCCGAACCCGGTGCTGAGAGCGGAAAAGACCAGCAGGAAGGTCAAGATCTTCAAGAAAAACTAGAAATCGAACAAGAGAGCGAGCTTGCCACCGTACCCGCCGTCGACCTCGATGCCTTGGAAGCGGCCGACCCTCGCCAAAAAACTCTTCCGAAGAAAAAACAGATGGGTCTTCTTGGTTCAACACTGACGAATGACGATATCCGAACTCAAGTTCGCTCGCAGGCCGGCAGTTTTCAAAAGTGTTACGTTACAATGGTCAACCGAATGTCGGAGGCCGGTGCTCGGGTCGGAGCACTTCCGCGCGGAGAGATCACGGTGAGCTTCAAAATTCTTTCGACGGGAAAAACAGAAGCGTCGCGCGTTCTGAAATCTCCGTTCAAGGATCCGACGTTTGATCGCTGTATTACTCAGGCGCTCGAGCGACTTCGCTTTCGCCAATTCCAAGGTCCAACAATTCCGATCGCTGAATTTCCAATCGCTCTTGAGTAGGAGGTCGCTCGTATGAAAGTATTCATTCTTGGCATAAGTATTTTGTTGATCACTGCGCAAAGCTTCAGCCACGCGACGAAACCGTCGCCACCGACGACTCCGGCGGTGACTCCATCAACGTCGACAAGTGCGATTCCTGAGGCAAACCCAGTTGCGACGCCGGCGCCGGTCACGCTGAAAAATTCGACGTTCACTGTTCGGGTTCAAGCGAACGCTTGTGTTTCCGGACGCAGAATCTGCTCGATCGACACTTTCATCGTCGCTTATGCGACGGACAACGGTGAACTTCAGTGGGAACGCCGAATTTATTCTCAAACAGAACCGACATCGCCAGCAGGCGCAATGGTTTCCGCGGCCGATCCTTTGATTGCGATTCCGGTCACGAGGTTGAAGCTTATCGGAAAGAAGATCGTTCAAGCGAAGAATGCGCGCGGCGATGTGTTTGATCTCGATATTAAAATGGGACATTTAGAGAAGCCCAAAGAACCGCGCGTTTAC
The DNA here is from genome assembly GCA_001464715.1 of Bdellovibrionales bacterium Ga0074137. Lineage (GTDB taxonomy): Bacteria > Bdellovibrionota > Bdellovibrionia > Bdellovibrionales > JAMPXM01. The sequence continues at coordinate 92,831 of LNDT01000025.1, read as the reverse complement.
GCCGACGGTAAGTAATCAAGCTCAGAGAGCTTGCCTCTTAAGTATCTAACGAGAGTCGTGAAGGTAGTCGATGCCTTCAGGCATCCAAAGTTCATGAACACCTTCGAGGCGATAGACACGACCTTCGCGCTCTTCTTCGACAGCGCGAGGTTCGACAGAAGTTTTAAAATCATTCGAAATAAATCCATGCGCTGCGAGCTTCGGTAAAATCGCTTCGACTGCGGGCTTTCCAAGAATCTGGCGACGAACGAGATTGTCGATTCCCGCCTCCATGAATTCGAGCGAGATCGCATAGTTCTCACGCATGTCGCGAGCGACTTCCAGAACTCGCTCGGAACTTAAGCGTCCATCTTGAAAAAGATCCAGCGCCGCCTGAAGCGAACTCGAAGTCGGAACGCAGCGACGACCAAATTTTAAGTAGTACTCAGGATCCGTGTCGGTGGCGAGGTTGATGTAGATTTTCTCGACCGGATCGTGAACGGGAATCTGATCCTGTAAATCCAAAATCGTTTCCGTCTGCTCGCCGATCACATGGAGTCGCGACAATATTTCGATCAATTCTTTTTCGCTCCAACGACGAGCGCAGATATCGGAATAGAGCGAATAAATAATCGCGTCGCTCTCGGAATCATCACCCCAAAGAATTTGCCGAACATCGTCTTTTAGACGAACTCGAAGCTGAAGAAGTGCTTGAACTTTAAAACCGACCTGTTTGGTGAGTCGCCACCAGCGCGAAGGCTTCCAGTTCTTGAGATTGTCTTTATAAAACGCGCCTAAAGGATTGATGTCGTCGAGGTTGAGCTTTTGATTGATTCGCTCTTCCATCTGCGGAGGACTTGCGGTGATGAAATAAATCGGGAAAGCGAGTTTTCCCCGTTTGTCCTCCCAGCCGGATCGAAGCGCGCGAACAAGAGTGGCCGTACCTGGAATATTTTTTTTCTGGAATGCTTTTTCCAACGCTGTTCGCCACAGCTCACCGATCGACGCGAGACTTGTATCGAGATAAGTTTTGTCCAGATCCCAAACATAGACTTCTGAAAACGCGCGCTCAAGATTCTCGCCTGCGTAGCGAAAATTAACGACGTCCCCTTCAGTCTCTGATCTGTATTCCCAATCGGCCACAGCCTATTAGAACGCAAGAAGGAGAATAACGGCAAGGCTTGCGAGAATAGAAAGTGTTGTGGCCAGTGGCCCCGACTCGTCCCGGCGCTGTTCTTCGGTTTTTCCTTCGGGCACGATCGAGGCACCGCCCGAAGCCGTGTCAGCCGCCAAAAGTGAAACGACCGCCTTTGATGTCGCCGAATCTTTGGACTTTGAAAGCTCCAAAAGCCGCGCTTGCTCCTTTGGTAGATTCACAAGAGCCCCCTCGATGATGACGAACCCTTCGTCGAACCGATTGAGCTCAACGACGACGTTCTGATCTTGGACCTCGACAACGGTGCCTTCAGCGCGAACGGACACCTTGGAAGCTCCTTGGAAAAGAGCACCCAAACTATCACGTCGAACCTGCACCCATTCCGCCTTATCGCCGACGGCCACGCTTTTAGGAGCCAGGCGAAGCCGCGCGAGCTTCCGCCGACCATCATCGAACTGAGCTCTTTTTGAAAGCGCATCGACGGTCGTCACAGCTTGATACGGGAAACTTGCGATAAATTCGCGCACCAGGGCGCGCGAGACGCCGGCGATTTGTTCGCGAATGAGAACCGAAGGATGAAGGTCCACCGTCATCGTCCAGATCATTGTTCCATCGATTGAACTTGCGACGGAAATTGTGAACGACCGGTCTTTTAGACTCATTGTCAAAAGCGCGTGAGATTCGACGTAGCGACCAAGAATGACAGCGTCACCCACGGAAAGCTTTCCCCGCGGCTGAAACGCGTCAGCCTTCTGTAAGAACGCGCGGCTGGCTACGACAAATCTTCCGGTCTCGGTCAATTCGTCGCGAACTTGCCACCACGTATCGTCCAAGCTTTTCGCAGTTTCGGGATCGACCTTTGTTCCGCGCTCACCTTGGTAGAGAACTGGAAACACAGCGATCTTTTCAATCGATGCGATCGGCGCCAACGACGAATCACTTTCGGCGACGCCTTTGGATGGGGCAGCCGCTGAAATTAGGGCCGTCATCGAGACGAGGAATTTTGCGAGCATCTGTTTTGGAAGCACAAAGAAAGTGTCGCATTTTAAAACTGGGACATCCAGTGGAGGCTGCCAAGAAGCCCTGAAAGAGGCCTTGCTCTTAAAAGCGAACCCGACTTGCGTCGGGTTCGAGTGCCTAGTAGTTCAGAGAATTGGCGTCAATTTCAAATGACTCGATCGAGCGGTCCGACGATAAGCTCATCGTCAAAGCTATGGCGTCGAGAACGCTGGTCATGTTCTCTGATTTCTTTAAGTTGAGTGTGTGTGTTCCATCAATCGCTCCGCAGCTACCCAATGAGAAATTCGGTTCTTCATAATCGTAAGAGATCAAACCCATCGTCTCAAGATTAAGAAAAGCACCTTTTTTCGGACCACGGCAACTGATGTTGGGCACGGTCACTACATAAGGGCGACTTCTCTCACAATTTTGCGACTGTTGATTGAAGGCCTTAGAAATTTGAACACCAAGCGTCTGCTTTGTGGCCTCGTTCAGCGTGACAGTCAAAGTGCGCGCGGGGCACTCACAGCTCGTGAACTTTCCATCAACCATCTTTGTAACATCACACAACGAGGGCTGACTGCTTTCTTCATCAAGCAACATCTGAGCGGCCGGGCTTTTCGCTGGGTCAAAAGCGTTCCAGCCTTTGATCGTCTGGGTCAGCGGGATGTTGGGATCTACACACTGCTTTCGTCCGTTAGCATTGACCAAGTCGTGACCCGCTGGACACGTCAGACACAGCTTTTGCCGCTCGTCGAGCACAGTGTCCGGCGCACATGCGCAGGATTGCCCAGAGCACGTCATCTGCGCGATCTGTGGGTCCTTGTAATCGGCCTTGATCCGATACGTGACGTCCAATGCCGATGCGTTCTGGAAAAAAAACATGATCGCTAAGATAAAGAGGTTCTTCATATGTAATTCCTAAGGCTGGCAAGCCAGGATAGTCTTTATCAAAATTTCTTTTGAGTTAGCCTTGCCAGGTACTGCGGGAATTTTGAGATCAAGTAACACAGCAGTCTCTCCCGAGGCTGATGATGTCCCAAAGTAAACTAGGTTTAAGCGATCAGCGCCTTGCTCGGCCGCCTGAAAGAACATTAGAACCGGCTCTCCCGTTGTGCTGAAGTCAGCATAACCAACGCGGATTGTCTCTTTTGGAAAAATCGCGATCTTGTTCTCGTCCAACGACACTTCGATGAAGGACGCCGTTTCCTGATCGAAGTTTTCATAGCCCAAAAGAACTTCAACACTTCGTCCGTCCGCAGTTTTACCCGTGCAAAGAGCATCGCCCGGAGTCGCATGAGAAACCGATGCAAGGCCAGTCGAAACGACGACGGCCGCGCAAAAAAGAACGGCCGCGCGCGATGTCCTAGAAATCGAACCAAATATCTTAGTCATGAAATACCTCGTCTATTTTGCGATCGTTCAAGGCCCAGATGAAAGGCGCCCCGAAGGCGGCCAAATGAAGCTCAAAAACTCTCGCGATTTTTAGCAAAATCGAACGGCTGGAGTATCTTCGAAATCTTCGAAAAACTCAATTTTGCCTGTGGGTCGATGTAAATTATGGGGTGGTACCGAATAGTATCGACACTTTTGCCCCCTGAAATATTGGCACTTCAGGTGGCCGACATCCGTTCAGCGCGAAATAATTAATATAATTAAACTGGTTGAATTCCATTATGGACGAGTTGGCACTGCTGGGTACCTTCTTTACGCCTTCGACGGAAAAAGATCGGCGTGGGCGACCCAATGCTCAGCTGGCACCAGCGTCCGATTCCGAAGCTGGCGTCGGCGCACCGACGAGCGTGTTCTTGTGACATCGTCAGCCGGCGGCGCGACCCACGAACCGGCTGGAATAGAAAAGATCACGCGCCATTGTGATAGCGAGGTCCTTTGGCACGCCTTGCGCTTCGAGTTCATTCTTCAAAACATACCGATCCATGTCCTTCCAGCCGCGAAGCCCGTGGACAACGCGTGAGAACGGTATGGCATCCCAAAACTTAGTCTTTTTGCCCGTGTCATCTGTGAACGGTCGATTTTTTTTGCCACCACCGATGTCAAAAGCGATTCGCGACGTGAGCAAGCGAATCCATTTCTGATACTGGCGCCGAGCCGTCATTGTGCCGCCGGGAAGCTTCACGACAAGGTGAAGATGGTTTCCGACATTGGCGTATTTCTGAACCTTGATCCCAAACCGCTTCGAGATTCGAGCGACAAGTCGATCGACTTTGATTTTATTTAGACCAAGCATCGTTCGGCGGCCCTTGGCGTGCTTTGATCGAAAGCAAACATGAATGGGCTTTCGACTGCTCAACGGTCGCCCCACTTTCGCGTGAGTATCGCGGCCAGGCATACGGTCTGGACCCATGAACGTGTCTTTCAAAACTGGCAGAAACGAACTCTGACCAGAACGACTTCGTCTTGTCCGTTTCATGGACGGTTTCCTCGTCGACTTTATAGATGCTTTCACGGCCCCGAGGCCGGGTTTCGCCTGACTTTTTACCGCTTCTTTCATGAATTGGAAGCATACGTATTTTTGTATTTAAAATCAACCACTCTTTTCGAGACAAGTGTGACTGATTCGATTTTCAAAAGGGGCTTTAAGCAGCATGAGCGATAAATATCGTGTCGCAAGCGAACTCATGCGTGGCGATTCGTATCACCGTCTACATTTCTTGCTTGTTATCTGGTGCTTTCTTCAAGACTGCCGGCCAGCCGCCGAGGCTTTGTCTCAGAGGGCTTAGCTCGAAAAGCTGATACCATTTCTTTACACACAACTTCGACGTTTTTGGCTGGATCAAATTGGAAGAGTACTAAAACCAGTCAATTTGGTCTTCGGGGAACTCGATCCAGATTTCATCTTTGGGGAATCCGGCGGGCCGAGGCACGGTTTGGCCACGATATTTTAGAAAGGCTGTGAGGGCTGCGACGAAGGCATCGAAGGCTTGGGCGCTTTCGATCATCGTTTTTAGATCTTGCTGGTAAATAAAAGTGATTTCGCGCTCGATCAGCTGCTTTAGAAAATAGTGTCGCGACTCATCGCTGTCGACGGCATGGCGATGAAAACGAAGATGGCTTTTGGGAACTTTCAAATCCCGCCCGATTCTCCACACCGAAAGCTTCGGGTAGACTTCGATCAGCTGCGGATCCGAACTTTCGGGCTTTGATAAATTCAAAATGCGCTTTCCAGTGATTCTTCTGGCCAAAAAGTGCGCTCGCGCTGCCAGAGGTGCCGCGTTCGACCCCAGCGCGTGCGGCGGATGAAACGGTTCTTCAAGATGATTGGCAATCGCCACTTCGGCACAGCGCTCGGTATAAGGAGTAAAAACCTTGTTCGGTCGCTTTTTCTTTCCGCGCGCATCGTGCTCGGCCCAAAGCCACCGAATTTCTGGAAGCCGGCACGCCTCAAATCCCGGGCAAACAAGATCGCAACGAATGCACTTTGGAAGCTGCAAAGGCGCATCGAAAGCAATCGTTTCAAGTCCGACTTCTTCCACGGTCAGAAGATGAAAAAGAACTTCATCACTGGACGATTCCTCATCACTTTTAACGCGGTCGCGAAGAGCGCGCAGGAAAATACGCCGGCTTTCGGGGTAATATTCGATCACAGCCACGGCCGTGCGCTCGGTCTTCCCACCGCCCAAAGCAACGCCCGCAAAACGGTGAACCGTGAGGCCCTTGCTATCGCTGGGCGCCCGCTTTCTTGTTCCCGCCTTTTTAACAGTTCCACGTTCGTCTATCACTGAGGATTCGGTTCCCACGGCTTCGCCGGCAAAACTTTGAATCCTGCCTTCGATGCGGCCGTAGCCAATGCCTCTGCTTTTCTATCGTGCGACCACAAGAGGACACAGCCTCCACCGCCGGCACCACAAATTTTTAGCTGACCGCCCAAAGACTTCGCCACGTCATGAAGCCTTCGAATTTCGGGACTCGAAAAACCCTCTGAAAGTCTCACACGAGCTTCGAACTCACGCTCGAAAAGTTTTGGCAAAAGATCGTGGTTTCGCGCGGTGACCGCGCGGCCGACTTCTTTTGAAATCACCGCAAGATCAGTCATTGCTTTTCTCGTGCGCTCATCACCATCAAGCCAGTCCTTGATCACTTGCCAGTTGTTGATTCCGCTGTGGTGAGATTTTCCGGTGTAAACCAAAACAAATCGGTCGCGAAAAAGATCTTGGTCGATCCGCGAGCGAACAGAGACTGGTCCCTCAACCCCATACGTGATGTGACAAAGACCGCCCTCAAGAGGCGGAAAGTAATCTTGCGTTCCCGTCGACTTATACAGCATACGCGCCTCTAAATGGGAGGCTAAGCGAACCGTATCGCTGACAGGCATTTCAACCGAAAGCCATTTCTTAAAAACTTTGAGAAGTGAAATACAAAGCGAAGAGCTTCCACCAAGACCACCGCCCACCGGACTTTCTGACGCAGTTTCGAGCTCGAATCCACGAGCTCCAATTTTCTCGCGCCAATACAAAAGATGAGCGCGAACGAGATCGAAAGCAGGTTCTGTGTCCCCTAAACAGTCATCAAGACTGTCGTACTCTTTATCGAATCCCAAATCTTTCGTGATCAGACGGACGCCTCGCCCCGCCCGCTCGCGAAGTGTGGCTGTTGTGAATATGTCGATAGCGACATTCACCGTGAGCGGATCTCCAAGGAACAAGTAAAGTGGCCAGCAATCCAAAGTTCCGCCCGCCAAGTCCACTCGCGTGGGAGAGCGCATAGTAATTTCGGTCACTTTTTTTCTTTCTCGCTCGCACTCGGTGGCGGCGGCGTTAAAACATCAAACGAGACTTTTTCAAACGCCGCTTTATCCAGCTCAAAAACTCGGCCGGGTGCTAGCGATGAAGTCGCCCGCACCGTCTCGTCGTTTGCATGAAATAAGAACTCAATCAGCGGCCGATTCTTAACGTCGAACATTCCAACCCGAACTGTTCCACGGTCCGACAATTTGGGAACTGAAGGTTTCGCCGAGGCCGAAAGCGGAACAAGTCGCCGGACTTGAAGAGACGAGATCCCGGACAAAACCGCGTCGATCGCCTCTGGTTTTACAGTTCGTCCCTGAAACCGTGTGTCGGCCGGATCCAAGATCCAGGTTTTTTCACGTCGGACGACATTGGGAAGTGAAACCCCACCCTGAGCTCGCTCGAACTCGATGGCTTGAATCTGATCAAGCTTGAACTGAAAGGGAAATTTTAAGTCGCGAAAATCATCGATCGTCTTTGTGAGGTTTTCGATCTGCGCTTTGTAGACAGAAAAAACCAATGGCTTTTCAGACCCGAAACCTGCCGCCACTGTTTGCTCGCCGCTGAGAGCTGCAAGCTTGATTCGATACGACGGCGGAGATTTATCTTTCGTCGCTTCCGTCACCGAAGGGTTCGCTAAAATAATAACTTCAAGACCAGGCTGATCGAGCTTGCGAGATTTAAGAACTGCTTTCGAACTTTTATCTTCAGCCCAAACCTCGCTCCCGCGAAGGTTAACGACGCTGTCGACGTAAGCTTTTACGATGCCTTGATCAAGTGGCCAGGTCCCAGCGCGCGCGGCCCGTTCCATCCAAACGCCGTCCTTTAGGATGATGTCGATTTTTGGAAGTCCGGGACGAAGCACTTGCAGTGCGGAAAATTCTGGAAACTTTGTCGCCGAGAAAAACCTCTTGTCTCGAAATTCGCAGGGATCTTTTTGTAGGGTGGCAATGACATTGGCAGAAACGGTGGCCACCTGATTGGCGCCATCGATCCGAACATAGACAGATCCATCGAACGCCGGAACGGACCCGATCGCAATTCGCCGCTCAACCTCGGTGCCATTTTTCAAAGCCTTCATTGTGACTTCAGCTGACGGCTGATCAAGACCATAGGTCGTCCACTGAATACTTGTCGGCGTGGTTCCCGACAAAACCGTCTCTTGCGTCGTCTCGGTCGACAATGCCGACAAGAAAGACTCCACCACCGCCCCATCCGCGAGATCTTTGTACGGAGATTCAACTTTCCAAACTGAATTTGCGGATGATCCCGCCGGCGAGACCTCCCCTGACACCGACGAATCTTTGACAAGGGCTGTCTCGACGAAACCCGCCTGAGGTTCACCGCCCGGCTTCGCACGAAGTCGAATTTCGCGAACATCAGAATTTGAGAATGGCAAAAGAGCCGAGGCTTTACTTTTCTCAGTCTGCCGTTCTTCTTCGCCTTTGTACTCGTAGAAATAAACCCAAGCCGCGAATATGAAAACGGACGCCGTAAAAACAGCGCCCCACGGAAACGACTTTTTTGAATTTGAATTTCGACTCACGCCTACTCCTACTTACGCCGATTTACGGCGCCACCAAAGAAGCCCACTCGTGAAAAACATCAAAATTGGAACCGGCAGCAGAAATCCAAAAAGCACAATCATCAGCTGAGTTCTTGTCATCGCAAGCTGTGTTCCTTTAGGCGTTTTCGGACGAATCGAAACAAGGTCGGCGTCCTTTGCAAGACTCGACACGGAGTTCATCGCAAGATCTCGATTGAGGTTATTGCGGTAAAGGTTGTCGCGAAGAAAATCCGAGTCACCGTACACAATGACTTCAAAGTCTTTTTCAGCGCCGGCGAGTTTACCGCGAGACAAGATGCCCAAAGTGTGAGGACCGGGCGTGCGAACTTTGGCCGTGTTTGAAAGTTCATCTGTCGCGAGTGGTACTTCATCGCTCTTAACGATCTCATCAAGTATAAAGTCTTTTGAAGCGTCCGGAGCTTTCTTTAGACTCGAAGCAATCAAAAAAACGGTGAAGCCAGTGCGAAGGGGCTTTGTTGCTTCGGCGGTCTTTGAAAATTCATTTCCAAGAGCCGCGATATTGCCGGCGCCAGGAATCATGGCCCGCGGATCCAGAACATAGTTATTTTGAAATTCAATTCCAAAAGTTTTTGTCAGCGCCGCAAGGCCATGGCGCGCGTCGGGATCGATCGCAATCAAAATGCGGCCACCGCGTTTCGCGTAGTCGCGCAAAGCTTCTGTCTCGGTCGCAAGGTAACCTTGTCTTGGACCGGCGATCACAACAAGTTCGGCATCGTCTGGAATTTTCGGACTCTTAAAAAGCTCAAGAGCTTTCACCTCGTAGGAAAGATCGAGGTCCTTTTTAAACTGCGAAACCGATTCGGGCCCTTGAAGTGTGATGTCATGTTCACCGTGGCCTTGTACGAAATAAACGACTTTGCTCTTCTCACGAGCGAAACGAAGGAGCGTTCTCGTCAGCTCTTCCTCCGTCGCTTGATCGACTTTCATGTGACGCTCATTACCCTCCACATTTTGCACAAGAAAAAGGCCAAACGGCCCGGTCGTGTAATCGTACTTTTGAGCTAGGTCTGGCCGCTCAAGGGCATTGTAAGTTTGAAGTTTAAGGCGCGGCGAAACATTCATGTAGAGCTGGGCGAGATCGAGGACCTGCCGACGGGTGGTCTCGTCGTTTTCACTTTTTTTATAGAGCAAAACGAGCTCTGTGTCGGTTTTTAAGTTTTTCACCGCACTGACGGACTGTTCCGAAAGTGAATTTAAACCTTCCGACGTCCAATCCCACTTTTTCTCTTTGGTGACGGCCAAGAAATTCACGGCCACCAAAAGGACGAAGACGGTAAAAATCATCGCACCCATGTTCATGCCGTGCTTCGTCGTCTTCAGCGTGAAAAATTCAAACATCAGACGCCAGTCCCGAAGGATGGCAAAAATCAAAAGGCCAAGTGCGATTCCCAGCGGAATCCACATCATCGGAACCCAACCATTTAAGATGATTCGAGTGACGACCACGGAAACGAAAAAAAGGCCCGAGAAAAGAAGACTGAATTTACTCACTTTGCTCATGAACTATCTCCAGCGATTCGACTCAACGACTCGTTGAGTGAGAAAAGTCATCAACACAATGACGGAAACAAAAAACGTAACTCCCGCAAGACTGACTGAACCTTTAATAAAATTCACGAAGTGCGAACCCACATTCAAGTGATCAAACACTTTGCTGACGTTCGAATCTGACGAAGCATCTGAAAGCGCGCCGATGAACCAAAGCATGACGTTGAAAATCAACGACATGATCACGGAAAGCACCGTACTTTCTGTGAGGCTCGAAGCCAGCATTCCCACAGCGACGTAACAGCCCGTCAAAAGCAGAAGACCGATGTAACTTGAAATCAGTGGCCCCCAATCGAAGGCCGTAAAAACCCGAAGGCTCGCAGGATAGAAAAAGGAAACGGCAATCAGGGCCCAAGCGGCCAAAAGTCCCGCCAAAAACTTTCCCAGCGTGATCTGGGTCGACGACACAGGAGACGTCAGAAGAAGAGCCATGGTCTGATTTCTTTTTTCCTCCGTAAATAGACGCATGCTCATCGCACTGACGGCGAAGATCATCACAAGATTCACCAGCGAAATATGCCGAGTGAACACAACAAAGTGCAAACTGGCCCCCTCACCGGCTCCTTGCATGGCATTCATCGACGAGGCCTCTGCGAACTCTTGAAGACCAAGAAAATAAACAAGAGTCCACGCGATCGTGCAAAGACCGGCGATCGAATAAAAAAGTGGGCTCATAAAAAGGTTGCGCAGATCTTTTCCTGCGATCACCAAAACTTCTCTCACCGGACACCTCCTGGTGATTGCGACTCTTCGCCGGTTGTTAATTTCAAGAATATTTCTTCCAAGTCCACCGCGTCGCGCTTCAGCTCAAGAAGACCCGACTTTGTCTGCACCACAGTTTCAGCAATCAATTCAACAGCGAGGTCCGAATTTTCGAAACGTGCGGAGCTGTCTTGAGTGGCTCCACCAGCTTGCCCGGCTGAGCCGACCTGCCCGCCGGCACTAACTTGCAGTGTGTAGCCACCATCGCTTGCGACAACGCCGTGAACGCCCTTCAGCGATTTCAAGGCCGCTTCTAAAGCAGCTCCAGAGCGACTGACTTTAATTTTAACTTGAGTCGAACCCGCCATGCGGTTCGAGAGACCCTGAATCGAGTCTTCGGCCACGATGCGACCTCGATTGATAATAATGATCCGCTCACACATCGACTGAACTTCGGGAAGAATATGTGTCGACAAAATAATCGTGTGCTCACCTTTGAGCTCTTGAATCAAAGCGCGAACTTCAGCCACCTGACGGGGATCAAGACCCGACGTCGGTTCATCAAGAATAAGAACCTCAGGGTCGCTCACCAAAGCTTGAGCAATACCGACGCGCTGGCGAAAACCTTTCGACAAGTTTTGAATCAGCCGCTTGCGAACTGAACCAAGATCCGTTTTCTCAATCGACTTCTCGACTTGCTTTGAAACTCGGTCGCTGCTGACGCCTTTAAGCTTTGCGACAAAACGTAAATAACTCTCGACCGTCATCTCGCCATAGACTGGGGGATTTTCTGGCAAGTAGCCGATGCGCTTTTTAACTTCGACGGGATCCTCAAAAACGTCATAGCCTGCGACCCGCACAGAGCCACCGGTGGGAGCCATCGAGCCTGTGATGATTTTCATGGTCGTCGATTTTCCGGCTCCGTTCGGACCAAGGAATCCAACGACCTCGCCTTTTTTAACGCGAAATTGAATATCTTTGACGGCTTCAATAGGGCCGTAACTTTTTACGAGTCCCGAAACTTCGATCATATCCATATTGCAGTTTCTCCGTTCCTCTCGATCATCGGTCTCCCGGCGCTCAAGTCAACATTCCTCAGGCAAGTTTCGCTCTTAAAGCTTAATGCGAAGCACGCGGTCATTTGTGTAGTGAACACGACCCAGTTTATCGCCCTTGATCGGCCTGACAAAGCGGCACTCAACGATCAACAAATCAAAAGCTTCGCCTTTCATATCAATCGCGCGCCGCTTCATCGTTTGCTCAGCCACATAAACACCGGCCCGCGTGAGCTCACTGTCCGTGACATTGCGGCCGCGCGTTCTTCTGAGAATAGCATGGGCGCCGGGTCGATCTTTCAAATGAAGCCAGTAGTCGAACGGTTGGGCTCGACGAAGGATCGAAAGGTTCTCGGTGGCATTTTTTCCTAGGTAAACGATCAGATCCTCGGCCAACTGAAATTTTCGGCCGCGAGCTTTAGCTTGAAGAAATAAATCCTTCGATCCAACCACAATCGGCGGAGCGTCCGAGGCGCCGCGGTCACCTTTTAAAAGTTTTTTCTCGAGGACGGCGATTTCGGCCTCAAGTTCCGTGGCGCGTGTTTTGGTACCCAGAACTTTTCTTTCTTGATTCTTTGCTTTCAAAAAAAGTTTCTGAATATTTTCGGCCAACGACATTGTGACGTCGATCATGTCGCGTCGTTCTTTGGACCACTCTCGTGGAAGCTCGAGAGTCTGATTTTCTTTGAGCCACTCTCCTAAGTCGCGCGCGTCCGACAGAGATTTCGATTCGATTTCGGCACGTACTTTCGAGAGCGCTTTTTTTGTCTTTTCAAGTTTCATTTCTGTCGGTGATTTCTGCTGAGATAAGCCTTCCGCCGGCTGTTCAGCAGGACCACCGCTGGCGAGTCGCTTTTTCGCCAAGGCAGGCTGGACCGACTCTAACCACTGAAGCGCCAGGTCTCGACGCGACCTCGGCGGAGCCTCAACATCGGACGGTCGGTAACCCGTAGTTTCACCATGAGTCGGAGCCATGGGTTTAAACTCAGACACCGACTGCGCTCCTGAAATAGCCGTCGCATTTCGGCCGTGGGGATAAGCCTTAATTTCGATGCGCACTTCTGACCCCACTTTTGGTCCCACTTTTGGTCCCACGTTTGGTCCGCTGGCTTCGGGGTCGAATATCAAATCAAAAGCTCGACCCTCGTCGGTCCGCATCCGCACATCGCGAAGACGGCGGCCAACGTGCTTTGAGCGCAAGAAAAGCTCGATCGGACGTCTGATTTTCCCAGCCGTTTTGGGAGGCGTCATAGGCACCCCATCTTGACCATCAAAGAGCACCACAAGCGGCGCTTGCACTCGGTAATCAAACACCAGCCACCGAGTGCCACCCGTCCAAAAAAAACCAAGCCGAAGTGACCGCGGGTCCTCACCTTTAATGCCATCGATAACGATTTCTTGGAGTTGCGCCCCGACCCAAGTCTGAAGCTCCCGAACAACATCCATCACTTCCAAATTCGTCATAAGGTACCCGGTTCTTTTTGCAGAAGCAGTGCGTAAAAAAGCTGATCAAATGTTAAAAAATCGCCGCTCCTCATGGAGTTATCGCGATCCGCCGATAGTGAAGCATGTATGAACGACTTCGGTCAAAATCGCTGAGTATCTGCTTTCAAGGATTGGTCGAACGCGTCGATCAGCATCTGCTAAATGCACTTGTCGAAAGCGAGAGCCCCACTTCGATTTTGGACAAAGTCTTTGCAGAGTACAGTCATGAACTTCGCCGCAGCGGACAAATCCCTGCTCAGTTCGAAGAAGATGTTTTTGAAGAGCTTCGCGAACTCACTTTAGAAGTTATTCGAAAGCGCACGTACGGCTGCCTCACCATTGAAGCCTTCAAGAAAAAACTCCCTTAAAAGTGAGCCTGAGATAATTACCTAAGATAATTTAGTTGAGCGACTCGCGGTAAACTTCTTGTCGGACCTCACGAATGTCCTCGGTATTCAGCGAATATTGCCGGCCGCAAAACTCACATGAAACTTCGGTGGCCTCACCTTTTTCAATAATCTCGTCGAGCTCTTTAAGACCCAAAAGACCCACCGACCGCATCACTCGCTCGCGTGAACAGCGGCATTGGTATTCGACCGTGTGATCGTGATCCATTTGAATCAGTTCAAAATCTTGCAGTAAATCGCGAATCAAATCGTCCGCGGAGGCACCTTCAAGAATCCGGTTCGACACGGCGCGAGCCGCTTTCACACGCGCTTCGATTTTAGCGGCCGTTTCATCATTGTGACCCGGCATGAGCTCAATCAAGATTCCACCCGCTGCCGTGCACTTACCCAGAGAATCCAAATGAACACCCAACGAAACCACCGAAGGAATTTGGTGCGATTGATGAAGGTAATAAGCAACATCGTCGCCGATTTCACTGGTCGCAAGTTCCACGGTTCCACGGTGCGGAGTTCCCGTCATCGGCAAGTGATGCGTCACCGTCATGAGACCAATGCCAATACTCTTAGCGACAAGAAGCTTTTCGCCCGCCACCGCAAGCTCCGGCGGGACCTGGAGATGAGGGTGACTTGAAACGCCTCGAACTTTTCCCTCAAAACTGGCCTGCGCAAAAACGCTCGAGAGCGGGCCGCTACCTTGGATGTAAATCGAAAGTTCCTGGCCGTTTTTTAGGTGCGAGGCCATCAATAGGCTGGCGACCATCGTTCTTCCCACAGCGACCGTTGGAACGGGAAAACTTGATTGAATCGAACGCATTTCTTCAACGACGTCCGTCGCAACCACGGCCGCCGCACGAACTGTGAGATCTTTCGTAAGATATTTGTGGACGCGAGTCGTTCGGTTCATGATGTTTGAGCACTGTAAATCATGAACTTGCTCAATTTCAATCACTCTATACTGCATCCACGGTCGAAAACTGAGGCGTGTCCTAAAATATGAACACTAAAAATTCCACCAACGCGCCGCCGGTGCTGCCATTAGAGCCGACACTGATCCTGATGCGACACGCAGCCCGAGACCACGAGGCCGACCGCCTCACAAGTGACGGGCACCGCGCTGCCAGCGAACTCGGACGCCTTCTGTTAGGCCTAAAACTGCCTGTCCCGACAGCACTCTTGAGTTCTCCAAAGCTTCGAACTCAGATGACTCTACGGTTTTTATCTTCCGAGAACGAGCTACCGACCACGATCGATTCACGGCTCGACGAACGCGGACCGATTGAAAGTGCCGATGCCTTTCAAATGAGGATTTCAGACTTTTTAGGAAGTCTCGATCGTGACGCCGAGGCCGCTGTAGCGACGGCGTCCACCTTTGTAAAAGTCGCGTGCTCTCACTTTGACTGGCTCGAATTGGCTGCGATTCTTTTAAATAGCGACGAAGGCGACCTGGAACGAAGTGAACCATGGCCTCCGCTTCACGTCCGGACTTTTGTTTTCAGGGATGGACTTTGGCGGCGTTTTTCTGAGAAACGAGTATCATGAACCAAACTTCTCATGAAATCCGAAATGTCTGGGCGGTCGGACGAAATTACGGAGCTCACGCAAAAGAAATGGGCTCCGACTTACCGTCAAAACCGATGATTTTTTTAAAAGCCGGTTCGACCGTAACGTTTGAAAGTGATGTGACGCTTTACCGAGGGTCCGCAGACATTCATCACGAAATTGAAATCGCACTTCGCTTTGGAAAGAAACCCGACGCAAACGGTCTTCTAGAATTTGACCGTGTCGCCCTCGCGCTTGATTTGACGGCGCGCGACCTGCAAACGGAACTGAAAAAAGAATCCCATCCGTGGACGCTCGCAAAATCTTTTCGCGAAAGCTGCCCGATGTCCGCGGCCCTTGAAATTTCAAATCCCCCACCGCGTTTTGAATTCGAACTTGTCGTTAACGGCGAGCGGCGGCAGCGCGGCGACACGAAAAACATGCTCTTTAATTTTGAGGAGCTCAGGGTTTATGTCCTTGCTGCTTTTCCCGTCGTTCCCGGCGATTGGCTTTTGACCGGAACTCCGGAAGGTGTTGGCCCCTTAAAGCCTGGCGATCACGCGACAGCGGCGCTTAAATCCGCCACGGGCCAAACGTTATCTTCGGCCTGGCGATTTCGATAATTATAAACCCTGGCGCGTCGCGGCGCCGAGCGATGCCACCGTGCTAGAACTCCTGTTCTAGCGGGGATTTTCCGGGCTAGTGTGCCTCAGGACTTTTCCCTAGGAGCCATATCGTGGGTCAACCAACGACTTCGTCAGTTTCCAATTCTTCAGGTTCTTTCTCTTCAAGTGCATTTTCTAAGGACGGCGCTTATCAAGCGGCCGTGAAGGCCAAAGGTGAATTGATCTTTAGTCAAGTCGATGAAAGCGGCGGACCTTCTCTTTTTAGCCGAAACTTTTGGTACGGCGAAATCATGGACTGGTCGATGAAAAATGAAGCTTTCAAAACGCAAATGTTTCGTTTTGTCGACGTACTTCCCTACCTCAATTCAGGCGCCGAAGTCGCAAGACACTTAAAAGAATATTTCGCTGAAGGCGGCGAAGAACTTCCAAAAGTTTTCAACGTCGGCGTTGGTTTGGGTTCGCTAGCACCTGGCCTCATGGCCGGCGCAATTAAAAAGAACGTCACCGGTATGGCGAAGATGTTCATCACGGGCGAAACGCCTGAAGAAGCACTCACTGTTTTAAAGAAAGCGCGTAAGCAAAAAATCGGTTTCACCGTTGATATCTTAGGCGAAGCTAGTCTGTCAGAAGCCGAATCACGCGAATATCAAAATAAGTATCTCGAACTTGTCTCATGGCTGGCGAAAGATGCATCCTCTTGGGATCACATTCCACAGATCGACGAAGACCACCGCGGCCCACTTCCACGCGTGAATGTTTCTGTGAAACTTTCGTCGCTGGATTCTGAAATCGACCTGAAAGCCTGGGAAAAATCGAAGACACGAATGAAAGAACGCGTGCGTCCGATTTTTCGAAAAGCGATGGAGGCTGGCGTCTTCATCAACCTCGATATGGAGCAGTACGAGCTAAAAGATTTCACGGTTGAAATTTTCAAAGATCTTCTAAGTGAGCCTGAGTTCGCGAAATACCCACATTGGGGTTGCGTCATTCAAGCGTACCTTCGCGACTCTTCGATGGATGTGAGAAAATTAATCGAGTTCGCGAAAACGCGCGGGGTTCCTTTCACGGTTCGACTGGTCAAAGGTGCCTACTGGGATTTTGAAACTGTTTTCGCGCAGCAGGCCGGGTGGCCCGTTCCGGTTTACACCATCAAACGTGAATCTGATGCCAACTACGAAGTGTGCGCGACAATGCTATTAGAAGCTCACGAACACATCCGCCTTGCGATTGGCTCTCACAACGTTCGCTCGATTTCGGCGGCCATTGTAGCGGCTGAAAGATTGGGCGTCGACCATCGGTCGTTTGAAATTCAAATGCTCTATGGAATGGCCGATGGCTTTAAACGCTCACTTGTAAAGCAAGGCTACCGCGTTCGTGAGTATGCTCCTGTGGGAGAACTTATTCCGGGCATGGCTTATTTAGTTCGGCGTTTGCTCGAGAATACTTCGAACGAATCTTTCCTTCGTTCGAAGTTTTCTGAAGGAATGTCGACCGAAGCCCTTCTGAAAGACCCCAGCGAAAATCTGACTCCGTCGTCGAGCAATCCCTACGACTTAGAAAAGAAATCGCCCCCGATCAACGGAGCGGCACCGGTCGTATCTACGAAGGCGATCGTCGAAAAGTTTCGAAATTTGCCGCTGATTGATTTCGCTATTCGCGAGAATCGACAAAAACTTGATACCGCTTTCTCAAAACTTGAAAAAACTCTCGGCACAGAGTGGCCGTCACACATCGGCGGTAAAGACATTCGAACTGGACGACTTCTTGAAAGCGTCAACCCATCCAACCCGCAGCAGCTCATCGGTAAAGTCCATCTCTGCGGCGTGAAAGAAGCCGAGCAGGCTCTTTCGACAGCTCGCGACGCCTTCAAGACCTGGCAGTATGTGCCGGCGTCCGAGCGAGCGCGGCTTGTCGATAAACTTGCAGACATTCTTGAGCGCGACCGTTTGGATTGGACAGCTCTTGAAGTTCTTGAAGCTGCAAAACCTTGGGATGAGGCCGACGGCGATTTGGCTGAAGCTGTCGATTTCTGTCGTTACTACGCGCGCGATATGCGGCGGCTTGCGGGCGGCCAAAAAGTTGGAGGTGTGCCTGGCGAAACAAGTCTCTACCACCACAAACCTCGAGGCGTCGTCGCTGTCATCGCACCTTGGAATTTTCCTTTGGCGATTGTTTGCGGCATGGTGGCGGCCGCGGCCGTCACTGGTAACACTGTTGTTATGAAACCCGCCGAGCAGACTTCTGTCATCGGCGCATGGCTTATGCGCGCCATTCGTGAGGCCGGCTTCCCTGATGGCGTCGTGAACCTCGTGCAAGGTCTTGGCGAAGAGATCGGCGATACCCTCACCGGCTCTCCAATCACGGCGATGATTTCATTCACGGGATCGAAAGCCGTCGGACTTCATATTTTGCAAAAAGCGGCGGTTGTTCATCCGGGCCAACGTCACATGAAAAAAGTCATGGCCGAACTTGGTGGTAAGAACGCCATCATTATCGATAGCGATGCGGATCTGGACGAAGCGATCGGTGGTGTTTTGGCGTCCGCGTTTGGATTTAGCGGACAAAAATGTTCGGCCGCAGGGCGTGTGATCGTCGTTGATGAAATCTACGAAAGATTTATGGGTCGACTTCTTGAGGCCGCAAAAACTTTGAAAGTGGCTAAAGCGATCGAGCCTGACGTTTTTGTCGGGCCCGTGATCGACGGTGAAGCGCAAGCGAGAATCTTGGCAATGATCGAAGCGGCAAAAGCCGAGGGAGCAAAACTCTGTTACCAAGGCAAACCGCCCGAGACAAAACCAGGTGAACTTCCTGGATACTTTGTCCCACCGACCATTTTCTCGGACGTAAAACCTTCGTCGGCTTTGGGGCAGACGGAAGTGTTTGGTCCGGTGCTTGCGATCATGCGCGCAAAAACATTTCTTGAAGCGATCGAAATCGCCAACGACGTCGAGTACGGCCTGACCGGTGGACTTTACTCAAGAAGCCCAGCCAATATTGAAACGGCAAAGAAACTTCTCGAAGTCGGAAACCTCTACATCAATCGCGGCTGCACCGGCGCGATGGTGGATCGTCATCCGTTCGGTGGATTCAAAATGTCAGGCGTCGGCTCAAAAACCGGCGGGCCTGAGTATTTGACTCAGTTCATGGAGCCACGAGTGATTACTGAGAACACTTTGCGACGAGGCTTTGCTCCTGCGGAGGAGTAGTGGCATGGCGAAGGTCTGCCGGACGTTTCTGCAGTTTTAGGATATTTGGAAGCTCGAGCGTGCCTGACAGCTCTCCGATCAGGGACTTAGAGCTTTTAATCGCGGAGATTTAGCATGAGAAAAGATTGGTCGAAGAAATTAGTTCCTTCTTTGATTCCGCTTTGCTCGATCCCATAAGAAGCAAAACCACACGCTTTAAAAATTTGCTCCACATTCAAAGAGGAAACTGTCACCACAGCTCGGATATACTTTAGCTCGCGCTGCTGCGAGGCGATTGTAATCAGCTCTTTGAGAAGTGCCATCCCAATTCCCTGATTGCGGAATCTAGGCAGGACCATAAGCCCCCAAACTGTTCCCTTGTGACTGACAGAATGTTTCTTCTCTCTTTTAAGCCCAATGACTCCAGCGAGATCGTCATTTAGGAAATAGCCCAGGACAAAGTCGTCTTGATTACTTTTTTCTAGAAGGTTCTTTACTTGCTCATCGGTCGCGTTCGACCAAGCGTCTGCACCGGTTCCGAAAGCTTCGGGGTGCAATTGCAGCCCTTCAAGGCGAATTTGATAATAACTGACGCTGTCTTTCGGTTCTAACTGACGAATCATCTAACTCCCATAGGCTCGTTCAATAGCTACAGAATATGAAAAGTGGGCATCAGACCAATTACTGTTGGCCAATTACTGTTGGCCACTCCCAACATTCGCGGCCGCCTCGATCACTCTAACTAAATTAATAAAGATATAGAAAGTGGAAGTCATAATTTTGATTTCGGCGAGCTCGAGTTCGAGTTCGAGTTCGAGTTCGAGTTCGAGTTCGAGTTCGAACTGAATTAGTTGTCAGTTTAAGGCGTCGTCTATGAAATTTTATCGGGTTCTAACGCGCTGTTGTTGCTTCGAAGAATTTTGAAAATAAATTTTGACGACGATTTCGGAAGACATTTGAAATTATTTTTCGCTTTTCGCGATGACCCTAGGGCCGACTCTATAAGCGCAGATCGACGCATGGTTCGACGCCTCAAAGTGGATTCACGAGGCGGCTCGCGCTAAAATCTTCTGCTCACTACTGCGAGTCCTTGAGCGAAAAATCTCACTTCAAAAACGATGATAAGGTTTTTTTTGGAGGGGAAACCATTATGAACCTTAAATCTCTATCGAACGAAACGTTGACCGAAAAGCTTCGCGATCTTTCAAAGCGCGATCTGCGGCTAACGGCAGAAATCGTATCGCACATTCATGAGTTTATGGTTCGAAGATTGTACTTCGAACACGGCTGCACCAGTATTTTCGCCTACCTGACAGATCACCTTGGCTACCCTCGCGCGACGGCACAAAATCGCATCGATGCGGCTCGCTTGCTGGAGGCTGTTCCGGAAATCAAAGAAGAGCTCGCCACCGGAAAAATTAATCTCGGACAAATCACTTTAATTTCCATGGGTATTCGGCAGGCCGAAAAAGAGAATCCGGGGATGAAAGTTTCAGTCGATCAGAAACGGCAATTGATCGAGAGGATGGTGAATCGGGGGACCACCGAGAAGTTCGAGTCTATCGGAAATACTGGGCAGAACGAGAGTGGTGAAACTACCGAAATCGGCGGGAACTCCGTCGCCGCGCGATCCGAGCATGCATCGGCGCAAATTGTTGCCCGGGAACTTGATATCAAAATTAGGTCCGCCGAGAGAGTTCGTGTTCATCAAGACGGATCGGTCACCATCGAAGTTCATCTTTCAAAAGAAGAATTTGAAAACTTAAAGCGCGTCCGGGAGTTGAATACGCATAAAAACCACAATGCGAACCTTGGCGAAACCGTCGCTGAGGCCGCGAAGTTCTATGTAGAGAAGAAAGATCCACGGAGACTCAAAACGAAAATCGTTCTTTCAAAATCCAGTTCGAATTCGAACTCGGAGATCAATTTAAATCAGGCGGCAGGTAGTTCGGATTCGAACCTGAAAACTAGTTCGGATTCGAATCCGGAAAGCAGTTCGGAGTCGAACCGCAAGTTTAGTTCGGGTTCGAACTTGAAAACCAAGTCACCAGCGACAGGTACGGTTACACCGAAGTCTGACGCCGTTTCGCGAAAAACCGGCGCCGGTTCGCCGGAACGCACCCAGCGCAGCTATTTAAGTGTCCACATTGTTCGGGCCATTCATCAGCGGGACAAATCATGCCGCTGGATCGATGCTTCGACGGGTCACGCTTGTGGATCTACGTACCAACTGCAAATCGACCACATCAAAGGGCTTGCTGATGGTGGTACCGATGCCATTGAAAATCTCGAGCTCAAGTGTGCCATGCACAACCGAAGGAAGTTCGAACTCGAACGACTGGATTTAGCGGCCGTACATGAACGGCGGCTGCGGTTCGTCTTACCGAAGTCTGACAAAGTCAATGTTGATGCAAGCGAGCTCTTCGGCGGGCGAGGCTTCGACAGTTTTTAGAAATTCGGCGATGAAGCCTGCGGTTTTCTCCCGCAAGATCGCGAAGTCTTTTTTGGAAAGCGAAACTGGTGAGGTGAACATCAGCTCGCTCTCTGAAAGCTGGTCGGCTTGATCCAAGACCTTAATTCGCCAGTTCGAATGATGCTTTAAGAGATGTGGTGAACCGTGCTCGAGGAACGTCCGCTGTTTTCCCATCTGGTACAAATCGCCGACTCTTACAACGAGGTCACAGGATTCCAGGAACGACAGAATTTCTAAAGCGCGCTGTCTTGTGAGATGAAATCTCTCTTGAATCTGCTCGAGGCTTTTTCCGTTCGGTTCCGTTGAGGTAAAAAGCCTGACTGCAGAATAAATCCAGCTCGAGTAATGAATGGCTCGCTGCTGATCGCTTAAAACTTTTCCGTGTTTCACTCGCTTGGATATTTTCATCGAGTCCGCGCGAATTTTTTCGATCTTCCCGCGCACCGCACTTTTGTACCGGGGATTACCCGCACGCGCGAACTGCACAAGCAGCAAGAAGTACTCACTCTCAAGTTCGGTGAGACCCAAGTAGTTCGCCAAATCGTGGGCTTGTTCGAGTGTCAGATCACGTTCCCCGCCAAGAACAAGGCTCAGCAGAGTTTGATGAACGCCGATGGCACGGGCGATTTTTGAGAGCTCCCCGTGCCCATTCTTTGGAAGAGCCGCCACACGGGCTTTCAGGAAACCCCTATAATCTTCGGTTTGAAACAGCGTCATATCTAATACATCGGCATTAAAGACATTAACTTTACAACTCGTAATGTTAATCAATACGTCTTTACGACTTTGTTCTAGCGCTGATAACGCGTCGCATTTAGAACGGCGCATGTCTTGCTCAATAAACGAACCACGAGGAACGCTATGAAACTAAAAATACTCAGCACTCTTCTCTCAATGACGATCTGTTCGCTCTGCGGGCCTCTGGCCAGCGCAAATGAAACAAAATCGAAGCCATCGCCGTCAGCTAAAACTGTCGAAAAAAAACGCGCAACCGGTACAAAATTCAATCCTGAAGCCACAAGACGCAACGGCGGAAGTGATCCCGGCGGTGGCGGTGGTCAGCGAGTGAACGGGGTTCTGAAAACGCTGCCGGAAGTCGGCTACATTTTCGAGCGAGCTTACAAAGCATCACCTGCGATGAAGGAATACCCAGACTACTACGACGTCAAAGAAGAGACGAAGGCCGAGCTTCGAAAGCTCATTTCCGAAATTGGTGTCGAGAACCTTTCGGTTGAGTACGTCTTCGATATGATTCTTGGCGATCGAGATACGCTCATCGCACAACCGAACATTATGCCGGCCGATTATGACTTGATAAAAAAGGACTACCGCAAGGTTGTGAGCTCGTTCGGTCAAAAACTGGATGAATCAAGTTTCGTCCTGGTCGCGTATTCGCGCGATAAAAAAACCTACATTTTGCCGTCGTTCGAAGAGTTCTCTCCGCGTCGCCAAGCGCTGACGCTGATTCATGAGTACAACATGCGAAGTGGCATTAAATTGATGGCTGGCCTCGAGCGAATATACTACAGGAGAGGCGAGGATTATCGTACGACGATGGCTGATCTTTTAAATGAGGCACTGCAGTTTGATTCGGCCTTGCTTAAATTTCTGGAGAGCTCGAAAGACTACAAATCGATTATTGAATTCCAAAGCCGCCTGAGCTCGCTGCGATTGATTGACCTTTTCCAAAATTCCTCAACGATGTTTAAGGCGAAGAATCATGCTTTCAGAATTTTGTTCGCGGCGCTTGAAGCTGGACTTCAACGCCCTGTCTTGGTGAGCGAATTGTTTTTAGATCCATCGGTGCTCAACAGCTATCGCGACGCGTACTTTGATCCTTCGCTCGCTAAAAGATTCGATTCGATAATCCCGAATCTGGCTTCTCAACTGGATGGCAAGGTTCTAGAACCGGGTGGAGACTGGCGTGTCGATTACAGTCGTGGTGATAGGTACCGACGTTCACATGACTCCGGATGGTCGGGATACACTTCGTCAGCGCTCTCTGAAGCCGAACAGGCCAAAATCAACTCGGATCGCCTGGCCATGTTTGACGAGCAGTGCGCCACGCACGGCCACCTTCTTACGGCATCAAGATATCGAGAAGATGCCTTGATGCACTTCGACCCGGCCTCCGACCGGCTGTACAAAATCGAGTGCGGTCCCTCGATCGCCGACCCAGCGAAAATCAAGGGCTACGCGATGGAAGTTTACTTAAAAAATTAATTTGAATCGATAAATCAGGCCGGCCGTGATTTTTTTATCGCGGCGGGAAACGGTGAGGCTTTTCGCTTGGAAAAGCCCAGAGATCTTTCGCTTCTGCGCTCTTCTCGGTGAGCTTAACTTTCATCTCTCTAATCCAGTTCTGATCGAATTCATGCACCACGCCGTTTGAGTCTGTCACAGACAATCTTGAAGTGTCACCGACGTCTTCGATCTTCAATTCTCCATAAACGGTGACACGAGTTGAGTTCTTTGTATCTAGGTTGACCAAAGCGTAGTGGCTCTTTGCTTTTTCTGCGAGAACACGCCACGCCGCCCGATCGGCGTCCACCTGTAGCGATTCCCACTTCAAAGACAGCGGTTTCGTGTAGAGAGATTGAACGAGCGAAGAGGGGCTGATCCAGACTTTCTCTCCGGCGGCGTCGCTCCACACAACCAGTCGCCCATCTTTGACGTCGGTGACGCGACCGGTGACCATTCGGGCTTGTGAGGACGGCGTTTCCCGAAACTCGATCGCGACCGCGTCGCCGATACCAGCTTGCTTGATGAACTTCGGCAGCGCATCGGCTCCTTTGCGTCCGACCGCGCCCTCAAGAGCCACGCGGGCTCGAGGCAAATCACTCTTCTCACTGTACATATATTGAGACCGTGTGCTCTTGGTTAAAATCGTCTCAAGCGAAGACTGTGCGGTCGCGGTCGATTGATAAGCCAAGATGCCGTCAACTTGCGATTCCGGAATGTTAAAACGACTTCCGTTGACCAGAACAACGAGCTCTGTGGGATCACCCGAAACCAATGTCGCTTCGAAAGACGTTTGGCCGTGGATGTTATAACCATCGCGAAGACTCATGATCAAAGGTCGCCCCGTCATTGATTCGAACTCAAAATCCGTTTTACCAAGCCGAGGAAATACGACCGTCGCCGAAGCCTCTCCTTCGCGGATCGCGTGACCGGCTACGACGTCGCTCTTTCCGAGGACCCGAGCCGATGTGTCGATCAGGTTCTTTCGAAGAGCTTTCTCTGCGTCGGCCAATGAGACTGGAGCAGAGTTCTTCGCTGAAGAAACAAGCTCACGCGAATCGAGCGTCACCGTCTTTTCCGATTTTGTATCCAGGACGTCGATTTTAAAAAAAGTCGGATCCTTCGGATTCGGAGTGTGAACCATGACCACGGTGCCTTCGATGGTTTGCGATTTGCCACCGATCGACTTTCGATGCGATAGACGAATGGAGTCGCCGAGTTTTACCTCTTGAATGGTTTTTTCCCATTTTGATTGGCTAGGAGAGTAATGTTGTGCAGATTCTATCGCGTTCTCCCATACGTACGTGGGCTCGTTGTTCCAGCTAGGGCCTTCGTCAATAGCTAAATAGCGCGAACGCCCGTCGTCCGAAATGCCGGCTTTAATCAAACGGCCCGATACGATCTTCTTTTGGCCATTGGCAAGAGTCGCGGACCTTCGCTCGACAACAACCCATGATCCTTTAGGAAGCGTTCCATCCAGAATCTGCGATGCGGTCAGTGTCTTGAAATCCTTAGGCTTCTCGGTCAGCACTTTTGCAAGCTCTGGCCGATCCGCGCGCTGCAGTTCTGCGATCAATTTCGAATTTGGATCGACCTTTTCAGCCGCGGCGGCCTTATCGACAAGTAAGTATAAATTCGGCTGAGAGTAGTCGCTGTGGCTCAGTTCTTTCCATCGTAGAAGTCGCAAACCATCGCCCGCAGAATCCTGCACCAAGACCATCGTCTCACGGCCCGGAATCTCGAGGACTCGCAGAAGGAGAATCGCATGCCCTGCTCGAGACTCTCTGCCGTTGGCTGGTACCGGGTAGTGCTTCGCGATATACTCGGACTCGGCGATTTCGGATAAGCCGCGAGGAGTTCTCGAAACGTAATTGCCAGAGAATTCCCGCCTCGCGGCGTAACCCATTATGACCGGCTTGTTGTCGCGAAGATGCTGAAGCACGTCTTCAGCGAAGCCCTTTTGAGAAGCTGAGACCGTTCGCGCGGAGAATCCATCCGCACGAGCGAGGTCCTCGCTAAAGTCAGAAGAGGAATAGTTTTTCACGTAGAGATAGTCGCGGGCTCTTTGATAAATTTCTTCGCGCTCCTTTTGGACCTGCGCCGAAAGGCCCCGATCAAGAAGCGCGGGTAAATTCGAGTCGAGTTGAATCACGCAGTTCGCATGCGAATGGGCCGCACAAGTTCCGTCGCGGTTCGGAGGCATGTGTGCATACCAATGATCCGTTTTTGGTGATGCGGCCTTCGGATCTTTTCCCCAGGTCACAACCCGGTCGTCGATGTGATAACGCGTTTTCGTCGCCGGATCGTAGAGCAGGACTTCGGCCCCGGTCTCGCCAACGGTTTTTCCAAGGAAGACCGTTTCGATCGGCTTCTTGTTTTTACTTCCCGAGACAATGATAGTCTCACCGAACTGCAGTGTATCTACGTCCGACTTGGCGCGCTTTAAAAGAAGCGCGAATTCCTTCGCGCACGCACCATCCGTCGTCGCATTCGCGAATCCGTTCAGGCTCGTGACAAGAAAGACGAAGAGAAGGGTCAGGACTAATTGCACCACATTTCTCAATCGGAATTCCGCGTTTGAAACGGGACGCGCCGAAGGTCCGAAAGCGCGCAAGTCGCATTAAACTGACATATCGACCGATTACCCAATTTAAAGATCGACACACCTTCGAGCTAGATCGCGGCGCCTTCCCTTTTTCCGCGACCTCCGAATCGGGAAGGTCGCGTACACGCGATCCGAGGGCCCGGAAGGCCCGAGCCGATGCGGCAGAGGGCCGGACGCCCGTATCGCGGGAAAAGGGAAGGCGCCGAGATCTACGCGGAAAGCCGTGTCGTCGAAGCCGCAGCTCCGGTCATTCCCGATGCAAGCTCTTGAAAAGCTTCGGGGCGCTCGGGGAAGAATCGCGAAACTGCGAAGCCAACCAAAGCGCCGCCGATGTGCGCGGTGTAGGCTACGGCACTGAGGCCTGGCTGTGCGGCCAGCCAGCCGCTGAGATCTGGAATGACGAACGCTGGAATCAGAACCCACGCCGGAAGCCATGCGACGCCGTAGTAGCCTCGAAATGGTAAGAGCCAATAAACAAACGGTAACCTTCGCTGCGCATTGCTGGCAGAGACGGCAATCAGTGCCGACACGGCGGCGCTGGCTCCCACTAACGGCGATGCAGAAAGTCCCGACAGCAGAACATAAGCGAGTGCTCCACCAAGTCCCCCCAGCCACGCTGTGAGAAACATCGCGCGCGACCCACGTGAATGTTCGACGAAGGTTCCAAAGAGCAGAAGAAAAATCATATTCCAGAAAAGATGCACGGCGCCCGAATGCGTGACTTGGTAGCTGAGCCACCGCCAAATGTCGGCCCTGTCCTGGCTTAAGCCCAGACGATAGGAAGGATGAATAAACTGAATTTCAAGAAGACGTTCGGCGGTGACGCGCCAACGTTCAATCATAACCAGATCGCCCACCGACGCTTTCATCGGAATCGCTTTTAGGTTTTCACTTTGAAGCTTGGTCATGTTGCTCAAAAAATCTGAACGTCGAAGTGCTACGTGCCCCAAAAGCATTCGTGCATCTTCGTCACCTTCAAGACTTCGCGCGATAAGCTCCTGAACACTGGAGGACTCTTTTTTTCGATCGATAGACGACGCGAATAAAAGTCCGTTGGTCGTAATGAACGAATCGTCATCAAGAATTTCTTCGATGGCATCGTCGGCCGCCAAATAGGCCGGAAAGGTCCAAGTAAAGACCGCAAGATTCATGGCGACCAAAATCCACGTCAGCGGTGCACGGTGAAACCAAAGAAGTCCGCGCAGAAGTGGGAAAATCACTTGGAGCGTCCTGACTTTCGAATGGAATCAAAAAGTTTCTCGTCGAGAGTTTCCAAAGAAGGGCCGTCGTCACGTCCCAGTGAATTTTCGGACGGGTCCCCAAGACTTGCAGGGAACCGTGTTTTATCCAGTGACTCCGCAAGCTCTGTGGCCCACTGGCGCTTACCGGATTTCCACGCCGCTAAAGCAATTCTTTTTTGAAGCGAACGATCCGAATCATACTCACCGCTTAAAAGAATTCCGACTTCCGCAGCTTTACCCCACTGCTCGCGCTTTGCGAGCGCCTCGAAGAGCGCACGCCCCCAGTCGGAATAACGAAGCGCATTTCTTGAAGCAAACCAGCGTTCGCGCAAGTTGACGAGTTCAAGTGTTGCATCACGATCTGTCATTGGCTTTCGTGAGACTTCTTCGATCAAGCGAATATTGGCCTCGGTGACAAACAGATCCTCTTCGGCGCCATCTTTTGAAGCCAGATTTCGAAGAGCAATGAGGCCTTGGTCAGCACCATCCGTTCGCAAAGCACGGACCGCTTCTATCAACGTTTTGCCAGTATCGCCGTCGACCTGCTTTTCAATGTCATCAAAAGCCCGGGTTGATCCGCGACCACTTAAGATTCGGCACTCCGTATTTCTTAGCGATGCAACAATGAACGAAGGAACAGCCGTATCACCACTGTCTGCGTCGGCCGAACGCTCCATCATTTCGCACGCACGAAGTGCATCTTTACTGCAGGAAGATTCGTAAAGTTCTCGGCTACAAAGCCACGATGTCAAAACCACGCGCTGACGCCGCGGAAGAGCATCCGCCGTCGCAAAGAATGTGGCCTTCGCTTTACTTTTTTGATCCAGTCTCCAGAGGGCTCGCGTGCGGTATTCGACTAGTTTTGCCCCAACGACTTCATGTTTCGCGGGAAACTCGGTGAGCTTCAAAATCAAGTTCGCATCGGCTTTTTGGACAAAGAGTTCTCGCAAGACCAAAAGACGCAGCCAATCTGGCGATAAATCCTGCGCGCGAGCGGTGCGTCCCTCGCTTGGGACCATGGACCGAGCTAATTTTTCGATGTGCTCGGTCGTTTCACCGGTCATTTCACTGGTCATTTCAGATTCACCGTTATTTTCTGAAGCGACGAGGCGGAACCAACCAACCATTTTACATGCGTCTGAATCTGGTTCGAGATCACAAACTTTTGAGAAATACTGCTCGGCCTCGTCGTCGTCAGTTCCGAATCTTATCAAACCTTTTGCAAGGTATCCCAAAGTGCGGCCCTGGTTATTCCAAAGTGCGTACTCAGCTTCGACTTCAAGACACGAAGAATCCGTCGCCCCTGCGGCGCTAAGACTGATGGCCGCCGCAATGCGTGTGGGCTTTGAAGGTCCGCCCTCCCACGACTCCAACGTGGAAGTCACATCGGCACAAAGGCGCGGCTGATTCTTCTCTCCGGCCATACGAGCGTGTTCACGAAGGACGTACATTTGGCTTGTTAGTACGAGTGACGCAAAAAATATGGCACCCGTTGTGAAAAGCGATCCGAACGCAAGTTCAGTGATCTGTGGCGGCGACGACTGGCGCCGCGTATTGCGGGATCTCACTTCCGTATCACCAACGCGATCATGAAGTGGTCGACGTTTGGCGTTTCCATAAACTCCAAAAAACGGAGCTCCCAAGACAAGCAAGCTTCCCCACCAGGTCAATGCCCTCACGAACGCGTGAAAGGGACGCGGCTTTTCACCGGTCCAAACATCGACGACGCGAAGACCGAAAATCATTCGCCCTGGGCTTGCTCCCCACATCGAAATAAAAAATGTTTCCCATGCAATGCCGACGGCCATTGCTGCGACCAATCCTTGAATCAATGCCCAGTCAGAATCGTAAGCATTGTCCAAGAGCTTCGCTTCCAAAACGGCCCGGCGAAATGGCGCCATCGCAAGCGCCATGATCGGCGCCAGTAAAACGAGATCGGCAACGTGCGCTGCCAAACGATCGAAAGGAAGAGCTGCGCCCTCGCCGGTCTGACGACGATCGCTGGATGTGTTTTTCGGTTGCTCAAAGGGATTGCCCAGAACCATACGACTTTATCGGCCGAATTGACGTTGGGCGAGAGAGGATTCATAGGGAACTGTCGTGAAAACGTGAGCCGTCAATGGCTCGACTAAGGGCCGAGCTACAGATAACGAACCGGACCCTATTTTTCGGAAGCTGTTGTAGGAACAACCTTCATGGCCAAGAGTCGGCCGGAAGTGTCCAGGCTCACGTCAATCCGTGCGACTGGAATCGAAAGCTTATTCACGAGGTGGTAAGTTTGCTTCTGACCAAGATCGCCACCGTGACTTTCGACGCGAAGGCTTTTCTCGAAAGACACAGGCATCCACGATCGGTTGTTTTCAATAAACTTGGCGTCAAACGCGATCGCGCTATCGACCTGGTTTTGAGCGATTTCGATCTCAGAAATTTTCTGAGAAGAGTCCATTCGAATCGCGTATTTTCCTTCTAAAGTTTCAAGACTCAGCTTTTCAAGGGCTGAAGGCTTTCGACCCACGGCCGCGATTTCGCCAAGCGTTTTCTGAGCCATCGCCTGAATCAACTCGTCTTCACCCTGCGAAGTTCCTGAAGGAATCGATGCGATTCCACGAGATGGCGCGATCAACGTACCTTGAGATGCAAGTTCACGCGACTCGACAACCTCGGGAGAATCCAAAAGTTTCGAATTGGCTAGTGTTACGACAACAAGAATAGACAATAGAGACGCCGGAATCGCGATCTTGGCTTGCTCAAGATCAAGTCGAACTTTCATCGCTTTGATTTTCTCGACAGGGCCTTTTGCAGCAAGGCGCGCCGAAATGCGATCCGAAATATCGATCACTTTTCGCGAACCCGAATCGTTTTTTTTGCCGTCGTTCGATTCCATAAAATCCTCCCCAAAAAGCCAACTGCGCATCTCGTACTTCAGAAGCGCTCAACGACTAAGAGGTGCAACCAGCGTTCCGAGATGAGTCACTTCCTATCGAACCTACGCGCCAATCAGATCTACTAAAATTCTACCGCCGCTTCATGTTCGACACCTGTGCATTTCGTCGACAGCGGAAATGCAAAGAGAGGAACGTTTCAAAATGAGACACATCCGGAAATTCAGAGCGAATTGACCGAACGTATCAGGTCGGCGATCCACGGGTCTTTAGAGCTTCGCCAGCGCTTCAAAGAGTCCGTCATTAACTGATCGGGCGAAACGCCGCGCCCCTCAAGCTCCTCGCCCTTCGCCGAGCGAAACAGAGCCACAGGCACCGAGACTGTGTAGTCAGAACTAAGTCCTGCGATTTGAAACCACCTGGCCATAACGACGTGGCCCGCCGAGCGCCACCCTGCCACGAGTGTGCGAGGTCGCTCCTTTAAGGCCTGGGCGAAAATCTCGGCCACAGATCCCGTGTCTTGATCGATCAACACGCCGATCGGTCCTTCGAAACATGGTCCTTTTTGAAAAGGCACAAGTGCGATCGCTCCGTTTTTCGCTAATTGCTCAAGCTGAGGTTCTGCCTCCAAGGCCTCCGTCATTTCAAAAGAGCGACGATCGCGCGCCATCGAATCTTTTAAAGTCGGCGCTTCGCCCCGATAAATCCAACCCACAAGATCACGATCACACTTCAATAGCCCCAGAACCCGAAGCATCGCAGGAAAACTTCCACCAGGATTTCCGCGAAGATCGATCACCAGTTTCTGATTATCTTCCGAAAGACGCGCGATCTGATCTCGCACACGCGGCCAATCTTCGTTATCAATGGCCTGCGGAAGAAATGACGGGATTCTTAAGACCCGGACGTCGTCACGTTCTTGCTGCGTAAGCCAGTAAGGAACGACACTGTCCTGAAGAGTCTCAGCGACCACAGGTAAAAAGACCCGTGTCTCGTCGGGACGAAGAATCTCCCACACACCGCTGGCGCGTTCGAGATCTTGAATTTCAGAAAGTGGGATTCCATCAACAGCGATCACCAAATCTCCGACACGAATCCCCGCGCGAGCGGCTGGTGACTTTTCGACAAGGCGTTGAATTATCGCCTCCCCATCCACCCAGCGAGCGCGCACGCCCGTATCGACAGCTTCTCTAGTCCATAGCGCGGCCGTTTCGTCGGGGGCATAGGCAGACAAATGTGAAACACGAAGTGCACTTAAGCGATCGTTGATGACGCTGATCAAAGCCCGACGCGGATCCGGACCGTAGTCGCCCTTCAGCGCGGTCGCGACATCTTTCGAAGCCTCTCTATGGCATATTTCAATAAAAGAGAGCACCGACGGATCGGTGTTCTTCACGTACTCTGCCGCGACCCGAGAGCAAACACTGTGAGCGGCGACAAGAAGCGCGGATCTTTGGACTCTTCCGAAAAACCAACTCGCCAAAATAAAAAATAACGACACTCCGAGGAGTATCGTTATTTTTGAGATCTTATCTGGAATCTTTTCTTTGTCGTTCGTTGATAAAAAACGCACGAAAGTCTTTTCGGTTTCGTTACGTCAATTAAGCCGCTTTTTTCTTGCGGGCCATGGCCGGATCAAGATTGTAAGCTTTTACTTTTCGGTAGAGTGTCGCACGACCAATGCCGAGAGCTTTTGCAGCCTCCGTCAGATTGCCTTTGAAAGCCGTGATCGCACTTTCGATCGCTACGCTCTCAAGCTGATCGATTGTAGAAACAGATCGACGCGCGTCGGATCCAACGAAACCTGGAGTGCCAGGAAACGGAAGAACTTTTGCCATCGACGAATTCATCTGTGTCGATGAATTTTCGGTCTGGCCCGAACCCGCAACGAGACTTGGAACCTCGCCTTTGTTATTTGATGCTTCGTACTCAGCCGGTGACATCACTTTCACCGTTACGCTATTCACCATTCCAAATTGGTGAGCTTTCTGAATTAGAAGTTGGTCGTCGGAAACGACGATGAACGACGAACGTACCATTTAAAGACCTCCGGTTGCCTTGTGTGAGACGACTTTAGCGGCAAGACCATCTGCCGCGCTTCGTCTCTTAGAGAGGCGAAAATCGCCTCACAAAGTACCTATCGGCGCATCGAACTGAGAAAATTAGGCCCAAAGAGGAAAAAAGTTCCTCTTTTTGAGACACCGCTGCAAGTGCCCGCGACCCGAGGGGAAAATCGCGAGGGTGTCTTAATATTAGACACGGCCAGAGACGGCGGGTCGAAAGTCAGTTTTGGCTACATTGATTGTGCGGTGCCAAAAAAATAAAGCCGACGTTTTAAACCGTCGGCTTCTTCGATCTTATTTTTTGGGTCGAGCTAGACGTCAGTGCTACCGACGGCCCGACTTAATTTTAACCTGCATACGCGCGATGAGATTCACCGCCATTTTCTCGTGAACTTTGCACATCTTCAATTCGTCGCGACGATACGAGCGCTGCGACGGAGTCAATGTACCCGTCTCGAGTTCCATTTCGTAATCGAGCTTCGAAGCCCGAATACCGACAAGCTCTTTCGTCTGCTGCTTGAAGAGCTTCGAAACACCCGAAAGCGGAGCGACTTCGAGCCACTCTTTTTTGTTTCGGTACCAGCTCACCATGCGAAGAAAGCGCGCTTTATTTTTAGCTAATGTGAAGCGCGGAAACTGCTCTTCTGGTAGCGCAAGAATATCTTCGATCTGATCAAGATCAACGTCATCTTCTTCCGACTCTTCTTCCATCATCGAACGGCGTTTGCCATCGTTCGACTTGTCGAGAGCCGGATCAATTCCTGCCTCAAGATCCGCAGCGCTCAAAGGTGACATTCCACCTTCAGAGATTTCGTCTTGGTCGCCATCCATATCGGAAGCGCTCCACTGCGAACGGCCTGGAGAACGCAAATCGCCGTCGTCTCCGAGGTCTGCATCTTCATTCAGATCGATGTCTTCGTTGAGATCGATGGGCTCAGTGCTGCCGACAGTGCCGGGGTTCATTCCGGTCGTTGTATTCATGCTCAAGATGCGCTCCTTAAAAAAACAGTTCGCTTGCGAGTCACTGCTTATAGCACACTCTTGACCACCTTTATATGTGTGGAATTATTTGCCATTCGAATGCCTGAAAATTGACGTATGTCGCCGTAAGAGCAGGCAAATTCTTGACAGGCTTGGGACTGCTCGGTTCGGCGGACTTTCGCAATGCGTTGTAATACTTAGCCTTCAGAGTGACCAAAGATGCCGCCGTGGAACCAGGTTAACTTATCGTTAACTCTGGAGTATTCGCGATGCATCGACTGCAAAATAGGTGAGCGTCATGTCGGCTCCTGCACGACGAATCGACAGAAGAGACTCCATCATGGCCGCATCGGCATCGAGCCAACCCCTGTCCCCGGCCGCTTTGATCATCGCGTACTCGCCACTCACCTGATAGGCGGCGACAGGAACTGCAAATCGACTTTTAAGCTCTCGGATCACATCGAGGTACGCGATTGCGGGTTTAACCATAATGACGTCAGCGCCTTCTTTAATATCAAGCTGCGCTTCGCGAATCGCTTCTCGTCGATTCGCGGGATCCATCTGATATGTTTTTTTATCTCCTGCTCGAGGAGCCGAATCGAGAGCCTGTCGAAATGGACCATAAAACGCAGAAGCGTACTTCGCCGTGTACGCAAGAATGGAGCGATCGGTGTAACCGGCTTCGTCCAATGCACTTCGAAGGTATCCAACACGCCCATCCATCATGTCAGACGGTGCAATCCAGTCAGCGCCCGCTTCGGCTTGGCAAATTGCCATTTGCGCCAAGATCGGAAGGGTTTCGTCGTTGAGAACAAGACCATTTTTTACGAGACCGTCGTGGCCGTCGCTGGAGTAAGGATCCATCGCGACATCGCTAATGACGAGAACGTCGGGGCACGCGTCTTTCGCGGCGCGAATGGCGCGAGGTAAAAGTCCTTTCGCATTCGTGGACTCTTTTGCAAACGAGTCCTTCAATCGGTCTTCGATTTTTGGGAAAAGTGCGACGGCCATGACACCCAACGCTCGGGCCTCTTTCACTTTCAAAACAAGACGATCAACCGACAATCTCGATTGCCCCGGCATCGCTTCAATGGGTTCCGAAATGTTTTTACCTTCCGTAATGAACAGCGGAAGAATAAAATTTGAAGGGCTCAAAGACGTCTCGCGAATCAGTCCGCGAACAGCTTCGCTCGATCGGTTTCGCCGGGGACGTGAACGAATCGGCATTTTGCTGGACATCGGTGATATCTCCTATTTTTTCGAAGACCCTTGATGAGCGACAGCGTGCATCGACTTTTCGATTTCGGCAGCGTCTCCCAAGTAGCGTTTCGACACAAACTTAAGATCATCCGTGAGAGTCAGTTCGAGAGGAACTGCTGTCGGAATATTAAGTTCCAGAACTGCACTCTCAGAAAGATTTTCGAGATGTTTTAAAAGAGCTCGGATGGAATTTCCGTGAGCCGCGACAATCACCCTTTGTCCGCTGAGAATAGACTTCGCGATCGTTTCGTTCCAGAACGGGAGAACGCGGTCGATCGTCGTTTTCAGCGACTCGCCATCGGGCAAAAGTTCACGAGGCACCGAAGAATACCGACGATCATTGATCGGGTGATCCGGGGAATCCTTTGAAAGTGGTGGCGGAGCGGTCGCAAAACTTCGCCGCCATATTTTTACTTGCTCATCGCCGTGCTTGGCGGCCGTTTCGGCCTTGTTTAAACCCGTGAGCGCGCCGTAATGCCGTTCGTTCAAACGCCACGACTTTTCAACCGGAATCCACGAAGTGTCGAGTTCGGTCAAAACAGAATCTAATGTATGGATCGCTCGTTTCAATACCGACGTGAAAGCGCAGTCGAATTCAAATTTTTCAGCGCGAAGAATTTTTCCAGCGCGAATCGCTTCTTCGCGGCCGAGTTCGGACAGACCCACGTCTTTCCAACCCGTGAAGCGATTCTCTTTATTCCAGGTGCTCTCGCCGTGGCGAAGGACGATCAGTTTTTTCATCGCTGTTAACACTCCAATTTAGCCAATATCCGACCACTGTTATCCGATATCTAGTCTTCCGTCATTAGGTGACTCATATAGCACGACTTGTTTGTCTCAGTTTGAGAAGCATTGAAATTTTCGGGGCAATCTTCCGATTCAAATATTATGAGAATCGTAAAAGTGATCGTTATGTACGCCGCACTGATTGTCGTCACGCTGGGGGCCACAGCCCTTGGACTAGAGACCCTCTTCAAAGAAAAAGGGGGTATCGGTCACATTGCGACGACTCTTGAAACGATCCGAATTCGGACCGCGAATCCCACCATGCCCGTGCACCTGATCGAAGCCGAGGCACGCAAATCAAACCGAGGCGCGATGGGGCTTATGAAAACCTTGTCCGGCGGAAGCCTTGAATCGGACGCGAAAGCCCGTAAGGATTTAGAGGCTCCAGAGAGTGCTCTGGAAACTGAAGTCGTCGCTGTGGTGCACGCCACTGGCACCGAAGACTTAACAGCCCTTGATAGAATCAATGCGATGAATATTCCTGAAGAAATGAAACAGCAGATTTTAAGAAACTACGAAATGACCGGAGTGCTTCCAGAAATTACGGTTCGCGCGAAACCGAAACCGCAAAGACAGCCAGCTTCTGACGAATTTTAAAAATGGCCGTGATCGACTAATGATTTAGCGCCGTCGTCCGCGACGAGAACGCCCGCCACCGCCGCGATTTTCTCCCGAGGGTCCTCCAGCAGGTCCTCCTGGCGACTTCTCATTGGAACTCCGTGGGTCGCCAACAGGAAC
The DNA here is from genome assembly GCA_001464715.1 of Bdellovibrionales bacterium Ga0074137. Taxonomy (GTDB): domain Bacteria; phylum Bdellovibrionota; class Bdellovibrionia; order Bdellovibrionales; family JAMPXM01. Next base: position 56,547 of record LNDT01000025.1, on the reverse strand, counting down.
TGGTCCCCCCTGAGGCCGCGGCTCGATACGCCCAGGAGAAATTCCAGAGGTGCCTCCAGGAACGCTTCCAGCAGCGCCACCCGAGACAATGGCCGTTGGGCTGATCGCTGCGCGCGGTTCTGTATTGGGCCGCGGAGCAATAACGCGCGGATTTTTTGGTGCGCCTTTAAAAGTAGCGCCAGACGTGGCGCCAGAGGACTGGCCAGAAGCTTGGCCAGAATCCTGACCAGACTCTTCGGACGTCTCGTCCGAAGCTTCGTCGTCGAACTTCTCATTCGAACGATTTCTGCTTTCTCCACGTGCATCACTGCGACCACCGGAACGTGGCCCACTGGTGCTCTCGCGAATCACTGTTTCGTCTTCAACACGGTCGCCAAGAGCCTTCGCAGCTTTCGCTTTTCGTCCGCCGATAAGACCTTGCTGCTTCGCCAGCTGTTCGCTCATATCAATCGTTACATCACCGATGCACTGAAGCTGACACGCCAGGCGACGACGATCGATAAACCATCCGGATCCGACCAAGGCCAGTTCAGCGGCGACCGGCGCAAACACATTCGTCTCACCTTCGACAATACGGACGCGGCACTCGGCACACGACGGGACTCCCCGACAAACAGATTTTACGTAAAGGCCATTGTCTTCGGCCAAGTGCATGACACTTTCGCCAGGCTTAATTTCAAACTCTACGTTCTGAGGTACGAACTTCACTTTCACGTTAGGTCACCTTCAGTTTGAAGAATTTTTTCTTACCGACTTTGAGAACGACTTCGGTCCCGGCTTTCAAATTGAGCGACGCTTTCACGCTGCGAATCGGTGCATCACCAAAAAGAACACTTCCCGTGTCGATCAGACGTCTCGCATCGGTCGTCGACGCCACAGCGCCCAGCTCTTTCAAGAAACCGGCAACATCGATTTCGCCCTGAACGCGGGACGCAGGGACGACTTTTTCTTCCATGTCATCCGGCACGCCATCTTTGCGAACAAAAAGGCGTTCGAATTCTTCGACGGCCGCTTTCCCGGCGGCTTCGCCGTGAAAACGACTGACGATTGTTTGCGCCAAGCGAACTTTGAAGTCCCGAGGATTCACACCGCCCTGATCTTTTGGCAAAGCCATTTGCTTTCGCATCTTTTCAATCTCAGACGCTGGTACGTGGGTCGCAAGCTCATAGTACCGAAGCATAAGCGGATCCGAAACACGCATTGTTTTTCCGAACATATCGCGCGGGCTATCGTCGAAACCGATATAATTATCGAGCGACTTAGACATTTTATTAACGCCATCAAGCCCTTCAAGAAGCGGCATGGTCAGAACAACCTGTGGCGCCTGATTGTAGGACTTTTGCAGATCGCGACCGACCATCAAATTAAAAAGCTGATCCGTTCCGCCGATTTCGACGTCCGCTTTAAGAGCGACCGAGTCATACCCCTGCATGAGCGGATACAAAAATTCGTGCACAGCGATCGGCAACCCACTTTTGTAGCGCTTTGAAAAATCATCGCGTTCAAGCATTCGGGCCACAGTGTATTGAGACGAGACTTTAATAAACTCAACCGGTGTCAGGCGATCCAACCATGATGAGTTATGAACAATTTTAGTTTTCTCTGGATCCAGAATTTTAAAAATCTGGCGCTCATAAGTTTTCGAGTTGAGCACAACTTCTTCACGCGTCAGCGCCGGGCGAGCTTCATTTCTTCCGGACGGATCGCCAATCATTCCCGTGAAGTCTCCGATCAGGAACCGAACCTCATGACCAAAATCCTGAAAGGCCCTCAGCTTTTCGATAACAACACCGTGGCCAAGATGAAGATCCGGCCTCGACGGATCAGCGCCCAGCTTCACGATCAAAGGTTTTGAATTTTTGTACGAACTCTCGAGCTTCTTAAGAAGATCGGGTTCCGAAATTAGGTCAACGACCCCTCGCTTGAGCTCCGCCAGCTGCTCGTTCGGTGTCGCTTTCGTCAAAGAAGAACTCATAGCTCTCTCCTAGCGCGCGTGCTCGACAACGCGAACTTCACGCACAACAGTGACTTGAACTTGACCTGGGTGACTCATCTCACGTTCGATCTTGCGAGCGATGTCATAGGAAAGCATTTGCGCCTGATCGTCCGTCACGCGCGACGCTTCGACCAGAACACGAACTTCCTTTCCAGCCTGAACAGCGAACGTTCGGATCACACCGTCAAACGAGTTACCAATCGATTCAAGATCTTCCATGCGGCGCACGTAAGCGTCGATGGACTGACGTTTCGCTCCGGGACGCGAATTCGAAATAATGTTCGCTGCCTGAACGATGAAGGCCAAAACAGTGCTCGGCTTTTCTTCGTCGTGATGGGCGCGAATCGCGTGAACCACCGATTCGTGCTCGCCAAACTTTTTTACGAAATCAGCGCCGACCATCGCGTGCGAACCTTCGATGGTGTGCTCAAGACCTTTACCAATATCGTGAAGAATACCCGCCCTGCGTGCACGCTTCACATCTTCACCAAGCTCCCCCGCCATCATGCCGGCTAGGTGAGCCACTTCCATGGAGTGCTCGAGAATATTTTGCGACTGAGCATGACGGTATTTAAGCCCGCCTAAAACTTTAGTGATCTCTGGATGAAGACCGTGAAGCCCAAGATCAAACGCCGCTTTTTCACCATCGTCTTTGATGGACTTAAAAAGATCTTTTTTAACCTTATCGATGACTTCTTCGATTCGCGCGGGGTGAACGCGGCCGTCTTCCATCAATTTCTCAAGTGCTTTTCTTGCGACTTCGCGACGAACGGGATCGAACGAAGAAATGACAACCGCTTCGGGAGTTTCATCGACAATCAAATCGACGCCGCAAGCCGCTTCGAGAGCACGAATATTTCGCCCTTCGCGGCCGATAATTTTACCCTTCATATCTTCACTGGGAAGATTGATGACCGTTACTGTGCGTTCCGATGTGAATTCGCTCGCGTAACGGGCCAAAGCCACAGCAATTGTTCGACGCGCTTTTTCTTGAGCTTCGCCCACGGCGCGCTCTTCGATCTCTTGTGCCTTTTTCGACGCTTCAATCTTGGCATCCTCAGTCAAGGCCTCGATCATTTCTTTTTTGGCTTCGGCTTGAGTGAGCTTTGAAACTTGCTCGAGACGAGATTTCAGCTCATCGGCCTGATTTGCGGCTGCGGCTTCCAAGTCCATCAACTTTTTCTCGGCGATTTTTACTTTTTCATCGCGTCCGGCGATCTCCTGAAGTCGAGCTTGCAGCTCTTGCTCTTTCGTCTGAGCTTCTTTGTCCATGCGAACTTCGCGGTCGGCCAACGCCTTCTCTTCCTTCACCAGCTTTTCTTTTTGCTTTTGAATGTCCGTTTCGGCCTGCTTGCGCGCGCGAGCTTCGAAATCTTTCGCGCGAGTCTTCGCTTCACGGTCGATTCGCTGCGATTCGCCGCGGGCTTTTTGCACGATTCGTTCGGCTTCATCAGCCGCCGACTTCTTCGTCTTCTCATCCATTGCATTTCGGTAGAGAAGCATCGCCACGGCACCCGCAGCGAGTCCCGCCACAAGTGCAACGATCATTATTACAACACCTTCGTTCATAGCTTCGGCCTTTCTTAAATCGAGCTCGACGTCATGTTCCAGATCACTTCACGATCTGTTACAAGACCATCGAGGTCGATGTCGTGAGGCTCACTCGGAATTTCGTCAGCAACTTGCTCCGAAAACCCGACGCCCACTTTTGTAAACTGACTGCCCTTTAAAAACCGATCATAAAACCCGGCGCCGCGACCAAGCCGTCGCAATCGTCGGTCAAAACCAAGCCCAGGAATCAAAGCGCCGCGCACCACTCCGGGCGAACCCGTCGCGACCACACTCCACCGCGCATCGCGCGTGTCAGGTTCCCGTATCCCCGACGAATGAACCGCCCATGGGGCCGACCCATCTTTGGAAAAATAAAAGCTGAGCGATGGAGCGTCTTTAGCCGACGAGATCCGCGGATAAGCCAAGGTGGTTTTTTGGCTTTGAATAACGAACTGAGGCTCGGTGGCCAAAGGTGAAAAGGAGAGCCAAAGGCCCGGACGCGCGTCGACGATGCGGTTCAGAGCCTGAGCCAGGCGTGCTTCACGTTCGACACGAAGACGTGATTTGTCAGAAGTGATAATTTTAAGTCGGCGCCGCATTTCGCTTCGCCACTCGGTTTTCTCAGTCACAAGTCTCCCAAAAGCGTCGTTACGCTGTCGGGCCGGACTTCTCCAGATCTTCAGTCACGCGAGACAAACGAGCTTCGAGGCCATCAACCAGCTCAAGGGCCCGCCGCTTTAAAAGCAGCAGTTCCTCGGCCATGTTGAGCGCAGCCAAGATCGAAGCATTTTGAATTGAACCTGTTTTTGTCAGAGGAAGGGCTTGACGGATTTTTTCGTCCACCATGCGCACAAGTTCGTTCACTGTTTCTAAGTCGTGTGAAGATTTCAGTCTGAGGGGAACGCCCGCGATCGACACCTGAGTGCTTAAATCTTTGGATTGAGCGACGCTCTCAGAACCGGGAGAGGCTTCGGCACCAGATCGCACGGAAGAGCCTCGGTTCGCAGTCATGCGGTCCGTTCGGTTTTTCAATGCAGTTTTCTGTGTCGGAGTCAGTCCAGCCATCAGCTTGAATAGTAATCACAGATTTTGGATTTTACGAGCACTTTACGTGTAATTTCTGAATGATTTCCGGCGGATCGAGAGCCCCGCTCAACCCAGTTTATAACTCCGGTAGCGCCCCGAAATGCGCCTCTGAACGGCACCCAAAGTGACAGTTTTACGGCCCTGTCTTGGACCCACGGTCACCAGAAATGAATGGTCAGACCGCGGCTATGGCTCTGTTCATGCTCTATTCCGGGTATGATCAAATTTACGGCCGTGAGCCCGTCTTTACGGAAACTGGTGTTTCGATCGATCTTCGCCCTAAGGTCCCCGATCGTGTTTTTGGCCGCAATCTTGACCCTGGCGTCGACTTCGTCGGCTATGACGCAAACGGCCGTCCCCTTGGTGCTGAAGCCCTTCAAAGACGATCTCTTTGCCCATAAAGCCCTCGTCTCCGAAAGCCATGACGGGCTTCTGAAAGTTTACGATTACAATGAAAAACGCGACATCGATCTTCGCGACTCGATTCCTGTCAAAAAAGCGAATCCGGCGTATGTCGAACTTTTGCCGCTAAAAGAGCAGCGCGAGTTCAATTTGAAAATTTCCTCAGCTCAAGGAAATCGAACTCTTGAGACATTTGAAGTTGGCCGCGCGTCCAACGCGGCATTCGCTGTGATTTTCATCCACGGCTCCAACGGGACGCGGGATCTTGGCGTGAACGATTGGACCTTCAGCGGAAACTTCAATCGCTTAAAAAATCTCGCCGTCCAAAACGCCGGCGTATATTATTCGCCCACCGTACGTGAGCTGATGAAACCCTCGGGAGCTGAAGAAGTACTCGCACTCATTTTACACATTCGAAAAACTTCGCCGTCGGCACGAATCGTTTTGGCCTGCGCCTCGAGCGGCGCCTTTGTATGTTCGAACGTCGCAAAACTTGAAAGTGCCGCAGACAATTTAGACGGCATGATGTTGATGGGAACGTCCTCCGATGCGACCGTGCTACGGTCCGCTCTTCTTCAGCGTCGAGTCCCGATCTTGTTCACTCAAGGGACCAAGGACTCGTTGGCTTCTTTCGCAGGACAAGTCGCGCATTTCGACGCGATTTTAAAATCTGATCGAAACTATCCGACGGCGTTTGTTGCGTTCAATACCGGCGGTCACGGTGTGCCGATACGGATGATTGATTGGCGCGAGTCGCTGAACTGGATATTTTCAATACGAAAATAGTGGCGGTGTCTCATCTCGCCGTCGAGAGACGGCAGTGGCTCTCTCAAAAAAAATACTGAAGCTGGATCTCTGGATGCACAGACGCGTCGTAGTAGTTGCCCTCAGGTTTCGCGTTCGTCGACGACTCCAAAAACCTTTCAAAATTGTACGGCGTCGCAGTGACCGAAAATCCCAGCTGAATCAGATAAGAGCCTTTCGTCAGTGAAAAGCTCACGCCGGAATGGATTTGCGGATAACTCGAGCGAAGTCCCAGCACTCCAAACTCCAAAGAAACTCGAAATAGATCGTTCACTTTGAGCGAGTGCAGTGATGACAGCGACAATTGGTACTTTTCGTCGTTGAAAGGTTCACGTCTTAAAGAAAACGGAATCGTCTCATCGAAAAAATACATGTAGTTTCCAGTAAGATAAAAATCGTAGTACGGATTCACTGCGACTTTACCAGTGAGCCACACGATCGCGATTTCTTGGCGGTAAAAATCGCGCGCGAAATTTCCCGACTTCATATACGCGGCTTGCACTGTCAGGGCATCAAACGCACCGCCAGAGTCAGTGGGGTCGTCACCATCCAGCGTGAGCTCATCGGATTCGTCGCGAATGATGTTGTAGCGAGTGACGACATTGTAGGTGTTGTAATCGAAAATCATCCAAGGACTTGTGCCGATCAAAAGACGATCACTAGGAGAATAGCCCAGGAGATAGCTGCCGACAGCTACCGTGCCAGCCTTCGGAGTTTCCGTCGATATTGAGAGATTGTGTCCAAGATATGTGGCACGGGACATCTTTGAAGGGCGGGTCTGAGGCGCAGCCAAGCTCAACGAAGAAAAAAACAAAAGGCTAAGAAGTATCAGTCCACTTAAGAAGTTCGCGAATCTTCTCATAGCTTCTCGACGACGTAGCTGATCGTTTGTGTAGCTCCCGTTGTCACATTTAAAAACGGACGATCAATTTGCCAGCGAGTCGGCGTCAAAACCAGCCGTGTCGCGGTTTCTGGAAAAAGCCCGTAAGAGGGAACCGGAAAAAAAACAAACCCAGATAGAAGTGCGTCCAGAACTTCGAAACCGTCGAGAAGGAGCCAGCCTTGCGAAAGTATAGCAACCGGCGTGTCATCGGCGAAATTTTGCTTCACGACAGGAAAGCCCGGCAGCTGTGAACTCACCAACCCTAAAACAAAATCGATGTCGAAGGTTTCGTAATTTGCGATGACTTGGTTACCAGCACCAATATCGCCCTCCAACTGGTAACGGTCCCCTCGCGTCAGCGTGATCGAAAGATTAATCGAAGGAAGGGCACCTGACACGTCCGTCGTAAGATTCAGGTTTCGAGTCCACCGAATACAGTCAGGACCGACAGTTTCGGCACACGACAGATCAAACGTAGATAAGGACGTCGTAACCTGAGGAGCGCGAGCCGCATCCAGACGAAGCAGCGACTCAAGCGCAATCGAATAAGAAGCAAAAGCGTCGTTTCGTGTATCCCAGAGTGTGAAAAAATATTTTCCCTGACGAGACAGAAGTCCACTTCCGTCACGCCCAATAGAAAGCCCCGCCGTCGGCGAAGTGTCGGGAGTTTTCCCCGTGATGACACGCTGGCGTTCCGCCTGATCAATCACACGGCCCTGATCGCAGCCGCTCCCGATGAGCACCACAAAAAGAGTCCCGAGGATGACTAAAGGAAATGTCGATGAATGGCCACCCAACGAACTTTTCATTTGAGAATCGAATCCACGAAGGCTCGAGGGTCAAACGGTCTTAGGTCTCCAATTTTTTCGCCGACACCGATCAGCTTGATCGGAAGTCCGACTTCATTCGTGATTCCAACGGCGACGCCGCCCTTTGCTGATCCATCGAGTTTCGTAAGGACAACGCCATCAACATTGAGGGCACCGTGAAACTCTTTGGCCTGAATCAAAGCGTTCTGCCCGCTGTTTGCATCAAGCACGAGGAGCGTCTCGTGAGGCGCCGATGGATCGAGCTTCGCCAGAACTCGCTTCATTTTTTTTAATTCTTCCATCAGATTTTTCTGAGTGTGCAGACGGCCCGCGGTGTCGATGATGACGACGTCGAATTTTTTGGAGATCGCAATTTCAAGCGCTTGGTAGGCGACTGCACTTGGCTCGGTCACATTAGCAGGATCGAAAATTTCAACAAGCCCTGCTCCGTCGCCGACTTGCGAACCGCCGGCACGGTCTGTCCATACCTTAAGTTGTTCGCCTGCGGCCGCACGAAACGTATCACCGGCTGCGACCAAAACCTTAAGTCCGCGAGCCGCAAGCTTCGAAGAAACTTTCCCGATCGTCGTCGTCTTGCCGGCACCGTTGACTCCAACAACCATCAGCACGGCGGGCTTCGCGGCAAAAATTCGAAGCTCACCAAGGCCATCGTCGGCAGAGGAACTCGAACCTTCATTCAGCTCTGCACGCGCGGACGCGTTTTGCGGAGATTTGGTCGTTTCGAAAATCTCGGTCATTTTTGCATGAAGCTCGCGGCGGACAGCTTCAAATCCTGTCTCGCCGGTTTCTTTGAGAGTCGCGAAAACGTGATCGAGCAGATCTTGCACTGTCTTCGGACCAAGATCCGCCGTGTAGAGAACTTCTTCGAGGTCTTCTCGTTCACTGTCCGACAATGTCGCGCGAGCGCCGAAGAGAGATTGGATTCGACCAAAAAGCGAGGCCCGAGTCTTCGTCAGGGCTTCAGGTAACTTTTGTTCGTGGACTTCCGTCGCAAGTTTAGGAGTCGCCCCTGCCGCAGGGACCGCAGCTCCAGCTGCGGGAACCTTGGCTCGCTCCGCCACACGATCTGAAGATCGGCCTGCAGCGCGATCTGAAGATCGACGCGCAAGATTTTCTCCTTCGCTTTGACCCGAGGCCGGAAGCGCTTCCGACTTCTTTTTTTCCGCGATGGATTTCTGTGACTTCAGAAACCAAACAAACAGCGCGACACCGACGATCAGAGTGATCGCGAATACGCCGTAGACAAGAAACATTCCGAGTCCGCCTGAACTCTCTTCTGCGTACATATCTCTTATGACTCCACGAAATGATGCGTCGCTTCTGCAAAAAGAACCGGGTACCTTTTAGCGGAACGCCGACCTTCGGTCGGACGAACCGGGTACCTTTATGTGTTCAGGTCGACGGAGACCATTTTTGAAACTCCGCGCTCTTCCATCGTTACGCCGTACAAGCGACTCGCGACTTCCATCGTGAACTTGTTGTGAGTCACTACGATAATCTGTGAACGCTTCGCCATCTCTTTAACGAGATCGTTAAATCGATAAACGTTAGCGTCATCCAACGGCGCATCGACCTCATCCAAGAGGCAATACGGTGATGGACGAACGAGGAAGATCGAGAAGATCAGAGAAACCGCCGTCAGGGCTTTTTCTCCGCCCGACAAAAGCGTCATGTTCTGAAGCTTTTTTCCCGGGGGTTTCGCGATGATGTCGATACCCATGTCGCCCTTGTCAGGGTCTTCCACCAAAATCAGCTGAGCTTCCCCGCCTCCGAAGAGAACCGGGAATACTTTCGTGAAGCGCTCGTTCACAAGATCAAACGTCTCGCGGAAGCGTTTTGCACAAACGCGGTTGATTCGGTCGATAACTTTTTTGAGCATCTCTTTGGCTTCGATGAGATCTTCTTGTTGTTTCGACAAGAACTCGTAGCGCTCTTTGACTTTGTCGTACTCTTCGATCGCCGACAAATTCACATCGCCAATCTTTCCAAGCTTGTCTTTGAGGTCCTTAAGCTTCTTTTCAGCCTCAACGATCTCTTCATCCGTAGCACTTCGGTCACGGTAGCGCTCGGCCACTTCCGACAACTCAAGAACATAGCGCTCGCGCATTTGTTCAACGAGGTAAGTCTCTTTCAGACGGCACTGCTCACTGGTCAATCGAGCATCGTTCATTTTCGACTGAAGCTGGTTGCGGCTTGAGAGATACGTCGCCAACCCACGCTGAATTTCAAGGTAACGGCTGTTCAATTGCTCGAACTCGTCGCGCCCTTGGGCCACGGCCGCACGCGCGTCTTCCAGCCGACGGATCATTTCGTCCAACTGAATTCGGTGCTCTTCCATCACGACGGAATTTGTCGAAATGGACTCGTTCGATCTTTCACTTTCAAACGACATGCGCGAAAGCTGACCTTCAGTCTCTTCCAGCTGTTTTGAAAGCATTTGAACCTGACGATCAAGTCCGTCGCGCTCCATCGTCTTGGTCGCTGACGCCGTCTGAAGTTTTCCAACTTCATCTTGAAGCGACCCAACACCACCGCGAGCAACTTCAAGGTCTTGAGTCAAAAGTCCTATCGAACTTTCCAGTTCGACTTTTCTTTCCAACAGACCTGTCAAACGCATCTGAAGTTCATCAAGCTCACTTCGGCGAGTTTCAATTTGCGAAGTCAGAGAATGAACATCGCGGTCTTGACGAGAGATCGCCTGATCGCAGTTTGAAAGCTCTTGCTCGGCGCGCTCGAGATCTTTTTTGAGCGACGCGAGCAGGATTTCTTTGTCCGTGCTTCGGCGCTCGACCTGCTCAAGCTCGTCAGAGATATTTTTTAGATTCTCTTCCATCTTCTTGAGGCTGGCTTGAGCGAGTCCAAGCTTTCCGCTCCACTCTTCTTTTTTACTCGAGAGTTCTTTGATCTCGCGACGACGCGTGAGAAGGCCCGAATCCGCAGATTCAGCCGTTCCACCGGTGATCACACCGTCGGAAGTGACGGTGTCACCTTCCAAGGTAACAAAGGTCCAATCCGGCGATGCTTGACGAAGCTCGATCGCTTCCGAAATTGAATCAACAACGGCGACATTTTTTAAGAGACGGCGAATCGTAGGTTTGAATTTCTCTGGCGCACGAACGATGTCCGACAAGATCGCGCGAACTTTCGTACGATCCGGTTCCGAGACGGTCGATTCAACCATCTGAAGTCCACCGGCGACAAAGCTCGATCGACCTGACTTTTGTTCTTTTAAGAAATTAACAGCGCCCACGGCCGAATCTGGCGTCGGCGAAAGAAGCATCTGAAGACGTGGCCCCAGGGCCGCCTCCATAGCGAGTTCAAACTCAGGCGGAACTTCAACAACTTCGGCGATCGGATGAAACTCGGTCGCTTCAACGCGGTCGCCCTCGGGCATTTTTGAAAGCTTTTGTTTTTGCCAGAACATCACGGACTTAACGCCCGCATCGAACCCTTCAAAGTTCGAGGCCAAGTTCTCGAGGCCGTAAAGTTTTCCGGTCACTTCAGCAAGCTCATCGCGGAACTGATCAGTTTCAACTCGGCGTTCAGAAATCTGCTTTGTCAAAAGATCGCGATTGGCTTGGAAGCTTTCAACGTCTTTGGCGAGGTCCAATTGATCTTGTCGGTTTTTCTCGAGCTCGTTCCACACTTTTTTACGGCGGGCCTCGAAATCGACTTTTTTAACAAGAAGTTCTTCCAGAATCGAACGCGCTTCGGTCTCGCGCTCTTCGATGCCGCTAATACCGTCTTCCAAAGCCGCAACACGCCCCTGAATCTGCGCTTCACCTTGAGTCACAGTAATGAACTCGCGGCGCGCATCGGTGAGATCGCGATCCACGTCAGAAATTCGCGACGCGGCCGACTCCCAGCGATCTTTTTTCTCTGTGTACTCGGACGTAAGACGAAGTGCTTCGCCCGCAGCCGCTACAAGCAATGCCTGAAGTTTTTCAAGTTCGCTAGAGAGCGCAATTTGACGAGCCCGGTGCTCTTCGAGCAAACCGCCCGTCATTTCTTTATTTCGGCGCGCAGCTTCGATCTCGAACCGAAGTTCTTGAATCTGAGTTTCAGCGCGAGTGACTTGAAGTTGAAGTTCCTGCGCTTCTCGCGAAAGATCCTCGACCGCCATTTGTTTTTCAGAAACAGTCGCTTTCAAAGTTTCAACTTCGAGTTCCTGAGTTCCAGCTTCCGCTTGGGCTGCGGCTTCCAACTGCTCGGCCTCGGCGAGCTCTGCCAAGGCGGCTTCGGATTTCGCACGAAGCGCAAGATACTGCCGAGACGACAACCAAAGATCCAAATCATCGGCTTCACGCTTAAAGCCACGATAGCGCTCCGCTCGCTGAGCCTGTCGCTCCAGCGAATCGATCTGACGCTTTAATTCATTCACGATGTCGTGAAGACGAATCAAGTTTTGCTCGGTCGAAAGAAGCTTGCGCTGAGATTCGCGTTTTCTTGCTTTGAACTTTGTAATTCCGGCCGCTTCTTCAATCAGATGGCGACGGTCTTCAGGCTTACTTGTAACAAGCTGACCGATCGCATTCTGCTGAATGATCGAGAAGCCTTTGGCACCCGCGCCCGTATCCATGAAAATCTCTTGGATATCGCGGAGGCGAGATGGTTCTTTATTGATGAAATATTCGGACTCTCCACCGCGGTGCAGGCGACGTGTCACCATGACTTCCGAGTGCTTTAAATACTGAACCGGGAACGGACCGCCGTCGTTCTCTAACGTGAGAGAAACTTCGCACATGCCCATGGGGGCATAACCCTCGGCTCCAGCGAAAATGACGTCTTCCATCGAAGCGCCGCGAAGGTGCTTGGCCGACATCTCGCCCATCGCCCACATCAGAGCGTCGACGATATTGGATTTTCCACAGCCGTTCGGACCCACGACACCCGTGATTCCCGAATCGAATTGAATGACAGTTCGGTCCTTAAAAGATTTAAAACCGACGATTTCGAGTTTTTTTATACGCACGGAATAGGCCCCCCGGCTTCCACACCAAAGTCTTGGTTGGGGCTGGACCCCGGGTCAACGGGTGATCTCGTCATGCTCAAGAAAAACGCAGAAAAGGTACCTTCTTCCCTTTCGTAATGCAGCGCCGCCGGGCGCGGCGCATTACGAAAGGGAAGAAGGTACCCTAGCTATCTAGCGGTGCCAGGAGTATGGACGCGGCCCGAGTTCACGGATGATCCCAAAATCGGCGTGAAACTCACTTTGAGGTCGATGGCTCCGTTCACGCCTGAGAGATCGCGCGTGATGATTACACTATTACGTACGTCGTCGTACACCCAGGCTTCACCAAGCTTCAGATCTTCGCCGTTCAGCGCGACCGTTATCGTTCCCCACTCGGGCGTTGCACCTTCGAAGTCGACGCGCGGACGAGCCAGAGTTCGCGAGCGAACGTAAGATCCAAGTTCTGCCATCTTCGCGCCATAGTCTTTTCCGCGAAGCCCCATCCACTTTCCGCCAAGATCGCGAATGAAGGACTGGATGTTCACTGGCTCGGTCGAACCGAGCGTCGTGTGACGAATCGCCGGATCGCGCTCTTTCGGATCATCTGTCGATTTCGCCAAAACGCCGATCGCCGACACGTCGTCTTGGTAACTCTGACCGACAGTCGTTCGAAGGAACTCTTGAAGCTCACCTGACGAGATATCAAACGATGTTCCATCAGCGTTTCGCACCGAAGCGTCAGCATCTGTAATGAAAATCAAAACAAGGTGAGCACCTTTACGGCGAAAGCCAAGGTTTGCGCTCGAGGCCATTGGTTCACTGAGAGCTGCTTTTACCGGCGAAAAAATCTCTTCGACTTCTGGACCACCGGTTTTTTCAGTCGCATGTTTAGGATTGTAGCTTTCCACGCCAATTTTCATCGACGCTTTTAGAACCTGAAGCCAGCCGGCTTCTTTTTTAAGGCTCACGTTTTGTTTCGCCAAATAGCTATCGTAATCTTCGCGCGAGGAAACAAATCGACCAAACGCATCCGGAAGATTTTTTCCGTCCGGACCTTTCAATCTTCGAAGTTCTCCCTGGCCGTAATCTTTTGTCATGCCCTGGAACATCTTTGTATCCCAGACCGACACAGCACCGATGTGAAAATCGATATTGCTGTTCTTCGCAAGACCCGTCGCAAACTTGTCGATGTTGTTACTCAAGGTCTGCTGCTCATCGGTCATCGAATCCGAGTTATCAATGACCATCAGAATGTCGACCATTGGAGTGACATTGAGAACTTGAGGTTTTGCTTCCGTTGCTGCCGCAGCGTACGTCGTGGGCGGCGCCATGAGCCGAGGATTTTCAGGAGCACACGCCGATGCGAGTCCCGCAACCACGGCGACGGCAAAAAGTGCCATCCGCGCCATGGGGCCGGAGATTTTTTCAGCCGCAGAACTTTCAGAAACCAAACGTAATGTCATCATGACTAGAGTCCTTTACTCGCAACAAAATCAGCTGTTGGACAACCTTTAGAATTCACATGGTAACTGTCGAGCTCATCAAGCCAAACATCGTCGCGATCGTCCGGAAAAACGAGTGTGTTGGCATTGCGATCAATCGCTGGCGACGTCTTCTTATTGTCGGCCAAATGAACTTGCGAATACATTCGGCTCACTGACTCGACTTCAACAAGGTGAAGTCGACGCAAAATCGTCTGCATGTCTTTAACATCTCGCTGAGCCAATGACTTCATTCGAGATTTCACGGCCGCATCAAGAGTCGACTGAGCTTTTGGTGTCGACGCTTTCAAAAGTTTTTTGAACGACTGTTGAAGCTTCACATCTCGGTAGAAAAGTCGTGGCAGCATCGGAAGATCAACACCTGCCGACGCGCGCGACAACTGACCGACTTCCATTGAACGTCCCAACATTTTTACGGACTCTTCCGTCTCGCCATCCTTCGCCAAGGCTTCAAGCGACTCGAACCGAGGTCGGATATCAGTTTTAAACTGCTTAAGACCCTTGAAGAGTTCATTGTAGTTGCAAAGGCGAAGTTGAATGAGGCTCGACAAAAGATACGGCTCGGCTCCGATTTCAGAAACAATCGGCGGCGCAAACAATGTCTTTAAAAGACCAAGGGCTTTGTCGTGTTCTTTTAAGTGAACATGCGACCACGCGCGCTCTTCCAAAGCTTCAATCCAATAATCCGACGCTTGAGGAATTGCTTCGTAAAGACGAACCGCTTTTGAGAATTGTTTTTTCTCGAACGCAACTCGCGCCTCGCGAAGAGTTTTACGCTCTGACATTTTCGCCGGCGTCGCCGAACGAGCCGACGCTGCAGTCGCCGCTTGCGCTAAAAAGATCAGCGCCATCATTCCGATAATAAAAGAAAGTGTCTGACGAAGCGTGATCATAACATCAATCCGATTCCCAGAGTTCCGATCATCATGCCGACGTCACGTGTACCGGTGTAGACTTTGTCCTGGTAAGCTTGGTGACGAATTTCAAGACGCGAACTTAAATTCTTGGTCCACCAAAATCCAACACCACCACCTGCCGTCCAAGTTTGAGAACTTCCCGACTTCAAATCCATTTGGCCGTAGCCAGCAAGAACGTAGAAATCGAATTGTACAACAGTGAGGTCGAAGAAATTTAACTTTCCATAGATTGGATAGTAGCTAACGGTTCCAAGAACCGACGATTTTGGAAGATCGATATCTGGAACAGTGTAGTCCGTGCGACCCGCCGCCTGAGCGTCGCGAGCCAGGTCAAATTGAGATTGACCTTCTTTTGACAACTGATTGGCGTACTGCGTGTATCGTGCACCCAACGAAATTCTTGGATTGATGTGGAACTCCATCGATCCGGTCATCGGCTGCGTATTCAAATAAGAATTTCCGCCGGCGACACCACCGTAAGTGAGACCGAACTCAAGGCGCAGATCACGATCGACGGCGCGCTTTTGAACGATGCGGACCTGTTGCTGCGTGTTCAGCGAACGAGCTCGTTTTAGGATTCCTTCGTTGGATCCCAGCGAATCAAAACCCGACTGCGCTTTAGCGACATTCGAAAGTCCCAGAATCAATCCGATGATGACAAGAACACCACCAGTGAATGCAGCCATAACGTTGATGAGATTGGCAGTAACTCGGTTCATGATTTCACCTCGACCTTAGAAGCTGCGGACTCTTTAGGATTCGTTGTCGCTGCGGGCTTCGTCGCGGGTTTTACCGCTGCCTTCGGAGCCGCTTTCGGAGCTGCTTTCACCGCAGGCTTAGGAGCCGGCGCCTCACAGACAACCGGAGTCGCCGATGCTGTTTGCGGAGCAACGTACTTGATCTTTGAAAGAACAAGTTTTTCTCCAGAGACACCGCCGCTGGCGCTGTAAGCTTTCATCAACATACGAGTCTGTAAATGTGTCGCACCTTCGACGCGTCGACCTTCACGGTCGAGCTGTGCACCGACGTCGTTGTTTTTGGCATCAAAAACAAACGAGAAGCGCCATATGCCCTGGCCAAGATGTTTCGGAGTCGTGTCGACGCGAACGTACGTCGCACCATTAGCTTCAAAACCACTTTCAGTGCGGTTTGTACCTTGGAAATAGACATCAAGACGAGGAGCGTAGCCATCAAACGAAGCTGGATCTTGGACATCGACCGTGAATGGAACGATCGCACCTTGCGCAACTTCCGAAGGGAACTGATTCACGGCGACGATCTCGGGCGTTTTTCCCGTGCGACGAACCGCAAACGAGAAATCCTGGACTTTGTTGATCGAACGGAAAAGTGCTTCAACCGAAGAGTCAGCCGAACGAACATTCGAGAGCTCAAGGCGGTACTTTATCTGACGCTCTTGACGATCTGTTGGAATCACACCTTTTGCGGGCGCCCAAGAAACCAGAAATGTTCCTGCTTCGCTGGGATCTTTCACCATCGAAACGCCAGTGATATCCGAAGGAACTCCAACAAGTTTTAGCTCATAAGAATCAACGGCGAAAAACATTCGGACGCGAACTTTGAATGAAGCCGATTCACCTTCGATAAATGTGACGTCTTTTTCAGGTTCAATCAGATAAGAACGCTCAAGAACCGCTTGTGACCGGGCTTGCTCGTTGTGAGGTGCTGCGACAGCGTTAAGATCTCCGTATTGTGCCGTTGGATCCGAACTTGGGTTGCCGCAACCGATGAATCCAAGAGCCAAACTGGCAAGTGCGAGAGCCATCGTTACACCAGGCGCATTTGTCGCTTTGTTTGATCGTACCGCTTTTCGCACATTCATCTTCTTCGCCATTTTGGCACCCATCCGTGTTCGTTTATTTGAACCTGAGGCCCGCATTTATCTGCGGACGCTCCACACTCCAGTCATTGCGCTTCTCGTGCCGCGCCGGACCCACGGTCACCTCGAATCCAGTGTGATTTCAGGCTTATAGACGTTGGCGAACGTACAAACGGGTGCCTGTTTTGGGCACCCGTGAGACGTTTTTTAACTGTTTTGGAAGACCCTCCTAGAAGGGCCTAGAATCACTTCGCGGCGAGACCACGCTGGAAGCTGAAGGGGTACTGAACTTGAACATTCACGCCAGCCACAGGCTGCGGGAACTTGAAGTCTTTGAGTTTCGAAACAACACAACCCTCAAGTTTCGATGAATCGACCGACGAGTGCTGAACCCGCGCTGTCGACACTCGACCTGATCCAGCGATCACGAAATTCACAGCGACACGACCACGAAGATTCGGTTCCAGCTGCAAGCTCTTCTCATAGCAGTACCGGATCTGACCCATGTTTCGCTCGATCACTTCTTTAACTTGATCATGCGTGAGGCCACCTTCAACAAACGAATCACTCGAGAGCGGAGCGACGTAACCGCCAGAGGCTCCAGCAAGATTGTGAAGTCCGTAACCTTGGCGACCACCGCCCTTACCTTTAGTTCCATAGCCACCCGCCGAGCCGGCGCGAGCTCCTGAACCATTCGAAGCAGCGATCAAACCTTTTCCGAAAAGAGCGCCCGAGACTCCGCCCGAACCCGCACGACCTGCGCCGCCGCCGCCCGAACCTTTATCAGCACCGCGAGCAAACGAAGCGCCCGACAAATTCAAACCGCCACCGGTCTGCATTTTCTTAGTCATTCCACCAAGCGCACCGAGGGCACCCATCGATTCAACTTTTGGAGCCGTCTTTGGAATTTGCGCTGTGACCACACGGCGATTGTTCGTCTTTGGAGCGTTCTTAGTCACGATGCGCGGTTGTGGTTTTGGTTTTTGAACGACCTGGCGCTTTTGAACCACAGGGCGAGCTTTCGCGACCGCTTTTGGCGGAGTGACCGTGGGTCGAGCCATAACAGGTGATTCTTTTGGAAGTTCGATGGTTCGAATGGTCGTTACGACTTCTTCTTTCTCATCATTTTTAGCAAGGAAGTGACCAAGCACCATGATCAGCATTAGGAGTGCAACTTGAACTCCGGCGATCCATTTTCCTGCAAGAACAAGATCGCGACGATCGTCTTCTTTTTGAAGATCAAAGCTTGGCGGAAGAGTCGCTTCGACCGAATTATCAGCCCAAGCGAGGCTACCAACACGTCCGACAAGAAATGGACGAAGCTTGATTTCTTTAGTCGACGTCTCACCAATCACATCAAACAAGATTCCTTCACTTTGAAGATCATCTGTTTGAAGCGCTGGCTCGATTCGGTGAGTATCGTGACGATAGATCACAGTGATCTTGGTCGATGCATCGCTCGAGCGACTGTCTTCAAGATCCAAGTGAAACGAACGAACCGTTTCACCCTTCGAATTAAGAAGAACCATATGTCCCTGCGACTGATCTTTTGCTTTAGCTGCGTTTGCCATACTAGTTTCTCTCTTCGTCTTGCTTCATGCGATCACGAAACTGCGTTCTTAAACCGAGCAATTCCTCGATCGGTTTTTCATTTTCAATTCGGGCTGTCGCTTCGGACGGAACCTGGTACTGTCCGCCAACGCGCGATCCGGAAAACGCCATCGATGTCGAAAGCTTTGTGTGGCCATTTCGAATTGACGAAGGAACGGTCTTTCCGCGTACAGCTGCTTTTCCGAGTGTCGGAATGAGCATCACAATTAACGTCAGAGCGTAGATGACACCGATAAAAACTTTTTTATTCATTTGAAGGTTCATTGGCGCGCTCCGATTTGGTTCATTCGAGAATTCAAATAAGTCACCATAGTTTCGCGTCCGGCCTCGATCTCGAGACTTCGAAGGCGTTTTAAGCGGTCAAGATCAAACGGATTCTCGCGAACGTCGTCTCGTGCCGAAGCCAACGTCGAAGGACGAACTTCCGAGGGGCGCGAATCAATCGCCGTCTCAAGTCTTCGGACCGACGATCCCGCAACTGTTTCGTCTGAAATATGACGAAGAACCGATACCAAGGCCTCAGATTCTTTTTGAATCAGTTGGCGCTTTGGACCCATCGAAGATTCCAGCATTTTAGCCACCGTGTCGGCTGGATTTTGGTTCCAAAACTTTTTCGTTCGCTGATCAATCTTCAAAGCTTTGATTTCAAATGGAGAAACCTGACGAGCGATAAGAGCGCGGTAGCGATTTGCATCCGCATCCTTCAGACCTTTTGGAACTGGAAGACCCAACACTTCTTCACGCAAACGTCGGTTTTCTTTGGCGACGATCTGAAGGGCCACGGCCTGTAACCATCCGTCTTGTGTTGAAATCTGCTGGTTCGCGAAACGGTCGGCGTCCGCCAATTGCTTCACTCGTGCCTGAAGAGCACGACCCAGAACTTTGTCGCTCGCGTTCGAGGGAAGTTTTGATTGCGCCAAGCGCGAAGCCCACTGATTAAGTTTCGAAAGCTCCCCTGCACGAACCAGAATTCCTGCTTCGGGACTGGTTTTGAAGGAACGAACACTCAGAAGCTTTTTCTGAAGCGTCTTTGATGGGTTTCTTGAATAAACCTCAAGTGCCAGGCTTGAAAACAGACCGCGATCATCTTGGAAGCGCTGGAAATGACGATTGAATTCAGCGACTGAGTAATTTGACGCCTTCACGAGGCTTGCCCGAGCTGCGAGTTCAGCCTGACGATTTTTCGTCAGCGAAATGAACGTCTTTAAGTGAGGACGCGAGTCTTTACCGGCGAGGTCAGAAAGCAGAGCGAGCTTTAATTCGCGATCGGCTGGTTTCATATTTGAAAACTTCATCTGTCGAGCCGTGACGTAAGCTGTCGCGAAATCGAGCTGCATTTCAGCCACCCAAAGACGTTTTGCCATCGCATCTTCGCGCTCGGAAGCTGTCGCGCCAGGGAAATTGATGATCGAAACAGCAGCTGCATTGGCGGCCGCGAAATCGCGAGTTTTCTCAGCCAATACGAACCGATTCTGATGTGTCAGAAGAACTTCTTCACGAGTGGCCGACGTCAGACTCAAGTTTGAGAGCTTCTTGAGGTTCTCGGTCATTTGCGATGTCGAAGTTCCATTGGCCGCTTTTGCGGCCAAGTTCAGACGTGCTCGACGAGCGACGGCCATATAGTCTTTGCCCGTCTTTGGGTACATTGAAGCAAACTCAAGAGCCGTTGCTTCAAGACGTTCGTCATTTTTCAGAATGACAATTGCGTCGAGCGCTAGGTCCGCCGCTTGTCCGCAAAGAGCCGGCTTTTGATTCGATCGGCAAGCCTCTTGACGAGTTGCGATCTGGTAGAAACGA
Organism: Bdellovibrionales bacterium Ga0074137; assembly: GCA_001464715.1. GTDB lineage: Bacteria > Bdellovibrionota > Bdellovibrionia > Bdellovibrionales > JAMPXM01. The sequence goes on along the minus strand of LNDT01000025.1, from coordinate 36,380 downwards.
TCCGACGCCTTATTCATATCACCGCGAGCGTATTCCACTTGAGCCAACTGATAGTGAACATCAAGGGCTTTAGCGCCGTTGGGATTCAATTTTAGATAATGTAAGTAAGCACTCTCACGAAGCTTAAGGTCGCCTGTGAGTTCCGCAAGTTCGATTCCAGAGAGAAGACTTCCTTCAAAGACAGTCTTGATCTCAGGCTTCCCGTTTGAAAGCTGACCAGCTGCCACTTCTGCGGCCTGACGGTAAAGTTCTACCGCTTCACGGTTCAACTTTAGCTCACGACCGACATTCGCGCCCCAGAAAATCATCTCGACATCGTTCGAGAATTTTCCAGCGTAAAGGCGATACATCTCAAAAAGTTCTTTTGAAAGTTTTGTCTCTTCGTTTTTATTCCAGTCGACGACCAGCTTTCGAAGGCGACGCTGAAGCAGATCACACTCGGCTTCCGGCGAGCAGCTTGATTTCTTCCAAAGCTCCAACGCCTGACGGAAGTCGACAACGGCTTTTGCTTTTTCACCAAGTCCGAATCGCAGAGTCGCGACACGGGTCAGAGCTTCGATGCGCTCGCGATTTTCGAGACGATCCTTTTCAAGCGGTCGAGCCGCGAGCATTGTCCAAACTGTAATCGCAGCGCGCTTTTGACCAAGACGCTCGGCCTCTTCAGCCAGGGCCATCAAAATTGACTTGCGACTGGCTTCTGGACTCAAGGCCCAAAGTGCTTCGATGTCTTGTTGGTTAAATCCGGTTTGTGCGTAAAACACAGTCAAATCGCGCGCAATGTCTTCTTGGAAAGAAGCATCAGGCTTATTCGAATTCGTCGAATCCAAAACCATGAGTGACGGAGTTTGAAGAATCGAAAGGAGGCGAGCTTTACCTTTTTGAGGCTGCCCAAGATTTAATTCAGACCAAGCGATTCGGTACTGAATCCAACCACGACGCGGCGTCGACTTATTGAGAAGTGATTTTTCAAAATCTCGCTTGGCGTCTGAAAAACGCTGCTCTTTAAATGCGATTTCGCCAAGACCTGCCTGCGATTGACCAAGTACGATTTGCGAAAACTGTTTTGGACCTAAAGTAAGAATACGGCGGTAAAGCTTTGCTGCTTTTCCGTTCTCTCCGTCCATTTCATACAAGTGAGCCAACTGAAAAAGGATTCGGCTTTGGCTTTTTCCCGAACTTTCAGAAAGCGCCTGCTCGTAGGCTTGAATAGCAAGTTGGCGGTCTTTCTTTGAAACTCCGCAGCCCTCGGCTTTTGGATTTTGAAAGCATCCGCGTTCAATTTCCTGCATCGATAAAAGGCGAGCTTCTTCCGAGTAGAGGTCCGCCAGGCGAAGAAGTGCCGGCACGCGCGTCGAATCATCTTTTGGTGTCGCACTCAAGACAGCCTCAAGCTTCTCAATGAGAAAGCGATGAGTACCGATGTCCATTTTTTCCGGCTCGGCCGCGAAAGAGTTCGCAGCCAATCCCGACGAAAGGACAAGAGTCACAACAGCTAAAGTCGTTTGAATTCGGCGTGCGATTGTTTTCACTTCGAAACTCCTGAAGCGCCACTGCTATTTGAAGCTACGTCGGCGGCGACGGACTCGACTGCGAATTCAAGATTTGCAATTCCAGCCTCGGCTGTGATCGCAAGGATCGGCGCGATGCGGTCAAAGTCCGAACGCTGATCGGCCTGAATAATGAGACGGACTGAAGCGCCTTTTTCAGCTTTAATTCGTACCAGCTGATTTTTAAGAGTCGCCATCGTTACCGTCTGTCCATCCAGCTTAAAGCCACCATCAACAAAAACTAAATTCGTAATGACTGCAGTTTTGTCGTTCGAAATGTCGCTAACGGCCGACGCCTTTGGAAGCATCAGCTTGTCGTTGGCCTCATACTCGTTCGGCACACCAGCAATCTGAACCAAGAGAAAGATCACTAGAATCGAAAATGCATCGACGAGAGCTGTCAGCAAAAGTGGCGTGTTCATGTCTTTCTTTCGACGACTTGCCGTTTGCTGACTCGACATAACGCTGCCAAGGGGCGACGGAAGACCGATCGCAGGTCCCTGCGAGGGGATGAAGCTTGCTGGACGCGGCCTCGTGTGATCGGTATTCTGTTTTGATTTCGCGGTTCCCATGCGAATCCTCTATTCTCTCTTCAAAGCCTAAAGTGTTTTGGCTTATGTTTCGGGAGCAATGCCGACGTCTTTAATCTTTGCGGATTTAAGACTGTCGATAACTGCTATCACTTCGCCGTAGGCGACTTTTGTTTCAGGGCGAACGATCACTGTTGCGATCATAGGCATCCTTTTTTTAACGAGCTCTAAAGCCTGAGCCAACTTCTGACGATCGACTTTCCCACCCGCAGAACCCGAAAGTACCGAGTTCTGAAGACCACGCTGTCCGCTTGGAAGATCACGTGTTGAGAGAGTCAGTTGACCGCTTCTTGCTACTTCGATCCAAAGCGATGGAGGATTCGCTCCACTCGCCATATTCACTTCACCCGTTGCTTGAGTCATTTTCAGCGAACCAAGGCTGAGCCAAACCGCTGTGAAGAGAAGAAAGCAGATGCAAGTCGACAACAGATCAATCGCCGGAATCAGATTCAGCTCGAAATCGAGATCTCGTTTATCTTTTTTTCCGCTCGACGAAACCATGGCCTACATCGACTTTCGTTTTGAAATCGAAACTGTTTCGAAATTGTAAGTGAGCCAGATAAAGAGCTTAAGCGCTGCTTTGTTCAAATCGTCAGCGAGCTGGTTCGTACGGTTTTGAAGAACCGCGTACATAACAAGCGCCGGTACAGCGACGATCAAACCATAAGCTGTTGCATTCATCGCTTCTGAAATACCCGACGACAGCAAAGCTGCTTTCTGAGACGCATCAGCAGTTCCGACAGCCGCGAACGACTTGATCATACCTGTGATAGTTCCCAAAAGACCAAGAAGCGTCGCTACGTTTCCAAGCATCGCAAGGAAACCAGTGCGCTTTTCGAGACGACCCTGCTCTTCAAGAAGAACCTCATCCATCCGAAGCTGCACTTCTTCTTTACCAGCGAGATCTTGAGTCGCCTGCGCTCCTGCCATAGCTACAACGGCGATCGGTTCACTCTCGATACGCTTGGCCTGAGCCATCAACTTATCGATCTGACCTTTACGGATGTCGGCTTCGAACAAACGAACCAACGTTTTTTGATTGAGCTCCCGGCGGAAATAAAGAGCGATGACTCGTTCGGCGATGATTGCCAAGCTCACAATGTGAACCGGAACAATAGCCCACATAAGAAACCCACCGTGGTTAAATGCTTCAGACAATGACGTGATAAACGAACCCATTTTGAATATCCTCCGGTCCCGGTAAATTGGGGAACCGGCGTCATCCATCGCAATGCCGGTGCCATGGCCTTGCGCCACTCAGCACCGCTTAGAACGCTTGCGGCCTGGTATTAAAAACATCGCGGTGACAAAGTTCGGCAAACCGCGACGGTGGAAGTTCTTTTCGAACGCCACGAGTACGTGAGGTTCGAAAAGAATCCACCCTCGCTCTTGCCGGGGTGGGGAGGGCCTCGCTTCCGCCGGGGGGAGGGGGAGCATTGCGCCGGCCGATTGGTGCTTTGTCGGCTCTTCTTTGTGTCATTTATATAGAGTGAGTCGCAGCTTGCTGGGGCGGCTGGCGTTCAAATGAGATTTTGACGACGATTTTCGCGGGACCCGGAGTTGCATCGGTGCGGGGGCTAAAGTTTTGCAAATTTAGTTTGGACCTGTTGCTCGCTTTTCTACGGACCTCGGGAGTCGGTGTGAACCTCAATGTTGGCCTGCCCACATTTCATTTCTTATTTCCTTCCCTGTTTCTATCTGCACTTCTTTCGGTGTCTGTCTTCGCAGGCTCAAGTGAATCATTGGCTATGGAAGAGACGCCGGTCCCGCGCACATATAGCTCCGCCCAGGGCGACATCGATTTAGGGCAGCTCGAGAGCGCAATATCTCAAGATGCCGATGGTGCTGATGTACGGATCAAATCTGTCCGGTGGTCCAAAGACCCTATGGCCTATGGGATCTACTTTCTCGGAAAAGCGTTTGGGTCGGCGCACGCGCGATACATCTTGGATTTCGAGCTCGGAAATTCCCACCATGTCGAATGCGTCCTCTTACTTTTCGTCCGCGAGCAAGATGCTCTCATTCACCGATGCACTTCGGACACTGCCGACGTCAGTAGACTTGCCTCAGTAGCGAATTTCCGGGAACTCGGGCTCCCACAAACCTCGCACGCGCATATCGCCAAATAAGTTCATTCATCGATGAGGCCTTGTGACAATTTTTAGTTTCCTACCAAGAACCGGACTATTCGCGCTAGTAGCCCTGGCCGCTACTCAGGTGATTTCCGTTAAAGCGGCGGAGGCCGTCTCTTGTAAAAGTCTTTTCGAATCTAAAATTTCTGAGGACCCATTAACAGCGATCGACTCGATTTTTTTTCCGCTGCTTCTTAAAGACGTTCGCCACTTCTCAAACTCCGGCCTCGATGGTTCGGGAGTTTTTCGCAATCTCACAGACACGCTTTCAACTATTCCCGAATCTCACGACCACTTTAGCTTTTTTGGCCAAAGCGTAAGTCGTTTCTACGCGTCTCAGCTGGGCTCCAAGCCAGCTCTTTCAACCTTGATCACCAACTACAAGTCGACAGGTCGTGACACCCAAAGTTTGGGAACGTTGGTCGAGAAGCTTTTCCGGTCGGGATATGAACTGTCGAGCGGTGGAAAATTTCGGCCAGAGTCTCACGATGTCGACGCACTAATGATTGCGACGGATGTCGCACCTCTTACTGCTACGATACGATCGAATCGAAAGAACCTGATACTTCTTGAAAGCTACTTTAAATCTTCCCGCCCCATTCCGGGATCAGACCGACCCGCAAGCGCAGTGAGTCCCCTCGAAACAAATGCATTTCCGCGCGGTTTTAGAACGGCTGACTATGGAGCGCTTGTTACCGAAAAGATTCGACTGCTTCGATCGGTCCAAATCGAGGACCCCAACATCTTTTCCGGAATGCCGTCGGTCGCGTGGACAAGGGCGAGCAGCGCCGAGCGAACTCGAATCGCAAAGTTCATCTTCGAAACTGAATCAGGCCGCAAATCCATAAATACGCCAATAAATCTGGCCGGAATTTCAAATTTGAAACCACTGATGTTCGCGATAGGCCTAAAAGACCAAGTGCTCGTCGATCTCTTCGTTAAACACGGAGCCGACACCACCGTCACAACTCCCGCCAACGTGCCAGCGCATCGCCTCGACGCCTACAACATCATTCCCGGAGAATCCGCCCAAGCCATGGCGCTCCGCCTAGGCATCCACCTCTAATCGCCACCGGAGCGAAGCTTAAGCCCGAAAGGGCACAAAGCCAGCGAACGGGGAGCGAAGCTTAAGCCCAAAGGGCGAAAGCCAGCCGACCGAGCCCCTCTCCCCACCGACAAGGAAAATGGTGGATTCTTTTCGAACCTCACGTACTCGTGGCGTTCGAAAAGAACTTCCACCATTTTCCTCAGTGCATACCTGAGCCGGCTTTTCCGCCCGACTTCGAAATAATCGCACTCTGCGCCGCCGCCAGCCGCGCAATGGGGACTCGATACGGCGAGCAGCTGACGTAATCAAGACCAGCACTTTGAAAGAAGCTGATCGAATCTGGATCGCCACCGTGTTCACCACAGACGCCGACTTTGAGATCTTTCTTCACGTCGCGGCCAAGCTTCACAGCCATCGTCACAAGTTTTCCGACACCGACCTGGTCTATCGAAACGAAAGGATCCACCTTATAGATCCCTTCATTCACATAGGTCGAAAGAAATCGTCCCGAATCATCGCGCGAGAGGCCCAAAGCGGTCTGCGTGAGATCGTTCGTTCCGAAACTAAAGAAGTCCGCGGTGACTGCAATTTCATCGGCCGTCAAAGCGGCCCGCGGAAGCTCGATCATCGTTCCGATGAGGTAATCGAACTTCACTCCAGTTTCTCGCTGGACCGTCTTAATTTCTTTTTCTGATAGCTCGCGTAAGATCTCGAGTTCTTTCGCTGTCCCAATCAACGGAATCATCACTTCAGGGATGAGCGACATGCCCGACTTCACAAGTTCAGCGGCGGCTTCCGCAATCGCGCGCGTCTGCATTTGGTAGATCTCAGGGTAAGTGATCGCAAGTCGGCAACCTCGGTGTCCCAACATGGGATTAAATTCGTGAAGCGCACGCACGCGGTTTCGAAGCTTGTCGAAATCCATCTCAAGAGTTTTCGCGAGATCTCTGATCTCCTCGTCCGAATGGGGAACAAACTCATGCAGTGGCGGGTCCAAAAGACGAATCGTGACCGGATAACCCTTCATAGTTTTGAAAAGTTCCAAGAAATCCGACCGCTGCATCGGAAGAAGTTTTTCAAGCGCGACTTCGCGCTCGGACTTTGTTTCCGCCACAATCATTTCGCGAACCGCCGTGATCCGATCAGCGCCAAAAAACATGTGCTCGGTTCGGCAAAGGCCGATACCTTCAGCGCCATAACTTCGCGCGGTCGTTGCATCCTTTGGTGTATCGGCGTTGGCTCGTACACCCATGGTGCGTTTCGCATCGGCCAGCTTCATAATCCGGTCAAATTCACCCGAAAGCTCGGGCTCAACCATCTTCACTTCGCCCAAGAAGACTTCACCGGACGATCCGTCCAACGTGACGATGTCGCCTTTTTTCAAAACATAGCCATTCACTCGCAAGGTTTGCAGATTGTAATCGATGCCGATCTCACCAGCGCCTGCGACACAACATTTTCCCATACCACGAGCGACCACGGCCGCATGCGACGTCATGCCACCACGAGACGTAAGAATTCCTTGGGCCGCAGCCATTCCAAGAATGTCTTCGGGCGAAGTTTCAATGCGGGCCAAGATGACTTTCTCGCCGCGCTCTTTCATGTCGACAGCTTCTTCGCTTGAGAAAACAAGTTTCCCCGTCGCTCCGCCAGGAGATGCCGGAAGTGCTTTCGTGAGAACTGTCTTTTTAGCCTTGGGATCTAGTGTTGGATGAAGGAGCTGATCCAGTGACTTTGGATCCAGCCTGAGAAGTGCTTCTTCTTCTGAAATTAGTTTTTCATCGATCATGTCGCACGCAATTTTTAGAGCCGCTTTTGCCGTACGTTTTCCCGTGCGTGTTTGAAGCATCCAGAGTTTTCCGCGCTCGACAGTGAATTCCATGTCCTGCATATCGCGGTAATGCTTTTCCAATTTTTGATATGTCGCTACGAGCTCTTTAAAAACGGCTGGCATTCGCTCTTCTAAGGATTCACCGACAATGCCCGCAAGCTTCGCTTCACTCGCAAGCACCGGAACCGGAGTGCGTATTCCAGCAACGACGTCTTCACCTTGAGCATTCACCAGATATTCGCCGTAAAACTCTTTCAGACCGTTCGATGGATTTCTTGTGAAGGCGACTCCGGTGGCTGAATCATCACCCATGTTTCCAAAAACCATCGCCTGAATGTTTACAGCTGTCCCCCAGCTCGCGGGGATCGAATGCATCTGACGATAAGCGATCGCGCGCGCTGTGTTCCACGATTTGAAGACTGCAGTGATCGAGCCCCAAAGCTGCTCTTTGGGATCGGTCGGAAACTTTTGACCCGTGCTGTCGGCGACTTGCTTTTTAAAATTCGCGACAAGTTTTTTTAAATCGTCAGCCGTAAGGTCTGTGTCGAACTTATAGCCTTTCTCGTCCTTCATGTCTTCCATCGCGACTTCTAAGAACGAAGAGTTCATTCCCATCACGACGTCCGAGTACATTTGAATGAACCGTCGGTAGGAATCCCAAGCGAAGCGAGGATTTCCGCTGGCCAGAGCCAAGCCTTCGACCGTTTCGTCATTCAGACCCAAATTCAGAATCGTATCCATCATCCCGGGCATCGAAGCGCGCGCACCCGAGCGAACCGAGACAAGAAGTGGATTTTTCTTGTCTCCAAATTTCTTGCCGATCTTCGCTTCGACTTTCGCGAGAGCCTCTTCGATCGACAGAACAAGACTTTTAGGAAGGGCTTCGCCGCTTTCAAAAAAGGCCTGGCACATTTCCGTTGAGATCGTGAATCCAGGAGGCACTGGAATTCCCAGCGACGTCATTTCGGCGAGATTCGCACCTTTACCTCCCAGCATGTTCTTCATCTGGGCGTTGCCGTCGGTATCTCCGGCTGAGAAAAAATAAACTGCTTTACCGGACGCTTTTGCCGAACCACTTGAAGTCGTTTGCATTTCAAAGACCCTTCTTAAAAGTTACGAAGGCCGCTGGCGATATAGTTCACCACTTGATCCAAAGCCACTCGGTCCTGCTTCATTGTATCGCGGTGACGAATCGTGACTTTTTGATCATTCAAAGTTTCGAAGTCGACCGTGATGCAATACGGAGTTCCGATTTCATCCTGACGACGATACCGTTTTCCAATCGACTGTGAGTCGTCGTACTGAACATCGAACTCGCGCGCGATTTCATCGCGAAGCTTCATCGCCGGGCCCTGAAGCTCGGCTTTTTTCGACAGCGGAAGAACCGCCGCTTTCACTGGTGCTAGTGACGGATGGAAACCCATCACGACACGCGTGTCAGGTTTTCCGGTTTCGTCATCGACCGTGATTTCCTCTCGGTACGCATCGCACATGACGACCAACACCATGCGGTCGCAACCGACCGCGGTTTCAATCGCGTAAGGGACGTAGCGCTCTTTTGTTGCCTCTTCGAAGTACTCAAGTTTTTTACCTGAGAATTTCGAGTGCTGCGTGAGATCGAAATCACCTCGGTTGTGAACGCCTTCAAGTTCCTGCCAGCCGAACGGAAATTTGTACTGAACGTCGACCGCGGCCTTCGCATAGTGAGCAAGTTCATCGGGACCGTGCGGCTTCCACTGTAGGTGCGACTCTTTGATGCCGATCTGTTTATAGAACGCCCAGCGTGTTTCACGCCACTTCTCAAACCACGCCATGTCGTCGCCTGGTTTTACGAAGTACTGCATCTCCATCTGTTCGAACTCGCGCGTTCGGAAGATGAAGTTTCCAGGAGTGATCTCGTTTCGAAATGATTTTCCTATGGCCGCGATTCCAAACGGAATTTTCTTTCGCGAGCTTGTAAGAATGTTTTCGTAATTCACATAGTGACCTTGCGCCGTCTCGGGCCGAAGGTAAATCACCGCACCCGAATCTTCGGTCGGACCCATATGCGTTTTGAACATCAAATTGAATTTGCGTTCTTCGGTGAGATCTTTCGAACCGCACTGAGGACATTTTTTTTCATTGATGTAGCTGTCGGTATTGTCGGCGCGAAAACGCGTCTTGCAGGCTTTGCAGTCGACCAAGGGGTCGCTGAATCCGTCGACGTGACCCGAAGCTTTCCAAACTGTGGGGTGCATTAAAATCGCGGCGTCGAGTCCGACGACGTCTTCACGACGTACCATAGACTCCCACCATGCGCGCTTCACGTTGAGTTTTAGCTGTGCGCCCAAAGGACCGTAGTCCCAGCACGATCCGAGGCCGCCATAAATTTCACTCGACTGAAAAACAAAGCCGCGGCGTTTCGAAAGAGACACCATCGTCGCAAGATCGCCGAGCCCTTTCACCGAAGATTCGTTTTTGGAAACCGGAGGCGCTGCTGTGGCTGCTTGAGGGGTCGTTGTCGTCATTAAAAAAGGGCCCTTTCCCGCTAGGAAGAACCCCTAAACTGCAGCCATTGCCCCACACGGTCAAGTGACGCCCCGCTTCTGAAAAAGGAACCGGGTTCTTTTCTCAGAAGCAGTGCTTCATTTTGTGGCTAGCGCTTGAGGATGGCGTCGGTCGCGGCTTGAACGAACGCGGTAGAGTCAGGGCTCTTGGCGCGCGCAGCGTGAAACGCCTGGATGACGGAATCGCGGGAGGCTCCGGCAGGAACTCCCAGAACCTCATAGGCATCCCAGGTGTGCCCGTTCCAATTGAAAAAGACATTGAGCTGGCGGCTGGTGCCCAGGGCGTTCGACGTCTCGAGAGGATCCTCCTCGAGGCGCTTCAGCGCCGCCGTGCCGTAGCTTTGGTGGGCCCTTTCGCGCCGAACGGCCGCAACGGGCAGGTTCGACGTTCGACGCACATTTAACTCGTCAACAGCCGTCGTCCTACGCGGCCCCGTGAGGTTCAAAGTTGGCGCCTTTCGGTCCTTTCGGCCAAATGCGAGCATCAACCCGATCGCAGTGACAATCAGGGCGTTCAAAGCTACGACATCGTCGAGGCTCAATTGGCTCACTTAGGTTTCTCCAAACTCTTGATACTTTTCGGATTGAGACAACCTGGACTGAAGCCGCGGACGTGCCGAATTGAGACACTGACATAAAAAAACTAGAACTGACCAACCCGGAAACGCAGGAGCCCACGATGGCCGCAATGAATCCCTTCGAACAACAACGTCCCATCGAGGGAATTTCCAAGATTATCGCCGTTTCCAGCGGCAAAGGCGGCGTCGGCAAAAGTACGGTGGCTGTGAATCTCGCGGCGGCTCTAGCGAAAAAAGGCCTTAAAGTCGGTCTCTTAGACGCCGACATCTATGGCCCCTCACTTCCGCGCATGAGCGGCACGCTTCACCAAAAAGTCGAAATCGGCGACGACAAAAAACTTCGCCCGCTCGAGCGTTTTGGAGTGAAGCTGATGAGTATCGGCTACCTCATCGATGAGGATCTTGCTGTCGTCTGGCGCGGTCCGATGCTTTTCAAAGCAATGGATCAGTTCCTTCGCGATGTTGCTTGGGGCGAACTGGATTATCTGCTGATCGATCTTCCACCGGGCACCGGAGATATCCAACTTTCGATCGCACAAAAAGTTCCCCTAACAGGAGCTATCGCGGTCTCAACACCACAGAACGTTTCTCTCACCGACGTCAAAAAAGCGGTCGATATGTGGGCGCGCGTTCAAGTTCCGGTCTTGGGCGTGATTGAAAACATGAGCTGGTTCGTTGCGCCTGGAACGACGGAGCGAATTCAACTTTTCCCTAAAGGGCAGATCGATTCGTGGCTTTCAGAGCGTGGGTTCCCTAAATTGGGCGAAGTTCCATTCAACCCTTCGGTGGGTCTTGGCGGAGAGGCCGGAATTCCCGTTGTGGAAAGTGATCCGACCTCCGAAGAAGCGAAAGCGTTTATCGCGATCGCCGGAAGAATCCTAGAGAGCTAGGCGACGGCCGCGTCGGCGCCGCAAGAAAAACCAAATTCGGAAAAACCGAACGTCAATTTGTCTTGGCCTCGGGCTTTGCGTCGGCCTTTAATTCTGGGGCCTTGCTGACTTTCGAATATTGCAGCCTTGCTTCTTTCGCAAACTTCGCCGCCGATGGCGAAACTGGTTTGTCCAAGTTTTTTACCACATCAGATATCCGAGCCACAGCTGAAATAAAGTCTGTGACGATCACTTGGTTGGTGTCGAAGACGGTCGATAGATCACCGTCTTTTGAAACCATCGTCCTCAATTGGTTGGATGCAGCACCGGCCGACATGTGATTCAAAGACACGATCCACGTCACCATTCGCTCAGGCTTCGTGGAAGTGATTTCAGTGATCGTCGGCACTGAGCTACGTGTCGCGTTTCGCGCGCTCATGACAACGAATTTCCCATCGCGCTGAAGCACCGCATACCCATTCAGTGCGAGCGAGGTCGAAAGTAAATCAAACGCTTCCGAAAGGCCGACAGGCTCTGGAGCAAATACAGAAATTTTTCCGCGCACGCTGGGGTCGACCACAAAGGTTGTTTTCGAAGCGGCTGCGAACGATTCAATCATCGACGTGATTTCGTGATTTTTATAGTTGAGTTTCATCGTCACATCGCCTGGAAATTCTGTTTTTGCCATAGCAAAACTTAAGAATACCAACACCGAAAAGAACGACACAATGGCTGTCACTCGGATCACTTTTTTCATCTTCTTACTCCTTGAAGTTTGAACTTAGCCGATGCTTGAAGCCTGTTCAGAGTAATGGCGCACCCAAGACTTCGATAGTCCGGCCGCAACGAGCCACGAGAATACTTTCGAAGTGTCCCATTTTGGGACCACGAACGAAACTTTCAATAATATCGATCATGACTCGTCAACCGCGTCTCTTATAACTCCGATAAGAAGTCGTGGTGAAACTCCTCGGCGTCGCTTTATATTTTTTAACTTTTCATGCCGCTCTCGCCAGCGCTGCAGGACCCACTTCGCCAAAAAGCGGCAGCACCGACTGCCACTTTCAGTTCGCATCGCTCTCGCCGTCGCAAACTCGTGCCGAGTGGGCCATGAGCGAACCCGCACGAAAGCGGGTTGAAAAGGAATTGCTGGCTCTAAAAAAAGCGATCGATGCCGACACCGAAGACGCGCTGCTCGACGCCGTTACGAAAAAGCCCTCCAATATCATCGTCACACCCGGTCCCGAATTCAAAGTCAGCATCAACCGAATTTCAGCTTCGGTTCGTGCCGAACTTGAATCTCAGGGCTACGACGTCAGGTCGGTTCGTCTTCCGCCCTACCTCTTGCAAAATAACGGCGTTCGTATCCAAGTCCCTGAACGTGATGTGCTTGAACTTAGACCTGGAACTGCATCGGGTCCGGTCGCTCGAGAAATTTCTCGCGTCGAGAAATATTTTAGAGACTCCGCAAAGGGACTCCCGGCCAGCGTGGGAGAATTTAAAGTTTATTTCGATCCCGCGATTATGGGCATTACACAAACCGACGGACTGTTTTCTGCAAATCCCACCCTGGGCAGAGGAATGCAGCTTGGCGGAAAAGCTCTTTTGGGAAATCAGAATTTGATCGTCGAACTTCTTAGGCATGAACTCCGTCACACCAAAGCTTACTTCGATCTTATCTCGGGAAGGCCTACTCTTAACCGAGGTAGTCTCATCGACGAGACACAAGGGCGACTTCTAGAAAACACAGCCGGGCGGCCGAAAGCCTTCGCGTCGGGCTACGGAGAAAAATTTAGTCTCGAGGAAATTGACGCGTTCATGGCCAACGTTAAAGCGAATCAAACTCGACTGCGCGGACAACTGCGCACCGGTGCCGCCGTCACATCCAGCGCGAACACGAAAGTAACCGCACTTCGGCGTGTCCAAAATGTGAAGCGTTTTATCGACGCAACAAGAGACAATCTTGGCAAAGTTCGTGAGGCTCTGAAAATGGCGAAAAATCCTGACGATTGGTCAGCGATCACAAGCCTCGCGGCGTATGACAATTACCCTGGGTTCAAAGAACTCACGGTGAATTTTGCGGCAGATCCAAAAAATCCGCTGCGCTCGGCCGAACGAAAGTTCGTGCTGTTCATACCAAACGCTGTCGCAGAAAAAGGAACCCAAGCGCAAGTCGCGGAAGTTCGTCAGTACATCGAGGATATGACACTAAAAATGTTCGACGTCGAAAAAGAACTCGCCGTTCGCGAGCAGCAAATTAATAGCTACAACATTCCTTAAGTGACTCAAGAGCGAACGGAATTCGCCTCAATTCAAATCACATATTTCCGAAAATTTGAGCCATTTCCCCTAGCGCGTTAGAATGAAAACACGCGGTGATCATGGAGTTTCATCGTCATCCAAAAGGGGGTACATCGTGCGAATAGGATCTGATCCTCCACCCGAGTAGCGGGCCAGAATAAAATAGAGGCTTCATAGACAACACTTAGAAATAGGAGGTCTATCGAGAGCTAACCCGAATTCCTTCCTTAGCTTAAGGGCAAACCATGTGAAAGCATGGGACGCAAAGCTAGAGGGGCTAACGCTGAGCGCGCGGCGAAAGTCGCGGTGATATGAAATCACTTTAAGTTCAGCCATGCCAGCCAGTCTGCCAGAGGACGAGAAAAGCACTTGAGCAACATCTGGGAGGATTCAACACCAAAGAAGGCACGTGTGATGCCTGCCATAGCCCACACGAGGTTTTCTACCCCGCCACCCCCACGGCGGGTTTTTTTTACCCTTCGAGAGTCTCGATGCAGCAATAGACACTCTCGATTTTCATCAGCGTCACTTCGTTGCTAGTATCTCCAGAGCTCGAAAAATCGCGCCAAGGAGAAAACGACATGGGAACGCAAACAATCAATATCGGAATTTCAGAAGCAGATCGAAAAGAATTGGCGAAAGGACTCTCTCACCTTCTTGCGGACACCTACACGCTTTACCTGAAAACTCACAATTACCACTGGAACGTGACAGGGCCGATGTTTCAAACACTTCATTTGATGTTTGAAGGTCAATACAACGAGCTGGCCCTTGCGGTGGATCTGATTGCGGAACGCATTCGTGCTCTTGGAGTTCACGCGCCGGGAACTTACGGTCAGTATGTGAAACTTTCTTCGATCAAAGAAGAAGAGACGATTCCTGCGGCGCAAGACATGATTCGAAATCTTGTTCAGGCGCAGGAAGCTGTGATTCGAACCGCGCGTTCGATCTATCCGCTCGCAGAAAAAGCGACCGACGAAACGACCGCTGACCTCTTAACACAGCGGCTTCAGGTTCACGAGAAAACAGCTTGGATGCTTCGAAGCCTGATCGAAGGGTAAGCGAAGTCCGAAGGATAGACTTTATTAGAACGAGGGGATTTCGAGCCGTTTGCCGACAAACAAGGTCGACGGCTTTTTAAGCTCATTGTGGTTCGCGAGCTCACGGACCGACACGCTGTATTTCCGCGCGATCACTGCGAGATTTTCTCCGCGCCGAACGACATGAACCGTCTTTTTAACTTTCTTTTCCGCGCGAACTTTTGCGGCCGAAAGTCTCCGCTCAGCGGCGGCCTTTTGCCTTTCGCTCACTTTTGAAAGTGTGCGCTGCCGAGACGCCATCTTTGAAGACGGCGGCGATTTGATAGAGCTGTTCGATGGAACGCGGTCACGAACCGCGGGACGAGCCCGGGTCTCGATCTGCGATGACTTTGCGGGACCAAGGGTCGCTACGTCTTCCGATGGGACGCGCAGTCTTCGACCAACCGCTAAGACCGACCGCGTGGACATGCGGTTCAGCTGAAGGATTTTCGCCTGCGAAATATTGAATTTTTTTGCGATCGACGAAACGGTGTCGCCGCGACGAACCCGGTAGTACGAATAATCGTCTTCAGCCACGTAACGCATTGTCGTGTTCGCAGCTGCTGCGGATGCTGCCGCCAAAGCTTTCGCCTCGTCGCCTTTGGGAACACGAAGTACAAGTTTGTCGGATCCGCGCGGCATCGGCGCAACACCACGCTTGTAACTTGGGTTGAGATCTCGAAGATCATCGTACTCAAGTCCCATCTCGCTGGCCAAACGACGAATGTCGATGGGGGTCGAGAAGGTCACTGTCGTGTACGAAAGAGGCGGCATATACTCGACGTCGCCAAACCCGTACTTCTCTGGCTCTTTCGCGATGAGGCGCGCGGCCAAAAATTTCGGAACGTAGTTCACAGTTTCTTGCGGAAGCTTGTTTTCACGAGCCAGCTGCCAGAAGTCGCGCGTTTTGTGTCGCATGACGAGGCTTTTTACGCGGTTTTCACCGACGTTGTAAGACGCGATCGCCAAGTACCAAGCGCCGAACAAATTGTAGAGTCCCTTAAAATAGTCTGCAGCCGCCACGGTCGATCGTTCGAAATCTCGGCGCTCATCGACAAACGAATCGATTCGCATGCGGTACTGCTTACCGGTGCCTTTGATAAACTGCCAGTAACCGACAGCGCTGGCAGAACTGTGCGCCGTCGAAGAAAAACCAGATTCGATCAGAGCAATATAAATTAAATCTTCAGGCAAACCTTCGCGACGCAAAATCTCTTTCATCACGGGCGCGTAGCGAGTACTGCGCGACAAATACCGCTCCATGTGAGGACGACCCTGCCCTTGGAAATAATCGATCCATTTGAGGACAAGACGATTTACTTCCAAAGGAATACCCATGAGATCTGCACCGCTATCGGAAAGATCATTTGGAGCTACAGCTCCGCCTGAACCGGCGACAGCGCCCGACGCTGAAGCGCCGGCCGAGCCACTCGAGCCCTCAAGACGAACAGCGCTTGTCGCACAGCCCGAAAGCAGTGCCGTCGCCAAGACCGCAGAAAAACTCCAACGCGAAAACGCAGAGCGATTAAAATTGGGAGGAACATCGTTTTTGGAGGTGAAACCTCGCGTCGCTTTTTTCATCATTGGTTCTTTTACCGTAACGGCCCACGAGAGCCTTCGCAACGAAAAGCGACCCACGTCTTGCCATCAGTCGCGCCTTTCGTTCTCAACTCGAATGTCGTCCGCGTAAAAGGCTCTCGACTATGGTCCAGCCACCGCCGAAGGCGACTTCCAAAGCGGCTCTTGCGCCATCAATCGTCCATTTTCGACGATTTGATAGAGCATTTGATTTCGGAGAATGGCTTTCACATAAAACGAAGTTTCATTGAACGGAAACTCATCGAACCAGATTTCAAAATCGGGCGATGACGACCGAGACGCTTCAAGCCCCTGCAGCGACGGCCGCCCCTTCAGCCAGCGGTCGACACGTGTCGGCCCATTGTTGTAAGCGGCAAGAGCCAAAGGAACATGCCCCTTAAACTGAGCGAGCATCTTCGCGACGTAATGAGTTCCCATTTTAATGTTTCGCTCGGGCTGAAATAAATCCGCCGGAAGCGTCAAACGCCCCAGCTTTAAATCGTCGGCAATTTCTCGTGCCGTCGGAGGAATCATCTGCATCAAACCCAAGGCACCCGAACTTGAAACTGCGGTCCGATTAAAACCGCTCTCTTGTTTGGTCAAACTACGAATCAAAACTGAATCGATGGATTTCGCGCGGGCGGCATTTTCAAAAATGTCGCGATGTTCATCCGGCCACACAACGCTCATCAGTTCAGGTCGACGAAGCTCGAACTTAGCGTCCCAAGCTTCGTTCGCTAACTTTGAAGCGAGCAAAAAGTTTCGTGCCGCGGCCCAGATTCGCGCGCGCACGGCCTTGGCGTCGGGAGTCGTGGGCGGCGGAAGAAGCTTCAGCTCCTCTTGAGCCTCATCAAACCAGCCGGCAGAAACCAAAATCAGCGCGCGATCAAATCCCATTTTCTCTTCTTGAGTGACCCAAATTTTGTTTTCAATTCGGTCCACTTTAGGATTTGTCTTTGAGTTTTCTTGGCTCCAGTCGATCGTTCCGCCGTTCAACTCGAGACGGGCTCGAAGACCGTAGTAACTGAAAGGAAACCTTCGTGATAACTCTTCGGCTTCAATTTTTGCGCGGTCATTTTTTGAACGCTCAAGACTTCGCCACAGCCAGTAGCGCGCTTGAAGTTCGAGAGTTTCCGTCGAAGGTGTAGCAATCAGCTTTTCAAAAATCGCCGCCGACTGAGAATAGTCTTGAAGACGAAATGCCAAAAGTCCTAGGCGAAGCGCGGCGGTGCGCGCCGAAGCAGTTCCTGCGTGTTTTTCTATAAGTTCTGCGCCCAGAGCTCTTACGCTTTTGAAATCATCCACGGCGTAGCTTGCGTCCATCGCGATTTCCAGCGTGCGCGTGAGCCGATTTCCGCCGGGCTTTTCTGTCGCCGCGCGACCCAGACGAGAGGACTCGGCCCAAAGCCCACGATTGAAAAGAACACGCGACCACTCGGCCAAACGGTCCGCATCGGCCCCTTCCATGTTTTTTAAAAGAGACTCACGAACAGGAATAAACTTTTCGCTGCTGCGTTCGCTGACAGAAATTAAACTCTCTAAGGTTCGATCCGCCGCCCACTTTGCTCGCGGACTGCCAGAAAAATCAGTCATCAGTCGAACCGCGTCGGACGACGCCGCCACCAAGTCACCCGCTTTTAGTGCTTCATTCATTCGGTCATAAAGTTCGATTTCGCGCGCTGAGCCCTCCGGTTGCTTCGGCGTGGCTGGCAGGGCCGGCGACGCGTTGGCCTCGCTTACGGACGCGGCAGAAAGTACACGCCAACGTTCACGAAGATCGGACTGCTCTTGTTCGGCAAGACTTCGGCGAAAAAACTCGCGAGCGCCGTCATTTTTTTGCTCAAGAAATAAAAGCTCGCCCGCCATACGCCAAAGTTTTGCGCGCTCAGCCTCGGCCAGTGGCATTTGCGATGTCGACATCCCTGCGATCGCCGCAGAAAGCTTTTCGACATGAGTCCACGCACGGGGTCGATTAAACTTCGTATCGACCTCGATCGCAAAAAGCCGAGCGCGTGCAGCTGCTTCCCTTAGCGACGTCTGCCAAGGACCCGAAACGAAGAATGATGTTTTAGTTTCGCTCTCCTGGAGAATTTTCTGAAGGCGATCACTCGTTGAACGGACCAGTGGAAGTTTCGCAGCACATTCAAGCTCAAGTAAAAGAACCCAAGGCTCCAAACTTTTTGCTAGCCGCTTTGCTTTAGGAGCCGTCGACAAACAAAGATCGATTTTTTCACTTTCAAAGGCTGCCCGCATTTCTCGTAAGCGGCTCACAGCCGGAGAGCTTGCCGTCAACGGCTCGTGAAGACTTAGCGAGAGCGTCTGAACCGTGCTTGTCACAGCTTTCACGGACGTGCTGACTTTAGGCTTTGTGTTTTTTGACGCCTGGCTTGGAGCACGCTTCGCAGCTTGGGCCTCGGAGCCGTTCGGAATTAACAGCGACAACGGTAGTACCATCGCCAACGGCAAGCTGAGCGACAGCGAAAAATAAACCGCTCTAGAAAAACCAACACGTGCCGACCGCTTCATCGCGTCTCCTTAAATTCATAAACTTCGTGATCACCGGATTTCGCAACCAGTGGCAACTTCGCTCTCCATTCGGGAGTCGCAGTGTTCCAGCGCAGTCGCTCTTCGGGGCCCCAATAAATATGAGTTATTTTTAGCTTCTTTGCAGCCTCGACCCAGCCCTCTGTGCCTGCCATGAGACGATCTAAGTTCTCTTCACTGGTGCGATAGTCGATCGCGTGCGACCAGAGGTGGCCTGGATAACCAAGCGCACGCGCTCGACCAAAGTAAGAAAGAACATGATTGGGTGAGGTAGCGGCTGCGAAAACAGCATGCCGAGAAATTCGAACTAAGACCTCTTCACAGGGTGCCAATTGCTCGAGTGTCCAAATTGTCACGGACTTGTCTTGAGGCCGATTCCAAGATTGCGCAAGCACCAATGTCCCGCCGCTAAAAGCAGAAATCACACCAAGCCACGTCACCAGCGGCCAGAATGAATGCGGCTTCAAACGGTAGAGCCGAAGAAATCGACGGCCGAGCACAGAGAACACCAGGATCCACGGCCAAATCAAAACTTTGATATTGTCCCATTCCCAAGGAGCCAACATCAGACACAAAAAGAAAGCGAAGAAAAGGACGAGCACACCGACTTCGCTAAAAATAGATCGGCCTTTTTCGCTGGCGGGCTCGCTCCAATATTTTTCAACGAGGATCAAAACAAATCCAAGAGCCACCAATGTTCCAAGAGCCGCTCCGAAGTTCGTTAGAAACCAGGCCCCGACAGCCGCAAGGCCGCCCTCTTCTGGCGAAAGCCACCCGAGGCGCCATCGCACAACGGAGGCTTTCGTAAAACCAGCGGAGGTGTGGTGAATCAACAAAGACGCCGGAATCAGGGCCCAAGCCAAAGCGCGGTTCTGGGTGAAGAATCGCTTAAAAAAATCTCGAGTCCGGAGCAGCCCGAAATCTCGCCAAATAAGCGCGAACAAAAGCAGGCTCACCACGACAAATGAATGCGCATGAAAAAGCGGAAACACGGCCCACATGCGGCCAAGTCCACGAACCGCGCGCCTTGAAAGGCGCACATCACCAGAAAGATGCGGACGCAGATAAAGTAACAGCGTGAGACCAATGGGAAGCGCGAAAAGCATTCCTCGTTGCGTGACCCAGATCGCGAGAAAAAAACTTTTCCAATCAACAGCTTGTGCCCCTTCAGCGACCGCACTTCCGCCGGCAAGAAAAAAGGCGGCCATGCCCCATGCTCCGCCCAATTCTCGAAGTAAGGCGAGTGTTGCAAAAGTCGCTGCAAGACCTACGACAAACAAGTGGCCGGATGTCGTAAAACCCAAGCACTCCCAAATCGCATTGTAGAGATCGGGCCCGAAAGGATACCGAAGAGGTTCAGAAGAAAAAATCGGATTTAGCGGAATGAAATCGACGCCGCTCGAGAGAAAACGAATAAAATTAATGTGCAGCGGAAGATCGCCGAAATTCGTTGCCGACAGTGTTGTGATCGCTCCGCCATTTGCACCCGGCATCACCGGCATCATCCAAGCAAAATGTTTCCACGCAGCGAATAAGACGAAAATCGAAATCGCAAGTTCAGGAGCCGACCAATTTCGCTCGGCCTCTGGCGCGCGCCACTCGAGTGTGTTCTTTAACGATCGAACAAATCTCTTCGCACGGAAAAACGAGTAGACAAGACTTACGCCCGCGATCGTTGGCGAAAGACCTCCAAATATCCAGGACAACAAAAATGCTGCGGCTGTTGCTGAAACAGCGTGAGCCGTAAAGAAAAGTGCGAGGCTCAAACTTCGGCCCTTCATCTCTGGGCCTCCTCGTAAACAATGTCTTCTGGTAAAAACGATCGAAATTTGTCCTCGTCAAAAAGCACCCAACCGGCTCCGTAAGCATCTCGAAGGTGAAACTTCATTCGTGCAAACCGTTTCGGTAACGTCTTTCTCAAATCATCAAGCATTGCACCGTCCATGAACACAACATCGGCCAAAGCTATGATCTTCGGATCTCGCTGAAGATCTTCCGCGCGGGCGTAACGAATTTTTGGAAAAAAGCTGAGATCATAGGGAAGTGGCCAGGGATCTTGAATCAATATCACGATCGACATGTTTCTGGCTTCGGGCGAGCGTTTTACTTTTTCGCGCAAGACCGTCATCGCCTTCGTGTAGTCGTCAGTCGTTTGGACGTAGACGTAGGGCTCACGCGCGTCCGTCGGATTTACGAAATTGAGCTGCCAGGATTTGAACGCCGCCACACTTAATATTGCCATTACTGCAACAACGCCAAAACCTCGTGCCACGCGGCCGGTCGACTTTAGCGCCAGAGGAAAAGCCGCAGCAAAAAATGCCAACGACCAAAAATTTAAAACAAGCCACGGCGTTTTGTAGGGAATGAGCGAGTAAGCCAGCCAGTGGCCAAAACCAAAGAGCAGCAAAAGACGCTCTTTGCGAGCGTCACGCCCCATGAGGATCGTCGTGAAAAGAGAAAACAAAAGACCGAACAGAAGAGCCCACTCATAGCGAAATAGAATCTCAAGCCAGTAGAAAAAAGGTTTCTCGTGGCCGTTACCGGTTGTTCCTGTCGACGACCAGAAGTTAAAGGCTCGAAAAAAATCGGTGGCGCCCTTCGGATTTTCAAAAAAACCGTTGAACAAGACGAGCGTGGAAAAAACAGCGATCACAGAAATGGTGAGTCCGCTGAATAAAAGCTTTCGCTTCTCAGCTCCTGGAAGCGCTCGCCAACCAGTCCATGAAAATCCAGGCTTCTTTCGCCCCCACTCGAGTCGCTCCATAAAAGCGATAAAACCTTCAGCAATGAACCAGGTCCCAAGAAAAATGAAAAAGGTCTCTTTGGTCGCAAGTAAAATCACAAGCGCCGTCGCTATCAGAACCAGCGCACGACGACTGGGACGCGAAAACCACTCGAAGCGACCGTAGACGAACAAAACTTGGCCAAGAATAAAGAGCGTCTCATGAATTGCGTAGCGACCATAGAATGTAAATGCTGGGCTCACCGCAATCACAGCCGCTGCGAGCACAGCGGAACCACCGATGAAACGGCGAAACTGAAAAATCAAAGCGACCAGAGTCATGGCCAAGACCGCGTTCATGAACCGAAACGATTCTATACTTCGACCCAAAACAACCTCGGCCAAATGGCAAAGGTAGAAATAAAGTGGTCCATGAAAATTAGTTGGGTCGTAGGTGTAGAATCCGTCGCGCCAAATCGACAAGACGAAATGACCGTTAATTCCCTCATCAAAGTGGGGCGGCTTAAGACCCAACGAGAAAAATCGAAAAAATCCCGCCGCCAGTACCAAAAGCCAAAACCAACCGCGATAAGACGTCGGCTTCAGGTTCCGTCTCAGTGTCGGACCCAGATTCGGCCCAAGCGTCTGACCAAGCCGGTGCCGTAACGAATCTTGCGAGTCATGGCGATTTTCTTTTGGTGCGACCATTTGTTCGAATAAGCTATCACCTATGGTGAGCTCGTCCAATCCTTCGCTCTCAATCGTTATCCCGGCCTTCAACGAGGAGCGTCGGCTACCCGATTCAATAAGGAGCCTTCGCTCTTTCTTCGGAACCATCGAAGGACTTGAAATCATCATCGTCGTTGAAAAGTCGACGGATCGGACCGTCGAATTCGCCCGGCAAGCGATAGCGGGCGACCCCGTTTTCAAACTCATCGCCAATGATGTGCAGCGCGGCAAGGGTTTTGCGGTTCGAACCGGAATGAACCTCGCCCGCGGTGAAACTGTTTTTTTCATGGACGCTGACTTATCGACTCCGCTCGCTGAAGTTTTTCAGTTTATGGTCGAATTCCAGAAGCGACCCGAGATCGACATTTTAATTGGCTCCAGAGCCGAGGCAAAAAGTCAGATCTTGAGAAAACAAAGCTGGGCCCGCGAAACTATGGGTCGATGTTTCAACCGCTTTGTTCTGGCTCTAGGAGTCTCTGGCATTCGCGACACGCAATGTGGTTTTAAAGCTTTTCGACGGAAAACTGTTGGCCCGATTTTCTCTCGGCAAAAGACTGATGGGTTTGCTTTTGATGTTGAAGTCTTACTTCTCGCCGAAAAGCTTGGCTTTAAAGTCGCGGCTATTCCTGTTCGCTGGGTCAACTCTCCAGATTCCAAAGTTAGAATCTGGATTGACCCACTCAAAATGCTTTTTGATCTTTTGCGAATTAAGCAGATTGTTCGTCGGACCCTGAAAGCTGAACCACACGCTCAAGAACCTTCGAAGCCTCTTTGATCAAGCTTTTCAGATTCGCCGGCTGTTTCTCGTCAGAAATCACCGACTCCGGCGCAAACGCTAAATGTTCGAACCTCTGAAGCACGGCTTGAATCGTCGGTCCGCACTCTTGACGAATCGAAGGCGGAGTCGCCTCGAGAAGTTTTAAAACTTCGCGGTCAGAAACACGATCGCCGACGATTTCAGAAAGAGCAAACGTCATCAGATTGACTCCACCGACGCCGACTTTCCTAAAATCACCCTTTGAAGAAAACGCATCAAGGTCTCGAACACGAACCCGAATTCGACGACTTAATCGTGGCCGGCCGCGTCCCCATCCAAGTTCACGACTCGCAACAAATCCCAGTGCCATCAAAACAAGTAGATAGAGTCCAGAGGCACCGCCGACAGCTTGTGCCAAGGTCCACTGAGATTTTGGTTTAAACTCTTCGATCAGTAGGGGCTCGGTGGGTCCTTTAGGTTTTGCCGCCGCGGCCTCGGACTTTGCTTGTGAATTGGTAAAGTTCTGCGAGCCCCCCCGCGCGCCAGCACTTCCCGCACCAACGCGCAGTCGAAGCTCTTCGGTGGAACGAGTGACGTACTTTTTAGTTTGCGGATCAAACATCGACGTCGTGATGGGCGGTATTACGAATTCGCCGTCACGGCGCGGGATCAGCTGCAAAGTGAATTCTTTGAAGCTCGTGCCCCATCCGAAAAACTTTGAATCGTTTTGTTTGTCGTATAGCTCCATTCCCTCGGGCGGCTGAAAGGGCGGAATGTCGATCAGCTTCGCATTTCCGCGGCCTTCAAAGCGAATCTTAAAAGGAAAAGGCTCGTTGGCGACGACATTGTTGGACTCGATTCGCGCGGTGACTTGAAAATCTCCAACCGCCCCTGAGAAATCAGCCGGACGTCCTTCCAGCGGAAGAGGCTTTACTTTGATCTTTTGAGGCTCCGACGCCTTCGTGTAAGTGAACGCGCGGCCCATGCCGAGGGCGCCGAAGGGATCATTGCCAGAAAGCACGGTGCACTTTGCTTTGTAGCTATCGATAACCGCTTGTCCCTCTTTGATAGGAAATAAAGCGAAGGATGCTAACAGTGCTTTTTTGTAGGCGACACCATCAATGACTTCCTGCTGGAAATTTAAGTGCGTCGCTATTTCGATGTCTTCTTTCCAGAAACCTTTCAGCGAAGGGTATTTCAAAGTGTCGAGATCGCGAATCATACCCGTCGTGTAGAGGTAAAAAGAAACTGTGACCTGTTCGCCGACGTAAGCTTCCGCTTTGTCGGTTTCGACTTGAATAAAAAATGCTTCGTTTGAATTTTTCGGAAGCGTGCGCGCGCCTCCTTGTGGGGCCTGTCGCATTCCTCGCCGAAGGAGCTGGGAAAAAGGATCCTCTTCCTCGTCGGGCGATGCCTCGGAATCATCGTTACCGAATCCTGGTGCCGGTTTCGCAAGACCTCGACTTCGAGCCCCGCTGGCCACTTGAACAGAGACGGCCCCTGTTCGAACACTTTTTCCTTCGACAACAACCTCGACAGGAAAAATCGTAAGCGAACCAAGTTTTTTTGGTGAAAGCTGCCAGTTAAAAACAACACGACGAACTGACTTAAACTGTGGGCCCGTCGGTGTATTGATGAGATTTGCGCGAACTTCTTTTCCCTGCCACTGGCTTAGAACTTCAAACTCCGCCAGCGGCGGAAGAGTCGGCGGCTGAAAGTCGACCTCTTCTTCTGATTCAATCGACACCGAAAAAACGATGGTGTCCGAAGGATCAATCGCTCGGCGATCGACCGAGGCTTTGACTTCAAACTTTGCAGGCGCCTGCGCTTTTACACCCACGGATGCAAAAAACAAAACAGCCAATGCAATGACGATATTAGCGAATCGCAAAACCACCAATTTGGAAAAACTCATGGCTTCACCAGTCCTTGTCCCGTGGGGCATCTTTCGATCCCTCACGCTGCATTTTCTCGCGGATCTGATCTTCTTGACGTTTCAACTCATCTAAAATTCTGCCGACATCTTGCTGCGTGAGCTGCTCGGATTTAAAAGGACGCGGCGTGGGCTTACCCGCGGGATTCTTTTTTTCAGGCGGCTTTGAAGGATCTGGCTCTTTCGAATCTTCTTTTGGGTCTTTTCCCTTATCGCCTTCTTTTTTATCGTCGCTCTTTTGCTCTTTGTCGCCTTCGCCGTCACCTTCGCCCGAAGCCACCAAAAGTTCGATATTCTTTTTTGCTTCGATGGAGTCTGGCTTAAGGTTGAGCGCCTCTTGGTAGCTGGCTAAAGCTTCGGGAATATTTTTCTTCGCCGCCAATACGGTCGCTCGATTGAAGTGAATCTTGAAGGCAAGTTCATTCGACGGATTTTGACGAAGAGCTACAGCGAACTCTGTGAGCGCTTTGTCTTCATCTTTATTGGCAATAAAACCATTCCCAAGATTGAAATGCACTTCCGGCGAATCCGGCAAATCGGCCAGTGATTGTTTAAATCCATCCAAGGATTCCGACGCACGTTCCGCCTTGAAATCTTCAACCGCTTGGTTATTGCGGCGAACGCCTCGAAGTTCATCCCCATGGGCACGTGTTGGCGCCCCCACCGTGATCAAGGTTGAAAGCACGACAAACCAGCCAACCCATGATTTTAGACCCGACTCAAAGCGGCCGCGCCAAACTCGGTCCGGTCCTGACCGTTCGGCGATCAAAAGTTCGAGCGCTAAAAGTAAAAGGGCTACGGCAAGAAACCACTGGAATCTCTCTTCGTATTGGGTCGAGAGACTTGAAGAGAACTCTGCTTTCTGAAGACGATCGATATCAGCTTTTATCGCGCGCGCCTCGTTTCCGCCAAAAGTAGCAAAGTGAAATGACCCTTGGCCCACTTTGGCGAGCTCTTTTAAGAACTCTCCCTTCACTTGGGAGACGACTTCTTTTCCTGCGTTGTCTTTTTTGTAGCTTCGCAAATAGCCGCGTTCATCGCGGATAGGAATCAGCCCGCCGCGCTCGGTACCAAAAGCGATCGTAAAAATACGAACACCTTCGTTCGCAAGCTTCTTTGCAAGCTCCAGGGCGCCTTTTTCTTGATCTTCACCGTCGCTCAAAACCAAAATCACGCGGGTTGTGCGAACTTGGTCATCATCTTCAACACCGCCGCGGCCAAAAGCATCGGCCGCTTCGCTGAGCGCTTGAGTAAAGTAAGTCCCTTGTGTGGACACCGAGTAGGGACTTAAAGAATCAAGAAACATCTTGAGCGATGAAACATCATTGGTCAGCGGCGACAACAGCAGCGCCGAGCCCGCAAATCCGACAAGACCAACTTTGTCTCCAGCCAACATATCAAGAAGTCTCGTCAGTTCGGCCTTTGCAAACTGAAGCCGTGAGGGCTTTACATCTTCGGCCAACATCGAAGTCGACACATCAAGAACAACCATCATCTCGACGCCGCGAACTTTAATTTCTGAAAGACCTTTGCCGGCCTGAGGCCTTGCGAGTGCGACAATCGCAAATGCCAGCGCCAGCGAACGAAGCACAAACTTAAGTCTTCGGCGTCCGGGCGAAACTTGGCGCGAAAGCAGCGGGGCCATTCGCTGGCCAAGTCCCCGATCAAGTTTCGCGCGCGCTCGTTTCATGGTAAAAAATGAGACAGCCCAGAACGCTGGAAGAATCCACAAAAGCATAAGCCACTCAGGATGTGCAAAACGCATTACGGCACCTTCCTGAAAACAGTGATTTGAAGAAGCCACGACAGTAGAAAAAGAACCAAACCCCACAAAAGCCACGGCTCATAGAGCTCGGCGTATTTTGTGTACTGATTCACATCGATCTTCGACTTTTCAAGCCGATCAATGTCGCTAAATACTTTTTTGAGCGATGTATTGTCGGTCGCTCGGTAGTACTTACCGCCCGTCTCTTCCGCCATTTTTCCAAGCAGCTCGTCATTCACAGTGGAATGAATGGGCTGATAACGTTTCACTTTTCGTCCGAACGCATCTTGGGTCTCGATCGGAAGCTGAGCGTCGCCGTCAACACCGGCACCAATCGAATAGATACGAATTCCGTAACCCTTGGCGATATCAAGAGCCGTCTCGGGATCAATCGTTCCGGAATTGTTCTCGCCGTCGGTTAAAAAGACCATGACTCGTGACCGGGCCGTGGAATCTTTCAGCCGACCCGCACCTGCCGCAAGAGCGACTCCGATCGCTGTACCCATTTTAATATTTCTGCTGATCTTGATTGCCGAAATGCTGTCTTGAAGGACTTTGTAATCCAGCGTGAGCGGTACCCGCGTGTACGCTTCGCCAGAAAAAATCACCAAACCCAAACGATCCGTCGCTCGTCGACTTACAAATTCAGAGAGCATTCTTTTACTGGCTTCAAGACGATTGGGCTTCATGTCCTCAATCAGCATCGAATCGGAGACATCAAGAACCATCATAATGTCGATGCCCTCGACATTCTTTCGCACTTTTGTATCGGCGCGCTGCGGACGAGCCAAAGCTAAGACCATCAAAAGAAGAGACAGCAAACTGAGTACCGCCGGAAGCCAAAGAAACTTTGTCCGCCAGGGCCGAGGAAGACCTTTGAAAAGACTCAACGATGAAAATTGAACTGTGGCCGCGCGGTGCCTTGAACGCCAATAAGCCCACATGCACAGAGCGATAAAAACTGGAATCGCAGCAAAGGCCCACGGTGAATACCAACTCATAAAAGCCTCATCTTCGAGCCTTTGAAGGCTTCGATAAGCTTTCGGCGAACTCGCGCGTGAGTTCGTGAATCTGAGGAAGAGTCACATTCAATGCTTCTTGATCTGAAAGCTTCCCCGCGGCCAAGCTTTCGCTGACACGTTCGAACTCGCCGAACAAACGCACGGTTAAAGGCGTGAGACGTTTTTTATCCTGGGGATTTCGGCGAAGCACAGTTTTTAGAATTTTACGGCTCGAAGCGGTCATAAGAGGCTCTGAGTACTCGAACGAAAGAAATCTTCTTGTTGCAGTTTCAAGAACCGATATTTGGTTTTTTGGATCACGCTCTTTCATCGCGCGCCGAAGTTCGCGGCTCAAATGATCGCGCGGCGAAAGCGGCGTCCGCTCGGAATCAAGCCACGCTTTAAATTTTTGAACATTTAGACGCCGACGAACAATCAACAAAATGGAAACTAAAACTAAAGTGACCGCAAGACCAATCGCAGCCCACGCCCAAAGTGGCCAAGCCAGATCCACCGGTGCTTGAGGCGGAAATGGCTCGGGCGGCTCGCCCTCTTTGATGACTGAAGTCACGGTGAATTCGATACCCGTCAGTTTGATCCGCTGTGTACCGTCCGTGAGAATCACTTCCTTCAAAGTCGTCGGGCCAGGCATATAGCTTGTGACCCGAAACTCGACAGCCGTTGACGTGGTCGTTTTGTTTTCAAGAATCTTAAGACGAAACGCATCCGGTTTAGGAAGTTCAAGCGAAAGATTTGTCGCCACCAACGACTGAACGTCCGGTCCCGAACATTTCAAATCAAACGGTGCGCCGACAGTCAGATCCCCTTCGGGAAGACCAGAAACTTCGCAGGGCCAGACTACTTCCGTCACCGGCGACCTCCGGCGGAGCGTCTTTTAAAATACGCCGCAAGAGGAGCTACGAAGTCTGAATTGGTCGAAACATCCACGCGGTCGACACCCGCTTTTCGAAGTTCGCGCTCGCGAACTTCGAAACGTTTTTTCATCTCTCTTTCAAAAGCTTCGCGAAAAGCTCTCGAACCAGTATCGACAGTGACGATCTGGTCCGTCTCGGCGTCGCGAAAATCAACAAGACCGACGGCAGGTAAAATTCTTTCCGCCGGATCATCGACCACAATCGCCACAACATCGTGCTTCTTCGACATTGTCTTCAGCGACTCGGCAAAGTTCTCGTCACCGAAGTCTGACAAAACAAAAACGATGGCTTTCTTTTTAAGAACGCCTTGCAGGTACTGCGTTGCCGCAGCGATTTTCGTTTTTCGATGGAGTGGTTTTTGAAAATAGAGATCTCGTAAAATTCGGTTGACGTGGCCTCGACCTTTTTTCGGCGGAACAAAGTGCTCGACCTGGTCGCTGAAAAGTAGAAGTCCAACGTGGTCGTTGTTCTTCTGCGCAGCAAATCCTAGAAGCGCCGAAAGGTGCGTGGCAATTTCACCTTTGAAATCAGAACCCGTTCCGAAATCAAGAGATCCGCTGACGTCGACGACCAACATCAATGTGAGTTCACGCTCTTCATCAAATTTTTTGATATAGACTTTGCCGGTTCTTGCGGTCAAAGCCCATGAAATCGTGCGCACATCATCGCCTGGAACATACTCTCGGAATTCAGAAAAAGTCATGCCCTGGCCTTTAAAGGCCGAGTGATAGCTTCCAGTGAACAATGAGTTCACCAGCTTTCGCGTCGAGATTTCGAGCCATCTCACTTTTTTTCGAATCTCTGGAGGAAGAGACACGGCGACTCACTTTCGGGTTATGGAACTTCGACGTGGCTCAAAAGATCTTTCACGATTTGATCGCTCTTGATCTCTTCGGCCTCGGCTTCAAACGACAGAATCAAACGGTGACGCAAGACGAGCGGCGCAACAGCTTTGACATCTTCAGCGGTCACATATCCACGAGCACGAATGAACGCGTGGGCTTTTGCTGCACGAATGAGCGAGATCGTCGCGCGCGGCGAAGCACCGACGCGAACAAGTGGTGCCAGTGCACCCAAGCCGTACTTCGATGGCTCGCGCGTCGCCATGACAAGATCGACAATGTAGTGACGAATTTTATCATCGACATAAATCTGATCCACGCGGGACCTTGCGCGCACCAAGTCTTCTCTTGAAATCACAGCTTCAATCGAAGGCTGTTTATCTTGACCCATACGATTCATGATCTCGTACTCTTCTGACTTCGAAGGGTATTCGACATTGATCTTAAACATGAAACGATCCATCTGCGCTTCCGGCAAAGGATACGTTCCCTCTTGCTCGAGCGGGTTTTGTGTCGCCAAAACCAAGAACGGCATTTCAAGTTTGTAGGTCGTATCCCCAATGGTGACTTGTTTTTCCGCCATCGCTTCCAAAAGTGCGGACTGAACTTTTGCGGGCGCACGGTTAATTTCATCGGCCAAAACGATGTTAGTAAAAATCGGGCCTTTTTTCGGAGCAAACTCGCCAGACTTAGGATTAAAGATCATCGTTCCAATAAGATCCGAGGGAAGAAGATCCGGCGTAAATTGAATTCGTCCGAAATCAAGCGAGATGGTTTTTGCGACACTCGAAATCGTCAGCGTCTTCGCAAGACCCGGAACACCTTCCAGCAGAACGTGGCCGCCGGTAAGAAGGCCCATCAAAATTCCTTCGACCATTTCTTTTTGCCCGACAACCGCTTTACTCACTTCAAGCATCATGCGATCGACGAACTGAGCCTCTTGCTTGATCGCTGCATTCAAAGCTGCGACATCGACACTTGACGAAGATTTATCTGACACGTTCTGACTCCCTATGTGCGCTTAAAGAAACAACCTTAGAAACGCCCTCTTATTGTGTCCTCGTAGGCCAAGTGCGGCAACCGCCAGAAAAGACCTTGGCAACGCGGTGCTTAAATACGGACTATAGTACGGTCATGGCTGAAACGAAAACACCCCCACAAACAACCGCAAACTCGAACACTGAGACCAGTTTGTGGGAAGACATCAAACGCACCTTGAAGTCTCGCCGCCAAGAGTGGCGATCCCGGCGCTCTGAAAAATTTCGGCGAGGCCAACGCATCAATCAGAACCCCCGAGGATTCGGACCCCGCGCGCTGGAGCGCCCACGTCCTGAAGCGCTGGAGCCTGGTCTTGATGCCCTGAAAATTTGGATTTTTCTGTTCGCAATTTCGGCGGCGTTTCTTTTGGTGGGAGTTCAGTTCGGTGGCCGCTTCGGACTTGTGCTTGGTTTTATCGCAACATTGCTTTTGAATCTTTGGATTTTGTTTTTATCGCCAAATCAAATTTTGCGTGAACTCTCTTCGTGGGAGCTTGAAGGCCGCGATACGTGGGGACTTCTCTCAGCCGTCCGCGAGGCCAGTGACCGAGCCCACATTCCGCAGCCGACTGTGGCTCTTGCCGATAGCGACGATTACTTTTGTCTTTCGGTGGGAATAAGTCCGTCGCGGTCGACGATTGTAATTTCACATGCCTTGGTCGAAAAACTCTCGCGCGACGAGCTTCGATTGATCATGAGTTTTGAGGTCGCAAAAATCGCCTGCCAGTGGACGGCCGCAGCGACTGCCGCGCGAGGACTCTACCGTCTGATCGACGTCATGGGACTAAGTTTTATTTCTGGCCGCCTGTTACGTCTTTCCCTGGGGCGCGGTCGAATTTTCAAACTGGACGAATGGGTCGCCTCTCATGGAGAAAGTCGCGAGGGTTGGGCGCGCGCACTCTGGACTTTGGAAGCGATGATGAAATCAAAACCGCGGGTTTCTAAGATGAGCGACAGCGCTCTCGACACCGTGACGGTTGTCACATTGAACTCCTTTCGAAACTCTCGGTACGATCGCACACTTCCCAATGTCCGTACCCGTATCGGAGCTTTGATCGATCGCTATCCGCCCTAGGAAAAAGGTCTGAATCGAGCCTGCTTGACAGTTTTGAAAATGAACTCAGATTCCCAAATGGAGAGCCAAAAATGACTGAAAAAACAACACCAGAAAAAAGCTCAGGTCTTGCTCCCGGAATGGAAGCGTCTTTTTCGACCTTGGTTTTGTCGATCGCTTCAAGTGCGGCCATGTCGCTCGGTCTTGCGCCCAATCCGGCGTCGGGACAAATCGAAAAAGACACCGAGCTTGCGCGCTTTAATATCGATTTACTTTCGATGCTCGCAGAAAAAACCAAGGGCAATCGCACGCCCGACGAAGAGCGATTTATTTCCACGATACTTCAAGATCTGAAGATGAAATTCATCCAAGGCTCTTAAAGTTTTTTGCTCAGTCAATGATTCCCGATCCATGCCAGATTCATTAATGAGGTGAACCCGTGAAAAAGTCTCTGACCCCTTCCAAATTCCCTTCTCTTTGGGCGGCAATCGTCGCATCGGCAGCGACGGCAGGTCTCCTCGGTCTCGCGGGCGCATACTCAACGGACATCGAAGCTCAGGCGAAAAAATCCAACTTTACTTTGCCGGCGGCGAAGACCGACGCGCCTCTCGACGCCAGTAAACTCAGCGCGCCACTTCCAGCGAATCTTTTTATCGAACTCGCTAAACTCATTAATCCCTCGGTCGTTTCCATTTTTTCTTCTCAAGCTCCACCGCAGCGAAGTGCGCGCGGCGGGCAAAGGGACCCAATGGAAGATCTCTTCGAGCAGTTCTGGGGAGCTCCGTTCAATCGCGGTGGTCCCGGCGGAGGTCGTCAGTCACCGCAAGCTTCGGGACTTGGCACCGGATTTATCGTTCGCGAGGACGGATTAATTCTGACCAATAACCATGTCGTTGCTCAAGCCGATCTCATCAAAGTTCAACTCGACAACACGTCGGACAAATTTTACGAAGCCGAAGTTTTAGGTCGCGACGCTCGGACCGATATTGCTTTGATCAAAATCGACGCCAAACGAACTCTTCCTGTCGCGCAACTTGGATCATCGAAAGATGTTCAAGTCGGCGAGTGGGTGGCGGCGTTTGGAAATCCCTACGGTCACGCCCACACGATGACAAAAGGTATCGTCTCGGCCGTGGGCCGCGCGATTCCTGAACTGAACCGAATTCCATTTATTCAAACCGATGCCAGCATCAACCCTGGAAATTCCGGTGGCCCTTTGGTGAATGCAAAAGGTCTTGTGATCGGCGTCAACACTGCGATCGATGCGCGCGCTCAAGGAATCGGTTTTTCGATTCCGATCGACGACGTGAAGCGCATTGTCCTTCAACTTGAAAAAGATGGACGCATTCGCCGCGGCTATTTGGGAATCGGTCTTGCTCCGGTATCGCCCGACATCGCGCAAGAGCTTGGCCTCGAGAGCACGGACGGAGTGATTATTTCTCAAGTGATGCCAAAAAGTGCGGCCGCAAAAGCTGGCGCAAAGCCTTATGACATTATCGTTGAATTCAACGGCAAAAAAATCACAGGTCCCATGGATCTTATGGTGGCCGTTGGCGATAGCGATGTCGGAACCAAAGCTCCGATGAAGGTTCTTCGCTTCGAAGAAAGCGGTAAGAGAAAAAACGTTACTTTGAATGTTACGCTCGATGAAAATCCAGAAGACATGCAGGTCGCCGAGCGAAACGACAGACAAAGGCCACCTTCCGCAGCAGGACGAACCGCGCCGCACGAGCTTGGATTTAAAGTTTCCGACGAAACTCCGAAGCTTCGAGACTTCTACCGCGTTCCGCCCGAGGCCAAAGGTCCGATCATAACTGAGGTTGATGGCAAAGGTGCCGCCGCAAGAGTCGGTCTTCGCGCCGGCGACGTGATCCTAGATGTGAATCGTCAACCGGTCGCAAAAGCCAGCGACGTCACGTCCCGCCTCGTAAAAGGCCGAAACCTCATCCGCGTTGCCCGCGGAAACTCCATCGTCCTCGTCGTCCTCTAACGAGGGTACCCGGTTCTTTTTGCAGAAGCAGCGCGCCAAGAACTTCATGCACCCGGGTCTTGCGCAGCGCTTCTGCAAAAAGAACCGGGTACCTCTAGCCGCCGGCGAGGGTGAGACCTTCGACTTTGATCCA
Source organism: Bdellovibrionales bacterium Ga0074137 (assembly GCA_001464715.1). GTDB lineage: Bacteria > Bdellovibrionota > Bdellovibrionia > Bdellovibrionales > JAMPXM01. The sequence goes on along the minus strand of LNDT01000025.1, from coordinate 2,839 downwards.
CGGAGTGAGGGTGCTGCCGTCGTTCACGCGTTCGCGCGACACGGCCGAAATGGAATTCATCAGTTCAAACGCGTTTCCGGAAAGCATGAGCTCCGACACGGGTCTCGTCACTTTTCCGTTTTCGATCAAAAATGAATTCTTCGCCACGGCCGAGAAATCGCCGTTCGCTGCGGGGTTACCGCCCGCCGCGCGTGCGAGCAAAAGACCACGCTCGGTGCTTTTGATCATCTCTTCAAGTGCCGTGGTGCCGGCATCGATCACGCGGTTTGAAAAACCATTCTCAGACCGCGGAAGCCCCGTCTTTCGCGAACCATAGTCCGACAAAAGATACGTCTTCAAAACACCGTTTTCGATCACGGTCGATGGCTTTGCCGGGTATCCATCACCCGTGGTGTGTTCATGAACGGCGAACTCTTTGGATTGCGGCTCCACACGAACGGTCAAAAGCGGTGATGCCACCTTTTGCCCGATCTTATCGCGAAGAAGACTTGTCCCTGCGATCAGGCGCATGTCTTGAATGTGCGAAAACCAAGTTCCCATCATATCGAAAACAACGTCCGGCGTGAGAATCACGGACCCTTTGAATTTTCCCTCAAACGGCGCGTGATCGACTTCTTTTTCCGAACTCGCTATGAGCCGCTCAAAAGATCCCATCTCGATAAATTCTTTCGAAAGATCCTTTGCCAGAACGCCCGAGTAATTGAACGAGCTCATTTTCTCGCCGCGTTTTCCAGAGAACATCGCCATCGCCGAATACATGCCCTCTTCTTCATCGACCTGAAGCCCCAGCGTATTCGCTCGAAGCATTCTGGTTTTCGCGTGCTTCACCGACGACTGTTCCAATTTCACCGCAGGATACTTCTTCCCAACGTGTTTCAAGAACCCTTCCATGCGCGTGTACATGGTCTCAAGCTCGGGTTCATTCGGGCCTTCTTTCACAGGGGCCATCGTCATTTTAGGAGCCAACGCGCGCGCTTCATCCACAGGGGCCGAACGAACCGCTTCTTCCAGTTTTGAAATTCCAGCGGCGACACTTTTCTCGTCCAGCTGATTCAAAGACAAAACCGCATAGCGACCTTTTGAAATCCCGCGCAAAGTGAGTTCGATGTTCTCGGTGTTTCGCAACAGCGAAACGTCCCCAGCATCGACCTGCATTTCGGTTTCGGCCGTCGACGAAGCGATGACTTCAGCGTGATCAAAACCGCTGGAAGAAAGTTTTCCGAGGACACCTTCCAGGAATTTAAAATTTAGGCCTGACGTTTCTTTTGAAGAAGTTTCTTGTGATGTCGACATTACTCACCTCCCACTTGCACACGGCACTTGATCGCAGGTCCGCCCATGCCGACCGGCATGGGTTGTTTTTTTCCGCAGTAGCCCGCGGACTCCCACGCGAAATCACTTGAGATCATCGAAACGGACTTCAACATTTCAAACGCAACACCCGCAATCGTCGCGTCGCGAAGCGGCCGGCCCCGTTTTCCGTTTTTAATCTCATAGCCAAATCCGGTGGCGAACATGAATTCACCGGTCGTGTCCGCTTGGCCGTTTCCGGGTTTCGACAGATAGTATCCGTTTTCGATGGACGAAATCATGTCGTCGACTTTCGAAGCTCCGGGCAAAATCGCGGTGTTTCGCATGCGAATCAGCGGCTCATCGGAAAACAAAAACGCGCGGGCGTGTCCCGTCGCCGCCTGATCAAAATGATCTGCGGTTTCACGGTTATTCATGAACGTTTTCAAAATCCCTTTTTCAATAATGACCGTGTCGCTGGCTTCGACACCTTCGTCATCGACGTGAATCGGCTGAGGTGCGGGCTGACCTTTGTAAGTGTGAGCAAAATCCACAAGCGTGACCAGTGGGCTTCCGACGACGCCCCCCAAGTAATCCCCCGCGACAGATCCGCCCAAAACCAAGTCGGCTTCGACCGTGTGGCCCACAGCCTCGTGCGCCAAGATTCCGGCCAAGTCCGCATCCAGGATCACATCGTGAACGCCGGCTTGAGGAACAATGCCTTCGGCTTTCAAAGACACCATCTCGTAAATCTCGTCGATCCACTTGTCGTACTTTGAGAGATCAAGATCGACCACATCTTGCGGCTGGCCAAGTCCACCGCGCACATCGCGCGCCGAGACAGGACCATGAGCCGAATCTTTCGTCATCGAAATGTGAATGTGCGCGCGTGGCACGAGCGAATGCAGTGTTGTCCCGCTTGAGGTCAAAAGCTGCTTTTGCATATCAAGGCCAGCCAAAGTCACCGATCGCGACTTCAACCCCGGAAACTTAGCCAAGATCTTCGCGTCCAGAGCTTTCAAGAAATCAATCCACTCGCTGGTCGCGACTGGTTTTTTTCCGGTCACGTAACTGCGCTCAAAACTCAAAGCCGCGGTTTCCGCAAGAGCTGCGTTCTTTTGTTTTTTCCCACCCAAGAACGTCGCGTTTCGCGTGGCTTCACGCAAAGCACTGACCGCCGATTCTACGGTTGGCATCGAGTGCGATGAAAAACCCCAGTACCCGCCCGAAAAAGAGCGCGCTGAAATTCCGCGGGAGCTCTCTTGAACGTTCGAAACAAGCTGTCCGTTCAGCATCGTCATGCGCAGATCCAAGTTTTCTTGGTAGCGCACTTCGGAATAGGCTTTCGCACTGATAACTTCGGACTTGAGTCTTACGAGATCGAGCATAGATAATCCTCCAAGGTCGAACGACAACCCGGTGAGTCTCCCACCCCGAAAGGCACAGTGTCAAAATACGCCGTTATTGCTGCCGTGCTCGCGCTGACTGTTCCGTTCATAATTCGAAATATTTTGCTCAAAGTGCGCCGCGCCGTCCTGCCAGGGCCGCC